>NZ_JAURWM010000384.1 GCF_030654915.1 Phenylobacterium sp. | reverse complement strand
AAGCCGCGACCCCGCCCGTCGTCCTCATCTCGCACGAGATGCTGCTGCCGATGCAGGCGGCGCTGGAGCCGACCTACCGGGTGATCCGGCTCTGGGAGCATCCCGACCGCCTGGACTTTCTCGAAGGGCCGGGGCGGGAGGTCCAGGCCATCGTCCACGCCGGCGAGGTCAAGCTGCCGGTCGACTTCCTGTCGGAGATGCCCAGGCTCGGCCTGATCGCCTGCGTCAGCGTCGGCTATGACGGCGTCGACGTCCCCTGGTGCCACGCCCAGGGCATCGCCGTGACCCATTCGCAGGGGCTCAACGCCGACGACGTGGCCGACCACGCCGTCGGCGCCTTCCTGGCCGCCTGGCGCGGCATCGTCACCGGCGACCGGATGGTGCGGGAAGGGCGCTGGACCCATGCCGACCGCATGCGCCCGCGTCCGGGGCTGAAGGGCCGCAAGGCGGGCATCGTCGGGCTGGGCCATATCGGCCAGGCCATCGCAGGCCGCCTTGAGGCCTTCGGCCTGGAGGTGGCCTGGTGGGGGCCCAACGCCAAGGACAGTCCCTGGCCCCGGGCGCAGAGTCTGCTGGCCCTGGCGCGCGACAGCGACGCGCTGTTCGTGGCCTGCCGCGGCGGGGCCGACAACCACCACCTGATCAGCCCGGCGGTGATCGAGGCGGTCGGCGCGCGCGGCTGCATCGTCAACGTCTCGCGCGGCTCGGTGATCGACGAGGACGCCCTGATCGCGGCCCTCAGGGACCGCAGGCTGGGCATGGCGGCGCTGGACGTGTTCGAGACCGAGCCGACCCCGGCGGCGCGCTGGGCCGACGTCCCCAACACCGTGCTGACCCCGCACACGGCCGGCGGCACGCTGGAGAGCATTCCGAAGATGGTCGGCCAGACGCTGGAGAACCTGCGGCGGTTCTTCCACGAGGAACCCCTGTTGTCGCCGGTCCAGGCCTGAGCGGCCGGACGGGGCGGCGGCTTCAGATGTAGGCGTGGTCTTCGTCGGGTGCGGCGGCCGGCGCCGGCCGCGCGGGCGGCGCCAGCGCCGCCTCCAGCCGGGTGAGCACGGCGGCGGGCGAAAACGGCTTGGTGATGAAGGCGTTGACCCCGGCGGTGACGCCGCCCTGGACCACGCTCTGGCTGGCCTGGGCCGTGGCCATGATCACCGGCAGGCCGGACACCGCCCGATCGACCGAGGCCCGGATGGCCCGGGTCAGGGCGATGCCGTCCATCGGCGCCATGACCATGTCGGTGAACACCACGTCGACGGTGCGGGTCTGCAGCAGCCTGAGGGCTTCGGGGCCGCTGGCCGCCTGCTCGGTCTCCAGCCCGGCCGACTGGAGAATCTGGCTCAGGAAGGCCCGGGCGTGCCGGTTGTCATCGACGATCAGCACGCGATGTGGCGATGAGCTGGACATGGAACCCCCGGGACGCGTGACCCGGACGATCTGCCCTCCAGGGTCTTGACCGGGGATGAACGCGCGGTCGGAAAACCCGAAACGGGTGGCGATTTGTCCGGGTCCGGCCGGCGAGGCCTGGCGTCGGACCGACCCGGCGCGCGCGATGCTGGACGCTCGCCGCGGGCGGCCCTAAGGCTTGTCGGCGGCCGGCAAGGTCGTTGACATAATGACATAAAGATATCTTTATATCCCTCATGACGCTGAGTTCGAGTCAGACGGTGGACATCCTGCGGGCGGCCGGCGAGCCGACCCGGTTGCGCATGCTCGCCCTGCTGGCCCGCGAGGAGCTGTCGGTGCTGGAGCTGTGCCAGGTGCTGGACCAGAGCCAGCCCCGCGTCTCCCGCCATCTCAAGCTGCTGGCCGAGGCCGGGCTGGTCGAACGATTTCCTGACGGCGCCTGGGTGTTTTACCGGCTGGCGGCTGTGGGCGACGCGCGGCGTCTGACCGACGAAGCCCTGAAGTCGATCGATCCCGCTGACCCGATCCTGGCGCGAGACGCCGAGCGGTTGCAGTCGGTGCGGGGCGAGCGTTCCACCGAGGCTGGCGAGTACTTCGCGCGCAACGCCGCGCGGTGGGACGAAATCCGCTCGCTCTATGTTTCCGAGACCGCGGTCGAGGACGCGATCCTGCAAGCGGCGGGTCCTGGACCGTTCAAACGGCTGGTGGACCTGGGCTCGGGTACGGGCCGGATGCTGACCCTGCTGGGCCCCAACGCCGAGGCGGCGCTGGGCCTCGACCTCTCCCAACAGATGCTGAACATCGCTCGCAGCCACGTGGCCGAGGCCGGCCTGGAACGCTGCGAGTTGCGCCATGGCGACATCTTCGGCACCCGGCTTCCGCCGCACAGCGCCGACCTGGTGGTGGTCCATCAGGTGCTGCACTACCTGGCCGACCCCGCCGCCGCGGTGCGCGAGGCTGCGCGGCTGGTCGCCGAGGGTGGCCGGTTGCTGATCGTCGATTTCGCGCCCCACGCCTTGGAATTCCTGCGCGAGCAGCATCAGCATCGCAGGCTGGGCTTCTCCGAGCCGGAGATGGAGCGCTGGCTGAGCGAAGCTGGCCTTTCGAAGGTTCGGGTCGCGGCCCTGCCGCCGGAGCGCGGCGAAGGCCTCACCGTCAAGATCTGGGTCGCCGAGCGCGCCCGCCAACCCCAAAGGAGCGCCGCATGAGCCCTCATGAAACCGCGCTCGGACCTGTGGCTCGCGCCGGCGCTGGAACCGCGCCGCGTCCGTCAGTGTCGTTCGAGTTCTCGCCGCCGAAAGGGCCAAAGAGCGAGGCGAGCCTGTGGGAGGCGATCCGCCGGCTGGAGCCGCTGAACCCGTCCTTCGTCTCCGTCACCTATGGCGCGGGCGGTTCCACGCGCGACCGCACCCATCGCACCGTCGTGCGGATGCTTAACGAGACCACCTTGAAGCCGGCTGCGCACCTGACCTGCGTCGAGGCCACCCGCTCCGAGGTGGACGAGGTGATCAGGGACTATTGGGCCGCCGGCATCCGCCACATCGTGGCCCTGCGCGGCGATCCGCCCGGTTCGCTGGGCGGCGCCTACACCCCGCGCCCGGACGGCTATCAGAATGCGACGGAGTTGACCGCGGGCATCCGCGCCATCGGCGACTTCGATGTCAGCGTCGGCCTCTATCCGCAGATTCACCCGGAAAGCCCCTCGGTCGAGCACGACATCGAGGTGCTGAAGGCCAAGATCGATGCGGGCGCCACGCGGGCGATCACCAACTTCTTCTTCGACATCGACGGCTACTTGCGTTTCGTCGACAAGATCCGGAAGGCCGGGGTCACCATCCCGATCCTGCCGGGCATCATGCCGGTGAGCAGCGTCGAGGGGCTGAGCAACATGTCCCAGCGGGTCGGGGTGACCATCCCCGGCTGGTTGGCGAATCTGTTCGAAGGTCTCGACAGCGATCCGGAGACCCGCAAGCTGATCGCCGCTTCTGTGGCGGCCGAGATGTGCGTGCGACTGACGGAGGAAGGCTTCTCCGACTTCCACTTCTACACGCTCAACCGCGCTGATCTTGTCTATGCGATCTGCCGGGTTCTAGGCGTGCGAGAGACCGCCCATTCATCCACGGAGGCCGCGGCGTGAGAGCCCTTGTCACTGGACTGACCGCGAGTCTGGCCCTGGCGGGCGCCGCCACGGCCCAGACGCCCGCCGCCTGGACGACGCCGACGGCCCCGTTCCAGCTGGCTGACAACCTCTACTATGTCGGGACCGAGGGGCTGTCCTCGTTCCTGATCACCACGCCGCAGGGCCACATCCTGATCGACGGCGCCATGCCCACCAGCGCCAAGGACATCGAGGCCAGTATTACGTCGCTGGGCTTCAAGCCGAGCGACGTGAAGATACTGCTGAACAGCCATGCCCACTTCGACCACGCTGGCGGATTGGCGGAGCTGAAGCGCGACACCGGCGCCAAGCTCGCGGCCAGCGCCGCCGACCGCGGCGCGCTGGAGACCGGAACCTATCCCGGCTCGGAGGACGTGAAGGCTTTCGACTTCCCGCCGGTGAAGGTGGACCGCGTGCTGAACGACGGGGACCAAGTGACCCTGGGCGGAGCAACGCTGACCGCCCATATCACCCCGGGCCACTCGGCCGGCTGCACCACCTGGACCTTCCCGCTCACGATTCTGGGGCAAAAGCACGAAGCGGTGCTCTATTGCAGCACCTCGGTCGCCGCCAACCGCCTGGTCTCCAAGGCCAAGGGACCGCAGTATCCGGGCATCGTCGAAGACTACCGCAAGGCTTTCGCCAAGCTGAAGACCCTCAAGGCGGACGTTTTCCTAGCTCCGCATGGCGAGCAGTTCGGTATGGAGGCCAAGCGCGCCAAGCTGGCCTCTGGCGCGCCGAGCCCCTTCGTCGATCGCGGTGAACTCACCCGCGCCATCGCTCAGTCCGAGGCCGCTTTCGACACCCAACTGGCTAAGCAACAGAAAGCCGCGCAATGACTCGCCAGGACCGCATCACCCAGCTGAAGGCCATCTCCAAGGAGCGGGTGCTGATCCTCGACGGCTCCTGGGGCGTGATGATCCAGAAGCGCGGCCTGGTAGAGGCCGACTATCGCGGCGACCGTTTCACTGATCACAAGCTGGACCTGAAGGGCAACAACGACCTGCTCTGCATCACCCGGCCCGACATCATTTCGGACCTGCACGACCAGTATTTCGCGGCCGGCGCGGACATTTCCGAGACCAACACCTTCTCGGCCACCACCATCGCCCAGGCTGATTACGAGTGTGGCGACGCGGTCTACGACATCAATTTCCAGGGCGCGAAGCTCGCCCGCGCCTCGGCCGACGCCTGGACCGCCAAGGAGCCGCACAAGCCGCGCTTCGTGGCCGGCTCGATCGGGCCGCTGAACAAGATGCTGTCGATGTCGTCGGATGTGAACGATCCCGGCGCGCGCCTGGTGACGTTCGAGGAGGTCTATCAGGCCTATCGCGAGCAGATGATCGCCCTGCACGACGGCGGGGTGGACATGTATTTGATCGAGACCATCACCGACACGCTGAACTGCAAGGCGGCTATCAAGGCGATCCTTGATCTGGAAGATGAAGGCTATGAGCCGCTGCCGATCTGGATCTCGGGCACCATCACCGACCGTTCAGGGCGCACGCTTTCGGGCCAGACGGTCGAGGCGTTCTGGAACTCGGTGAAGCACGCCAAGCCGTTCGCCATCGGCCTGAACTGCGCGCTCGGCGCCGACCTGATGCGGCCGCACATCGCCGACCTGGCGCGGGTGGCTGACACCCTGGTCTCGGCCTATCCGAACGCCGGCCTGCCGAACGCCATGGGCGAATATGACGAGCAACCGCACGAGACCGGCCATCAGCTGCACGAGTGGGCCAAGGACGGGATCGTCAACATCCTGGGCGGTTGCTGCGGCACGACGCCCGATCACATTCGCCACGTGGCGGACGCCGTGAACGGGGTTAAACCGCGCGAGATTCCGGAGCGGCCGATCGCTATGCGGCTCGCCGGCCTGGAGCCGTTCGAGCTGGCTTGATGATGCGCACGACCATCCTGTTTGGCGGTCTTAACCGCGAGCGTCTTGTCTCCGTGGCCAGCGCTCAGGCGCTTTCGGCCGCCTTGCCGCAGGCTGACCTCTGGTACTGGGCGCCAGGCGGCCAGGTTCATGAGGCCGACCCGGCGGCCCTGGCTGCTCACCAGCGACCCTTCGAGGTCGACTTCCCGGCGACCGGCAAAGCGATCGGCCTGATCGAGGCTGCGTTGGACCGCGCGGCGGCGGAGGGCCGGGTGCTCGTCCTGTCGATGCATGGGGGCGCGGCCGAGAACGGTGAGTTGGCGGCGCTTTGCGAAGCACGTGGGGTGCCGTTCACCGGATCTGGCGCGGCGGCCAGCCGGCTGGCCTTCGACAAGGCCGCCACGAAGGCCGCGGCGGCTCTGGTCGGCGTGACCTCGCCCGGCAGCGTCTCCATCGAGGCCGCGGCCGAGGGGCTGGCCAAGTACGGCCGCCTGGTGGCCAAGCCGATGGCTGAGGGCTCGAGCTATGGGCTGATCTTCGTGAACGCCGAGGCCGACCTCGCCACCCTGGCCGAGGTCGCGAAACGGGAGACCTACCTGGTCGAACCCTTCATCGCCGGGGCCGAGGCCACCTGCGGGGTGCTGGAGCGCGACGGAGAATTGATCGCCCTGCCGCCGGTCGAGATCCGTCCGGCCGACGGCGCCTTCGACTATGCGAGCAAGTACCTCGCCGCCGCCACCCAGGAGATTTGCCCCGCGACGTTCGGCGCCGAGATCAATGCGGCTCTGCAGGCCGGGGCGTTGAAGGCGCACCGGGCCGTGGGCGCAAGTGGCTATTCGCGCAGCGACTTCATCGTCACCGACCAGGGCGTGGTGTTCCTGGAGATCAACACCCTGCCTGGACTGACCAAGGCCTCACTCTATCCCAAGGCGCTCGCCGCCGCGGGGATCAGCTTCATCGACTTCCTGAACGGCCAGATCGCCCTGGCCGCCGCGCGCGCGGCATGACGCGCCAACTAGGCTCGGAGCATCCGGGTCAAGCCATCTTCGCGGGCGACGCCTGCGCCCATAACGCATAAGAGCCCGCTCATGAGACCCATCTTTATCAACGTCGGCGAGCGGACCAATGTCACCGGCTCGGCCAAGTTCAAGAAGCTCGTCGTCGCCGGGGATTATGCCGGCGCCTTGAGCGTCGCGCGTCAGCAGGTCGAGGCTGGGGCCCAGGTCATCGACGTCAATATGGATGAGGGTCTGCTCGACTCGGCGCTGGCCATGACCACTTTCCTCAACCTGGTCGCCGCGGAGCCGGACATTGCTCGGGTTCCCGTCATGGTTGATTCTTCAAAGTGGGAGGTCATCGAGGCTGGTCTTCGTTGCGTGCAGGGCAAGTGCATCGTCAACTCGATCTCGATGAAGGAAGGCGAGGCCAAGTTCATCGAGCAGGCCAAGTCCTGCCTACGCTATGGCGCCGCCGTCGTGGTCATGGCCTTTGACGAGGTCGGCCAGGCCGATACCGCTCAGCGTAAGATCGAAATCTGCCAGCGCGCCTACAAGATCTTGGTCGAGGAGGTCGGCTTCCCGCCCGAAGACATCATCTTCGACCCCAACATCTTCGCCGTCGCCACCGGCATCGAGGAGCACGACAACTACGCCGTCGACTTCATCGAGGCCGTCAAGGTCATCAAGCAGAGCCTGCCCTATGCGCGGATCTCGGGCGGGGTCTCCAACGTCTCGTTCAGCTTCCGGGGCAACGAGCCGGTGCGCCGGGCGATCCACTCGGTGTTCCTCTACCACGCCATCAACGCCGGCATGGACATGGGCATCGTCAACGCCGGCGACCTGCCGGTCTATGACGACATCCCGGCCGAGCTGAAGGAGGCCGTCGAGGACGTGATCCTCAACCGCCCGCAACGCGACCCGGTGCTGTCCAACACCGAGCGGCTGGTCGAACTGGCCCCGAAGTACAAGGGCGGCAAGTCCGAGCAGAAGGGCCCGGACCTGACCTGGCGCGAGGGCGCCATCGGCGCGCGCATCACCCACGCCCTGGTCCACGGCGTCACCGAGTTCATCGAGGCCGACACCGAGGAGGCGCGCCAGCAAGCAGAGCGCCCGCTGCACGTCATCGAAGGTCCGCTGATGGACGGCATGAACGTGGTCGGCGACCTGTTCGGCGCGGGCAAGATGTTCCTGCCCCAGGTCGTGAAATCGGCCCGGGTGATGAAGCAGGCCGTGGCCTATCTGATGCCGTTCATGGAAGCCGAGAAGGAAGGCCAGGTCCGCCAGGCGGCCGGCAAGATCCTGATGGCCACCGTCAAGGGCGACGTCCACGACATCGGCAAGAACATCGTCGGCGTGGTCCTGCAGTGCAACAACTACGAGGTCATCGACCTGGGGGTCATGGTCTCGGCCGACCGCATCCTGGACGAGGCCAAGGCCCACAATGTCGATATCGTGGGCCTGTCGGGCCTGATCACGCCCAGCCTGGACGAGATGGTCTATGTGGCCGGCGAGATGGAGCGGCGCGGCTTTAACATTCCGCTGCTGATCGGCGGCGCCACCACGTCGAAGACCCACACCGCGGTCAAGATCGAGCCGGCCTACAAGGCGGGCTCCACCACCTATGTGCTGGACGCCAGCCGCGCGGTCGGCGTGGTCTCCAACCTGCTCTCGCCCACCGAGAAGGACCGGGTCCAGGCCGAGACCCGCGCCGACTACATCAAGGTGCGCGAGCAGTTCGCCCGCGGCCAGAACAACCGCGCCCGCGCCAGCCTGGTCGACGCTCGCAAGAACGCCTATCAGCCCGACTTCAGCGCCTATGAGCCGCCGGCGCCGAGCTTCCTCGGCACCCGCAGCTTCGTCGCCTACGACCTGGCGGACCTGGCCCAGCACATCGACTGGTCGCCGTTCTTCGCCAGCTGGGAGCTGATCGGCCGCTACCCGCAGATCCTGGAGGACGACGTCGTGGGGGAGGCCGCGCGCGACCTCTTCAAGGACGCCCAGGTGATGCTGAAGCAGATCATCGAGGAGAAGTGGTTCGAGGCGCGCGGCGTGATCGGCTTCTGGCCGGCCAACGCCGACGGCGACGACGTGGTGCTCTACACCGACGAGACCCGCACCACCGAGCTGACCCGCCTGCACACCCTTCGCCAGCAGATGGCCAAGGACAAGAGCCGCGAGGACGGCGGCCGCGCCAATGTCGCGCTGTCCGACTTCATCGCCCCGATCGGGACCAAGCCCGACTGGGTCGGCGGCTTCGCCGTTACCGCCGGCCACGGCGAACTGGAGATCGCCGAGAAGTTCAAGGCGGCTGGCGACGACTATTCGGCGATCCTGGCCGCGGCCCTGGCCGACCGGCTGGCCGAGGCGTTCGCCGAGGCGATGCACCGGCGCGTGCGCACCGAGCTGTGGGGCTATGCTCCCGACGAGCCCTTCGATATCGACGCCCTGATCGGCGAGACCTATCGCGGCATCCGTCCGGCCGCCGGCTACCCGGCCCAGCCCGACCACACCGAGAAGGCGACGCTGTTCAAGATCCTGGACGCGCAGGCGGCCACCGGCATGGAGCTGACCGAAAGCTTCGCCATGAACCCGCCGGCCTCGGTCTCGGGCCTCTATTTCGCGCACCCCGAGGCGCACTATTTCGGGGTCGGCCGGATCGAGAAGGACCAGGTCGAGGACTATGCCCGCCGCAAGGGTTGGGAACTGAAGGTCGCCGAACGCTGGTTGGCGCCGATCTTGAATTACCAGCCTGTGTAGAGGCGGGACTGTCCCGTCTTGATCCGCCGCGTCCGTCACAAAAGGTGTCGAGCGCGGTGGTGTTGGAGGGGTATCTCTATGAAGATCTCGCTGAAAGCGGCGGCTCTCGCCGTCCTCGCGGTTTCCGCCATCGCCGGTTCGGCCAACGCCGCCGTCACCGTCTCGCACACGTCCGACAACCTGAACCTGCCCGCGGGCCAGGTCATGGTCTGGGACTTCGACGGCCTGCAAGCCGGCGGCTACGGCGTCACCACCACCGGTACGGTGAACATCTATAGCGGCGCCGACGGCCTGATGTCGGGCATCTCGGCTCCGCCCCCCGGCGACCTGAGCAACTATGCCGCCGTGCTCGGCGGCGGCGCGCTCACCCTGAGCACCCCGGCGATCAAGCTGCTCAGCGTCTATATGGGCTCGCCGGACGCCTACAATTCGATCCGCTTCAACTTCTCGGACAACACCTCCGAGCTGCTGAGCGGCACCCAACTGGCCGGCGGCGCCTTCGGCGGCGACCAGTCGATCGGTCGCCGGATGACCTACACCTTCGGCGGCAAGACCGTGACCTCGGTGGTGTTCGCCTCGAGCCAGAACTCGTTCGAGTTCGACAACATCGCCACCGTCTCGGCGGTGCCGGAACCGGCCACCTGGGCCATGATGATCATGGGCTTCGGCCTCGCCGGCTCGGCCGTGCGCAACAGCCGTCGCAAGACGGCCGCCGCCTTCGCCTAAGCCGACCTAGTTCTGAAGTAGAGTACCCGCGCCGCCGGTCCGAAAGGGCCGGCGGTGTTTTTTGTGGTTGGGCGTTTTGCGCCAGATGCAGACTCTAGCACTCGAGCACAAAGCTGACTTTCAGCAGACGCGACCGCCAAGTCTGAACGCCACCCTGCGCTGCTCGTATCGGTCGTTGATCAAGCCTACGTTTCAATGGCCTCTTCGGCCGCGTCCAGCAACACCTCGGCGGATGCGATGGCCGCCTCTGGCGTCAGGGCTAGAGAAACGCCTTGAGGGCCGACGATTACTACAGAATCAGGATGGACTTCGACGACGAGGGGGTTCGTCTCCCGGTCATCGAGAATAATAATGTCGCCCTGTTGGATTGAGTTTTTCATAAATGACAACTTACACCACCAATTGAGCGGAAAGACTTAACCTCTGGATCGCGATTTCCTTGGGAATAGCAGGTCGTTTGATTGACGGCATGAGCTGAGATCGGCTTGGCTTGCCGAGCGATCGCCCGCCAGTCCGGCAGCGAAGTGGAGCCAACATCAGCTCGGCGCCAGCAGGAGACATTGGCACGCCGCCCGCAAACGGACTTCGTGATGGGTCTTGAAGCTGCAGGGCCGCGCCCGGCGCGCCCCAACCGAACGCCGGAGACGACGGCGCCGTTTGGAGGAAAGTCGCCTGGCGCCACCACTAGGCATCGCGAGCAAGCCGAATGCGAACCTGATCGGCGGTCTGCGAACCGCCGCTGGGTTCCTGCTGTTTCCGCACAGGCGACGCCGTAAGGGGGGCAGCGTCAGGCGTTGAGCGTCCGCATCGCGTCGGTCGTCGGCTCCATGCTTGTCGGTAGCCGCAACGCGCCGCTTAGGCGGACAGGTACGTGCGCGGACGGCGCGGCAGGACGCCGTTGAGGACGAGATGGGCGACAAGACCGATCACCAGCCCCCAGAACGCGCCTCCCACGCCGAGCAGCTTGATGTTCGCGGCCGAGGCCAGGAAGGTGATCAGCGCCGCCTCCCGCGACGCCGGATCGGCCATCGCGCTGGCGAGGGCGCCGCCGATCGTGCCGAGTAGGGCCAGGCCGGCGAGCGTGGTGATGAAGGTCGCCGGGAACGCCATGAAGACGGCGGCGAGCGTCACGCCGAACACCCCGACCAGCACGTAGAAGCAGCCCGCAGCGATGCCGGCGACCCAGCGCTTGGTCGGATCTTCGTGGGCTTCCTTGCCGGTGGCGATCGCGGCCGTGATCGCCGCGATGTTGAAGGCGTGCGAGCCGAACGGCGCCATGATCAGCGACCCAAGCCCCGTCGCGGTGACGATCGGATTGGCGCTGGTCTTGAAGCCGTCGTTCCGCAGCACCAGCATCCCCGGCATGTATTGGCCGGTCAGGGTGATGAGAAACAGCGGCAGCGCGACCGAGAGCAGCGCGTTAAGCGAAAATTCCGGCCTGGTGAAGATCGGTGCTGCGAACTCCAGCTTCAGCCCCCCCAGATCGACCCGGCCCTGCGCGAGCAGGAAGACCAGTCCGAGAACGAGGATGCCGACCACCGCATAGCGGGCGTGGAAGCGCTTCATCACCAGATAGGCGACGATCAGCAGGCCCACCAGCAGCGGGTCGACGCCGGCGCCGCCAAACGCGCCGATCCCGAACTGCAGCAGGATGCCCGCGAGCAGCCCGGAGGCGATCCCCGGCGGGATCAGGCGGATCACCTTGTCGAAATAGCCTGACAGTCCGAGGGCGACGAAGGCCGCCGCCGAGACCATGTAGGCGCCGACCGCCTCGCCATAGGGCGTGGTGGCGAGCGCCGTAACGAGGAACGCCGCCGCCGGCGTCGACCAGGCGGTGATGATCGGCTCCCGATACCGCCAGCTGAGGAAGAGGCCGGACAGTCCGACGCCGATCGAAACGGACCAGACCCAAGAGGCGGTCAGCTCCGGGCTGAGACCAGCCGTCTTGGCGGCCTGGAAGACCAGAATGAACGTGCCGCCGTAATTGACGATGACGGAGATCAGCCCGGCCACGACCGGATGCGTCAGGTCGCGCAGGCGGACGGGCGATGGGCTGGGGGACATGGAAGCTCCTGAGTCTGGGTGCGGGCCGGCGCGGCGGGTTGACATCTATCCGGGCAATGGCCTGATTGGCCCCGCCATTTTGACCGAGTCGTCCAGACCAATTGTTCAGACATTCGCAGCTTGAGTCCGTGAAGGCTTGGCTTGCCCACCCCGCCCATGCGGCCATGCCGCTTCATGCGCGAATTCAACGGGCGATCCGCCAATTGATCCTTGATCATGCGCTGGGGGCGGGCAAACCGTTGCCGGCCTCACGCGCGCTGGCGAAGTCGCTCGGGGTGTCGCGCGACACGGTCGAGGCGGCCTATGGGCAGCTTCACGCCGAAGGGTTCATCGAGCGCCGCGTCGGCAGCGGAAGCTTCGTGGCGCAGGTCACCGAGCTCACGACCGGGCGGCGGTCCACCCTGCAGGCCGCGCCATCGGGGCCCCTTAATCTCAGCAAGCGCGGAAACGCGGTGTTCCGCGGTGGCGGGGTCCGCGAGCGGCTCTCACTACGACCGTTCGCTCACGGGGCGCCGGAGACGCGCACGTTCCCACTCCATCTCTGGGAACGGCTGGAACGGCAGGTGCTGAAGGAGAGCGGCACGCAAGCTCTCCTCCACGCCGATCCGCAAGGTGTCGAGCCGCTGCGGCGCGTCATCGCCGACTATGTGAACCTTGAGCGCGGCGCGCGCGCTACGGCTGACCGGGTTCTGGTCCTTACCAGCTCACAACAGGCGCTGACGCTCTGCGCGAACATGCTGCTCGACCCCGGCGACCGCATCTTCATCGAGGACCCGGTCTACTACGGTGCGCGCCGAGCGTTCGACGCGGCGGGCCTGGAGTGCGCGCCCGTCGGCCTTGACCGTCAGGGCCTGCTGGTCGACCAGATCCTGAACGATCCGCGCGGCGCCAAGGCCGTTTTTCTCACGCCATCCCATCAGTTCCCGACCGGGGCGACGCTGTCGCTCGATCGCCGTCTGGCGCTTATCGAGTGGGCGGCCAGGCGGCAGGCCTGGATCATCGAGGACGACTACGACAGCGAATTCCACTACGCCGGCAAGCCGACGGCCTGCGCGCAAGGCCTCGATCCGCACGACCGGACCCTCTATGTCGGCACCTTCACCAAGTCCCTCTTCCCCGGACTGCGGATCGCCTACGTCGTGCTCCCGCCCCAGCTCGTGGAGCCAATGACGGTCGCGCGCACCCTGCTTGACGGGCATTCCGCCCCGATCGCGCAACTGACGCTCGCGAGGTTCATGGAAGGCGGGCACTTCGGCGCGCATGTCCGATCCATGCGCGGCGTCTACGCCGAACGGCTGGGCGTCCTGGTCGACCTCGTCGAAACGCACCTGTCGGATTTCGTGGAGGCCGAGCCTCCGGCGGGAGGCCTTCAGATGCCCTGCCTGCTGACCTGCGGCCTGGTCGAAGGCGCGGTCGTCCAAGCGGCGCGGCGAGCCGGGATCGAGTTGCTCGGACTATCGGGGCTCCACGTCGGCGAGTCCGGGCGGCCGGGTTTCCTGATGGGTTTCGCCGCCTATACGCCCGACGAGATCGAGGTCGCGATCAGGAAGCTGGCCAGTGTGTTCCAGGCCATGACGAAGGCTTAGTCTCGCGCCGATTGTGGCTCAGCTCGCGTGAGACCATTGTTCACGCACCGCGTCCGCAAGCATACCTCGGCCATGACGCGGACCGCAGGACTGCGTGCCGCGCAGCGGAAGTCGCCGACGTGAGCTAAGAGCCCAACGCGGTCATTGCCGTCTTCGGCGGGCTCGATGACCAGAAGCGGACCCTCCGATGGTCGGCTTGGAGCCCGAAGCAGTCCAAGCCGGCGGCGTTGCCATCACTGGGCCATTTCCATCATCGCCCGCTGTCGCGTTGCATTGACGCTGGCGACCAATCCAGCGCGACGGCGCGTTCCCCCATATCGTAGCCCCGACCCCTGTCAGTCGAGCTCCTGCACCCCGCCGCCAGACACCGTCAGCACCTGGCCGCTGATCCACGCCGCGGCGGGCGAGCACAGGAACAGGGCGGCGTTGGCGATGTCTTGGGGGGCGCCGAGGCGGCCTAGGGGCGTGTGTTTCAGCATGGCGGCTTCGATTTCCGGGGTCAGGACCTTGGCCAGGGCGCCGGTCTTGATGGCGCCCGGCGCGATGGCGTTGACGCGGATGTCGGCGGCGCCCAGGTCGAAGGCGACGTTGCGGGTCACGTGA
>NZ_JAURWM010000382.1 GCF_030654915.1 Phenylobacterium sp. | reverse complement strand
TTGAGCTGGCTACGCGAGGCCTCTCCTGAGCTGATGACCTTCAAGGCCGCGATCAGCTCGCCCTCGGCGAAGTTCCGGCGGCGTCCGTGATAGGCCAGACTGGCCATGGAGCGGACCACGTCGAAGTCGCCCTGGACCGCGCCGAACGCGCTCTCCATGGCCCAGACCGCGATCAGGACGTCGCGCGGCACGCCATACTGCTGCTCGATCGCCGGCCAGAACGGCAGCTCGGTCCTATAGCGCCGGCCCCGGGCGATGCGCTCGTCACTGACCGTGCCCTTGATGTAGTCGCCGATCGGCTTGGAGAATTCGGGCTGGGCCGAATCAAGCGTGATGACGCGCGGATTGGGCGTCACGCCGGCCAGCTCCCGGTCGACCAGGGGGCCGGGCAGCCCGGCGCCTATCGCTCGCGTCCGGAACTGCGCCCGCCACGCCTCGTATCCCGCGTCGCTCGAAGGCGTCGGCGCCGCGGGGGGGAGGCTAGGCGCTGGCGCTGGAGGCGGTGGCGGGCTTGGCGCATCCACCTTGGGCGGGGTAGGGCCGGCGCAGCCGGCGAGAAGCAAGACAAGAAAGATACGACGGTCCATAAGCCAACCTAGCGAGGCGTCGCGGCGGCCCCAATCACAAGGCCGCTATCGGTTGCGATAGCTGAAGGCGTTGACTCAAAAACCTCAGCCCCGTATATGCGCCCGCTCTGTAATAACCCCCTGGGCGAAAGCCCGGCGCCCGAGAATTAGGTCCATGAAGGTCAGAAGCTCGCTTAAGTCGCTCAAGACTCGCCACCGCGACTGCAAGCTCGTGCGTCGCAAGGGCGTGGTTTACATCATCAACAAGACCAACCCGCGCTTCAAAGCCAAGCAAGGCTGAGATGCCTGAGGCGGCCGTCAAAGCCGTCTTGTGGGATATTGGTAATGTCATCGTGCGCTGGAATCCGCGCACGCTCTACGACACGTTCTTCAAGGAACCGGCCGAAGCCGACCGGTTCCTTTCCCATGTCTGCACCATGGAATGGCACGTCGCCCACGACCTGGGCGTGACGTTCGCGGAGAACCGCGCGCGGCTGCTGCCGCGCTTCCCGCAATACGCTGAGGCTATCCACGCTTGGGAGACTCGGTGGTGGGACATGTTCTCCGGCCCGATCCCGGAGACCGAGGCCGCCATCGAGGCGCTGCACGCCGCGGGTGTCCCCCAATACGGCCTTTCCAACATGTCGCATGAGGTGTTCGACGGCGTCACCGCCATGAGCCCGGCGTTCAAACGCCTGGGTGGCTATGTGATCTCGGCCGAAGTCGCGATCATGAAGCCTGACCCGGCGATCTATCGCCTGGCTTGCGAGCGCTTCGGCCTGGCGCCCTCGGAGATTCTGTTTTTCGACGACTCCGAGTGGAACATACGCGCCGCACAGGCCCTCGGGTTCGAGGCGCACCATTTCACCGATCCGGCGGCGATAAGGCCGGCGTTGGAAGCGCGCGGCCTGCTCTAGACTACCCTGATCTCGAAGCTCGACGGCGTGGCTTGGTGGCGCGACCTCCGACGGCCCCAGCAGATTGTGCTTGCTTAAAGTGCGAATGATAATTCACATTCGTATAAAGATGGCCGCGACAGCGCGTGGCCCAGGGGGAGGGAAGTCGATGCGGAACATCTTGATGGCAGGCGCGGTGGCGTTGGCGGCCCTTTCGGGCGGCCAGGCGTTGGCCGAAGGCGGCGTCGGCGTGCGCGGGACCTGGGGCGATCCACAGCACTCGGCGGCTGCGTTCCACAATATGGAGGAACTGTTCCCCTCGCGCCGGATCGCGCCGGGCGACCAGACGATGGCGCTCAAGGCGCCTGCGGCGGCGTTCGCGGCGTCATACGACTTCAAGGGCAAGACCCACGACCTGGACGCATTCGCCGCCAATACCCGCACGACCGGGCTGCTCATCATGCGCGGCGACCAGATCCTTTATGAGCGCTACTATCAAGGCTCGGCGCCGGACAGCCGCTTCGTCTCGTTCTCGGTCGGCAAGTCGTTCGTCTCGAGTTTGATCGGTATCGCCCTGGCCGAGGGCAAGATCCGCAGTCTCGACGACCTGATCGTCAGCTATCTGCCGGAGCTGAAGGGAGGCGCCTACGAGACGGCGACCATCCGCGACGTGCTGGAGATGTCGTCCGGCACCTCGTTCAACGAGGAATACACTGACGCCAAGTCTGGCATTGGCGGCTTCATCGCTTTGTTCGACCAAAACCAGGGCGGCCTCTACGACTATTCCCGCAAGTTCAAGAGCGCCCGCAAGCCCGGCGAGAAGTTCAACTACGCGAGCGCCGACACCGAGATCCTCGGCGCCCTGTTGGCCAAGGCCACGGGCCAGCGGGCGGCCGACTACATGTCCGAAAAGCTCTGGAAGCCGATGGGGGCGGAGGCCGAGGCCCGCTGGATACTGGACCAACCCGGCGACGCGGGCCGGGAGATCGCCGCCGGCGGACTGCTGATCCGGCTGCGAGACTATGCCCGCTTCGGTCATCTGGCGGCTCACGACGGCGCCGTAGGTGGGCGACAGGTGCTGCCCAAGGGTTGGATCGCCCAGGCCACCCAGCCGCAACGCCCACAGGTCGGCTACGGCAAGCTCAGCGAGGGGCCGCTCGGATACGGCTATCAGTGGTGGCTGATCCCGGGGGCGGACCGCGCCTTTACGGGCGAGGGGATTTACGGCCAATTCCTGATGGTCAATCCGGCCCTGGACCTGGTGATGGTGAAAACCAGCAACTGGACCGGCGCCTGGGACGCGCAGATGTCGGCGGAGACCTTCGCCCTCTTCGACGCCTTGAGCGAGAAGGTGCGCGCCATGCCCGCCCAGCCGCCGACTCCGTGATAGGAGAGGGGTGATGAGCGCGATCCTCACCCCTCGAAAGCTGCCCACCCAGGCGCGGGCCAAGGCCCGTATCCAGCGGGTGCTCGACGCCACCCAGGCGATCCTGAACCGGGACGGTCCGGCCGCCGTGACAACCCCGGCGATCGCCGCGGAATCCGGCGTCTCGGTCGGATCGATCTATCAGTATTACCCGAACAAGGAGGCCATCATCCTGGCCCTCTATGAGGCTCGCCTGGCGCATATCCGGCAGGTGGCCTCGGAGGCGATGGACGACGGCGAGAGCGATTGGCGCCGGTTTTTCCGCAAGTGGATCGCCTTGGTGAAGGGCGAAGAGGAGGCGGTCGGCTACGGCCTGTCGATGAGCGCGGCCTTCGATCAGTTTCCAAAACTGGCCGAAATCGAGCCGCTCCACGCCGAGCAGATGGCCGAGGGCGTGGTCGCGCAACTCAAGAGGTTCGGCTCCACTTGGCCGGACGAGGCGCTCTTCGATCTCGCGATCTACGCCTACTACCTGGACGCCGCGACCTGGCGCTACTGGACGGCCGCCGAGGCACGCCTATCGCAGGGCGTTGACCGTCTGGTCGAAACCATCATCACCGTGCTCGCGCCGGCCATGGACGGCGGGACGCCGCCGCCCCCGCCCTATGTGCGCCGCCGACTCACCCGTTCCTGACGAACTCCAGGAATTCCTGGCGGGTGCGGGGATCGTCGCGGACTTCGCCGAGCAGATGGCTGGTGGTCAGGCGCGAACCCGGCGTGTTCACCCCGCGCATGGTCATGCAACTGTGCTCGGAGACGATCACCACCCCGACGCCCTTGGGCTGGAGGATATCCTGGATCGCGCCGGCGATCTCGGCGGTCAGCTTTTCCTGGATCTGCAGCCGGCGTGCGAAGCCGTGGACCACCCGCGCCAGCTTCGAGATGCCCACGACCCGGTTGGACGGCAGGTAGCCGACATGGGCCTTACCGAGGAACGGCAGCATGTGGTGCTCGCAGAAACTCACCACCCGGATGTCGCGCAGGACAACCAGTTCGTCATAGCCGCCGACCTCGTCAAAGGTCCGCTCAAGATACTCCCGCGGATCGCTTTCGTAGCCGGAGAACAACTCCTTGTAGGATCTCGCCACCCGCGCCGGCGTGTCCAGCAGCCCCTCGCGATCAGGATCATCGCCCGCCCATTGGATCAGGGTGCGCACGGCGGCTTCGGCCTCGCTCTGGGTCGGACGATGCTTGGAATGGGTCATGGGAAACTCCGCGTCGATCCGTCTCAACGAATACGCTGCGGCTAAGGTTCAGCGGGCGGATGACATGCCTGCGTCTCGCCGCTAGGTTCGCGCGCCTTTCCGCCACCCCAGACCTGTGAGACCTTGATCCCATGTCCGACGACTCCGCCCACGGCGATATCCTGAACCAGGCCGCTCAGGGCCAGCTCAAGAGCATCATTGAACGTATCGAGCGCCTTGAGCAGGAGAAGTCGGAGATCGCCGAGCAGATCAAGGAAGTCTTCGCCGAAGCCAAGGGCAACGGCTTCGACGTCAAGATCCTGCGCAAGGTGGTCCGCATCCGCAAGCAGGACCGCGCCAAGCGCCTGGAGGAAGAAGCCATCCTCGACCTTTACCTGTCGGCGATGGGAGAGATTTGAAGCGAGCCCCGCCAGACCGGAAAGAGCAGGCCAAACGGGCCGTGCTGAACGCATTGAAGCGCGTCCGCCGTCAGGCGGACCGCGCCGATGTGCAGCTTTCGGATTGGGAGGGGGAGTTTCTCGGCTCGGTCGAGGAGCGTGTGAAGACCTACGGCCGCGCCTTCGGGGATCCTGAGAAGGGCGCGGCCGGCGAGGCGCTATCAGTGCTTCAGGCGGTGAAGCTCAAGGAGATCGCCGCCAAGGCCAAGGGCGAGAAGAAGGAGCTGCAAAGGCGGCCCTTCAAGCGTCGGGCCAAGCCCTATTCAGAAGATTGAATCCCTCTCCTCATGAGAGGTTAGGTGAGGGGGCGACGCAAAGCGGCGCTCCAATCCCTCGGTGAGGTTGAGTGGCTGACGCCGCCCCCTCACCCGACCTCTCCCCGGAGGGGAGAGGAGAAGAGCCGCTACGCCGCGGCCGTCGCGCCGTCCGTATCGGACGCGCCCTTGATGTTGTCTTCCAGCCCTTGCTCGCGGACCTTGCGATAGAGGGTCGAGCGGCCGATGCCGAGCCGGCGGGCGACTTCGCTCATGTGACCGGCATAGATCTCGATGGCCAGGGCGATCAGGTCGCGCTCGATCTCTTCCAGGGTCCGCAGGTGGCCGCGGTGGTCCAGGATGCGCACCGGGGCGTCGGCGGGCATTTCGGCCACCAGTTCCTCGGCGGTCGGCAGGGTGACGGGGCGCTGGGTGGCGACGGACTCGAACGCTTCGGGCGGCGGGGCGGCGACGCCCGAGATGGCCGGAAAGTCGAACGGCTGCAGGTAGGGCGAATCGGCCAGCACGATGGCGCGATAGACCGCGTTCTCCAGCTGGCGGACATTGCCCGGCCAGTCATAGGCGGTCAGGAAGGCCAGGGTCTCTGCCGAGGCGGCGACAACGCTCTTGCCCTCCTCGACATTGAAGCGGCGGATGAAGTGGTCGACCAGGGCGGGGATATCCTCGCGGCGCGTGCGCAGGGACGGCGCCTCGATCGGGAAGACGTTCAGGCGATAGAACAGGTCCTCGCGGAACAGTCCGTCCTTCACGGCCTGGGCCGGGTCGCGGTTGGTGGCCGAGACGATGCGGACATCGACCTTGATCGAGCGCTTGGAGCCTACCGGGTCGATCTCGCTTTCCTGCAGGGCGCGCAGCAGCTTGACCTGCATGTCGAGCGGCAGCTCGCCGACCTCGTCGAGGAACAAGGTACCGCCGTTGGCTTCCTGGAACTTGCCCAGATGCTTGTCGGTGGCGCCGGTGAAGCTGCCCTTTTCGTGACCGAACAGGATGGATTCCACCAGGTTCTCGGGCAGGGCGCCGCAGTTCACCGCGATGAACGGCTTGCCGGCGCGATCTGACGAACCGTGCACGGCGCGGGCGATCACTTCCTTGCCGACCCCGCTTTCGCCGGTGATCAGGATGGGGATGGACGACTTGGCGGCCCTTTCGCCCATGCGCTTGACCATGGTCATGACCGGCGAGTCGCCGACCATGTCCGCGAAGCTCGCGCGCCCGGTGGCGTGCTTCTTCAGGCGATCGACCTCGCCCTTCAGCGCTCCCATCGACAGGGCGTTGCGGATCGAGACCAGGATGCGCTCAGGACTGGCTGGCTTGATGAAGAAATCGCTGGCCCCGGCCTGCATGGCCTGGACCACGGTGTCGATGCCGCCGGTCGCGGTCAGCACGATCACAGGTTGGGCGAAATTGCGGGCGCGCATCTCGGTCAGGGTCTCCTGACCGCTCATGCCGGGCATGACCAGATCCAGCAGGATGACGTCGACGGGCGAGCCCGATTGCAGACGGGTGATCGCGGTTTCGCCGCTTTCAGCGTGGACCACGGCGAAGCCTTCGCGTTCCAGGACGGCCTGGATCAATCTGCGCTGCGTCGGGTCGTCATCGACGACGAGGACCGTCTTGGTCATTTGAAACACCCACACACCTGGAACGGACGCTCGTTTCGCCGATGGACTGGCCGAACGAGGCTCTTCTTGACCCGGATTGATACAGGCGCGGGGTAAAGGGGGGGTTTCGGAGTCCTGAGTCAGGGGTTAACGGGCATGGTTACGTTCGGTAAACCAAGCCTTGTCTGATCAGGCTTGAGGCTGCTCGCGTAAGCCCTTGAAGGTCATGCTGGCAGCCGGATTTCACGGGCCGGCGAAAGGAAGAGGTCCTGCGCCAGGGCGTCGCCAGGGACCGGGGCCAGTACGACGCGCACGGACGACCGGAGGTAGATCAACTGGATCGCCGATCTGTGGCTTCCTGACAATTCTGGTCGCCGTCCCGGTCATGGCGATGCCGACGCCCCCGCTGGCGAGGTCTCCGGCGGCCCTGACCCAGCGGCATGCTTGCCCAGTTCGAACTTCCGCGCATAGTTCCCCCAAAGGCCGCGTTTGAACGGCCGCCTGGGAGGCGCTCGATGAAGACCTGGAAGTGGGCGGCGGTCCTTGCCGCGACCGCGTTGTTGGCGGCTTGCAATCAGGGCGGCGGGGGCAAGGGCCCCGGCAATGTCGATGGGGCGCGGATCGCCGCGGCGGTCGATAACGGCGAATGGCTCACCGTCGCGCGGACCTATGACGAGCAGCGGCACAGCCCGCTCGACAAGATCAACACCACCAATGTCGGCCAGCTCGGCCTGGCCTGGATGCACGAATTCGACACTGACCGCGGCCAGGAGGCGACGCCGGTCGTGGTCGATGGCGTGCTCTACACCACCACCGCCTGGTCCAAGGTCTACGCCTTCGACGCCAAGACCGGCGCGTTGAAATGGTCCTATGACCCCAAGGTCGAGGGCAAGAAGGGCTTCGACGCCTGCTGCGACGTGGTCAATCGCGGCGTCGCGGTCTGGAAGGGCAAGGTCTATGTCGGCGTGCTCGACGGCCGCTTGGTCGCGCTCGACGCCGGCACCGGCAAGGAAGCCTGGTCGGTCCAGACCACCGACACCGGCCGGCCCTATACGATCACCGGCGCGCCGCGCGTGGTCAAAGACAAGGTGCTGATCGGCAACGGCGGCGGCGAATATGGGGTCCGCGGCTACCTCTCGGCCTACGACTCCGCCACCGGCAAACTGGTCTGGCGCTTCTACACAACGCCCAATCCCAACGGGCAGCCGGACAATGCGGCCTCCGACAAGATCATGAAGGAGAAGGGCGCGGCGACCTGGTTCGGGGAGGGCTGGAAGGCCACCGGCGGCGGCGGCACGGTCTGGGATTCTATGGCGTATGATCCGGAGTTGGACATCCTCTATGCGGGCGTCGGCAACGGCACGCCCTGGAACCATGTGAAGCGTTCGGACGGCAAGGGCGACAATCTCTTCCTGTCCTCGGTCCTGGCCTTGAAGCCCGACACCGGCGAGTACGTCTGGCACTATCAGACGACGCCGGGCGAAAGCTGGGACTACACCGCCACCCAGCACATGATCCTGGCCGATCTGACCATCGGCGGCCAGCCGCGCAAAGTGCTGATGCAGGCGCCGAAGAACGGCTTCTTCTATGTGCTGGACCGGGCCAACGGGCAGCTGATCTCGGCGAAGCCCTATGTGCCGATCACCTGGGCCTCGGGCGTCGATCCGGCCACCGGCCGTCCGATTGAGAACCCCGGCGTGCGCTATGAGAACGCGCCCTCGCTGCAGGTCCCGGCCCCGTTCGGCGCCCACAACTGGCACCCGATGGCCTTCAATCCGAAGGAGGGCCTAGTCTATATCCCGGCCCAGGTGGTGCCGTTCGCCTATACGCCGGACAAGGGCTACACCTTCCGGCCGGGCGCCTGGAACGTCGGCACCGACTTCCTCGCCAACGCCCTGCCGACCGACGAAGCCCAGATGGCGGCGATCAAGGCGATGGTGAAGGGCGAACTGATCGCCTGGGACCCGGTCGCCCAGAAGGCGCGCTTCACGATCAAGCATCCGTACTTCTGGAACGCGGGCGTGATGTCGACCGGCGGCGGCCTGATCTTCCAGGGCGCGGCGCAGGGCGAGTTCTCGGCCTACAACGCGGCCGACGGGACAAAGCTGTGGACCTATAAGACCGACAACGGGGTCATCGCCGCGCCGTCGACCTACGAGATCGATGGCGAGCAGTACGTGGCGCTGATGGTCGGCTACGGCGGCGCGGGCGCGCTCTCGGCGCCGGCCCTGCTGCCGGAGCGTCCGCGTCTGCCGGGCCGCTTGATGGTGTTCAAGCTGGGCGGAACGGCCACGGCTCCAGCCTATGTACGGCCCGAGCAGGCGGTGCTGGACCTGACAGGGGTCACTTCCAGCGGCGACGCCAAACGCGGCTTCGCCCTGTTCCACCAGAACTGCCAGGTCTGCCATGGGCCGAACGCCGGCGGAGCCTTCCTGCCCAGCCTGCGCCGTTCGCAGATGCTGCTCTCCGCCGATAGCTGGAAGTCGGTGGTCATCGACGGAGCGCTCGCCGAACGCGGCATGGCCAGCTTCAGCCGCTTCATCGACGCCAAGGGCGCCGAGGACCTGCGCGCCTACGTGCTCAGCGAAGCCCGCGGCGCGCAGGCGCCGGCGGTCCCACCGGCCAAGGGAGGGGCGGCCGCGAAGCCGTAATTGCATTCGTCATCCTCGGGTCGTCTGAAAGACGATCCGAGGGACCCACGCGGTCGCGCCACATCTTGGCCGTCGGCTTGGGTCCCCGGGACCAGCCGCCGGCCGGGCGGAGGATGACGAGGTGATAAGCGGTGCAGCTCACCCCTAGGAGTGGCGAGGGGGAGGCGCTATTTGTCGGCCCATGAACGCACCCGTGAACCTCGACACCATTCCTGAGTGGAACCTCGGCGACCTTTATGCCGGCCGCGACGACCCCAAGATCGAGATCGATCTGGCCGCCGCCAAGGCCGCCAATGACGAGCTGGTCAAGATGAAGGGGCGCTTCACCTCGCTGCGCGGCGATCCGCTGCACCTGGGTGAACTGCTCGACCACGGCATCAATCTCTACGAGACCGCGACCAACGGCCTGTGGGGCGTGGGTGCCTATGCGTCGCTGGCGGCCTCGACCGCCCGCGACGACGCGGCTTGGGCCAAGTTCGAGGGCGACCTGCGGGCGCGCTCCTCGCAGGTCGCCGCCGATAGTCTGTACTTCACGCTGGAGCTGAACCAGCTCGAGGACAACGAGATCGAGATGGCCTTCAAGGCCCATCCGCCCGCCGCCCGCTGGCGGCCTTGGATGCGCCGCGTGCGGCTCTCGCGTCCGCACGAACTGTCGGCCGACCTGGAGCGCATTCTGATCGATCGCGGTCCGGCGGTGGCCAACTGGACCCGGCTCTATGACGAGACCCTGGCCCGCCTGACCGCCAAGGTCGGCCGCGAGCAACTGACGCTTCCTGAAACTCTGAACCGCCTCTCCGATCCCGACGCCACGCGCCGCAAACAGGCCGCGCAAGGCCTGGCCAAGGCGTTGGAAGAACGCACCCCGTCCCTGGCCCTGGCGATGAACACCCTGGCCTTCGAAAAGCAGGTCGAGGACCGTTGGCGGAAGTATCCGACGCCGGCCGCCGCGCGTCACCTGGCCAATGAGGTCGACGCCGACGCGGTCGAGGCGCTGGAAGCCGCCGTGGTCGAAGCCTATCCGTCGGTCAGCCACCGCTACTATGCGCTGAAGGCCAAGGTCATGGGCCGCAAGACCCTGGACTACTGGGACCGCAACGCCCCGCTCGACACCGCCCAGCCGCGCACCTACGGCTGGGACGAGGCCAAGGGCATGGTGCTGGAGAGCTTCTCCGACTTGGCGCCGAAGTTCGCCGACACCGCGCGGACCTTCTTTAGCGAGCCTTGGATCGATGCGCGTCCTCGGGCCGGCAAGCAGTCGGGCGCCTATTCGCACCCGGTGACCGCCAACCGGCACCCCTATGTGTTCATGAACTATATGGGCGAGCGCCGCGACGTGCTGACCCTGGCCCACGAACTGGGTCACGCCGTGCACCAGACGCTATGCAGCCCGCTCGGCACCCTGTTGGCCGACACGCCGCTGACGCTTGCCGAAACCGCCTCGATCTTCGGCGAGGGCCTGGTGTTCGAACGGCTGCTGGCCGGCGCGTCCAAGCAGGAACGCATGGGCCTGTTGGCCGGCAAGATCGAGGACGGTCTGAACACCGTCGTCCGCCAGATCGCCTTCCACCGTTTCGAGACCCAGTTTCACGCCATGCGCCAGGAAGGTGAACTGGCGCCTGAGGACATCAGCGCCGTATGGCTGGACGTGATGGCCGAAAGTCTCGGTCCGGCTGTGAAGCTGAACCCCGGCTACGAGCACTACTGGGCCTATGTCAGCCACTTCGTGCACGCGCCCTTCTATGTCTACGCCTACGCCTTCGGCGACCTGCTGGTGCGCGGCCTGATGGAGAAGCGCCGCGAGGATCCAGTCGCCTTCGCGCCGCTTTATGAAGACCTGCTCGCCGCCGGCGGCACCCGAACCTATGTCGAGGCGTTGAAGCCATTCGGACTGAACCCGCGCGAGAAGGCCTTCTGGGCCGCGGGCGTGTCGCAACTGGAACGCCTGGTCGACGAGTTCGACGACCTGGTCTGAGGAAGACGCCGATGACCTCGAAAGTCTCCAATCCCTGGCCTGAAATCGATTTCACCAAGGACCGCGAGACTTTCGAGGCTCTGCATCTGTGGAGCCAGATCGTCGGCAAGGCGCGCACCGCCTGCGCGCCTTGGCTCAATCACGGTTGGCAGGTGGCGCTCTATGTCAGCCCGCGCGGCCTGACGACGTCGTCGGTCCCGAACGGGGCGGCGATCTTCGACATCGAATTCGACTTCATCGACCACTTGCTGCGGGTGCGGGCCAGCAATGGCTACAGCGGCGTGCTGCCTCTGGCCGGAGAGACGGTGGCCAGCTTCTATCGCGCGCTCGATGCGATGCTGGTCCATGCGGGCGTTCCGACCCAGATCAACGGCGCGCCGAACGAGATCGCGGACGCAACGCCCTTTGCCGCCGACGACCGCCCGCGACGTTATGATCCGGACGCCGCCTGGCGGTTGTGGCGGGCGCTGATCCAAATCGACCGGGTGTTCCAGCTGTTTCGTACTGGTTTCCTGGGCAAGTCGAGCCCGGTGCATTTTTTCTGGGGCAGCTTCGACCTGGCGGTGACGCGGTTCTCGGGCCGGCCAGCGCCGCCGCATCCCGGCGGCGTGCCGCATCTACCCGACTCGGTGGCGCGCGAGGCCTATTCGCACGAAGTGTCGAGCGCTGGCTTCTGGCCGGGGGGCGGGCTGATCGACTCTCCGGCCTTCTATTCCTACGCCTATCCCGAGCCGAAGGGCTTTCGGACGGCGGCCCTGGCGCCCGACACGGCGTTGTTCCACGAGGGGTTGGGCGAGTTCATCCTGCCCTATGAGGCGGTGCGCACGGCCGCAGATCCAGATGCAATCTTGCTCGACTTCCTGCGCAGCACCTATGCGGCGGCCGCTGATGCGGGCGGCTGGGATCGGCGTGCGCTGGAGTGCGACTTCGGAAAGCCCGGCGTGCCTCGGCCGTGCTGAGCCCAGGCCCAGCGGTTGCCCGTGCGCGGCTGAGCCCCTAAGCCTCGCGGGTACAAGAAGGTCTGATTTCCATGAGTAAGCACTGGTCCCGCGTCGAGTATCTGCACCTCGTCGTCACCAATCCGAACATCCATCTTCGCGGTACGCACAGCTATTATAGTGATGCCTGGACGGGTGGGTTCGAGGACAGCGTGGTCCGCTATCACTACGGCGACGCCTACAGCCGCGAGGCGTGGACCCCGCAGTGGCCGATCGACCAACTGCACATCGGAGACTACGTCTGCATCGGCGCCGAGGCGGTGATCCTGATGGGCGGCAACCACACCCACCGCACCGACTGGTTCAGCCTCTATCCGTTCGAGGAGGTCATCCTCGACGCCTATCAAGGCAAGGGCGACACGGTGATCGCCGACGGCGCCTGGATCGGCATGCGAGCCATGTTGATGCCCGGCGTGACGATCGGCGAGGGCGCCATTGTCGCGTCTGGCGCCATCGTCACCAAGGACGTCGCGCCCTACATGATCGTCGCCGGCAATCCCGCCACGCCGGTGCGGTCCCGCTTCGATGAGCGCACGGTCGAGCGTCTGCTCGATCTGAAGATCTACGACTGGTCGGAAGCTAAGTTCGCCGCGTTGCAGCCGGTGGTTTGCGCCGCCGACATCGAGGCGCTGGTGGTCGAATCGGCGCGGTGGGACGAGGCGTCACGCGCCTAGACATTAGCTCGGCCGGCGGGGGGAACGTGAGCCATGGACGAGACCAACGAGCTGATCCGACTCTGCGTCCGCGCGCTGGTGGCTCAGATGGGCGATGTGCCCGGCGTCGAAATGCACATGACCCGGGACTGCATCCTGGGCCTGACCGGCGAGCCTTCGGCCGATTTCAACATGCTGACCCTAGGCCCTGACCCCGACGTCGAGGGCTTTTTCACGCGGTCGGTGGCGCGAGCGAAGACGCGAGGCCTGCCGCTCCAGGTCATGATGAGCCCTCATGTGGCGGACGACCTGGCGCCCGTCGCAATGCGGCTGGGCCTGAGGGCGGTGGGCACGTCCCCACTCATGGTCCTGCGCGCCGGCACCGCGGTTCGGCCGAGTCGTCCGGTGAAGGTGACTCGCGCGCTTGGCGCCGAGCTGGTCGGCATCGCTGGCGATCTCGCCGCCGTGGCCTTCGATGTGCCGCGCGACGCCTTCGCCAGGTGCATCGATGTGGGGATCACCGCAACCGCGGGCGTGGAGACCTATATCGCCTGGGGCGACGCTGGGCCGATGAGCGCCGTGACCGTGACGCCTACCGGAAACACGGCGGGGATATCGCTCATGGCCACGCCGCCCGAGCACCAACGCAAGGGCATGGGTCGCGCCCTGCTCACCCAGGTGATCGCCGACTATAGGCGGCGCGGCGTGGAGCGCTTCCACCTGGGCGCGACTGAGGCTGGTCGCCCGCTCTATGCAAGCCTCGGCTTTGAACCGATCGCCGAACTGTCGGCCTGGCTCTTGGAAAGCTGACAGTCAGGCCGATGGCCCGGCCGTCGCCCGCACGAACTGCGCGAAGCCCTCGATGTAGCCCTTTAGCATCGCTTCCATGGCAGGATCGGCAAGTGTATCGCCGCCCTCGCCGAACGCCTTGTGGGCGCGTGAGATCATCACACGACCGCCGAAATAGGGCTCGGTTCCCAGGGTTCGCAGCACCGGCAGCCAGGCGTTCTGGCTAAGGATGGTGCCGAACCCGCCGGGCGAGGCGCCGATCAGACCGACCGGCTTGGCGCCGAACACGCGCGCGATGTCGTCGGCCGGCCGGGTCAGCCAGTCGATGGCGTTCTTGAACACGCCAGGGATGGAGTTGTTGTACTCAGGCGTCACCAGCAGCAGGCCGTCGGCGGCGGCGATCTCGTCCTTCAGGGCGGCGACCAGCGGCGGGATGCCCTCGGCGGTCTCGACGTCGCCGTCATAGAGCGGGATGCCGCGGATCGTGCCGGTCGTGATCGTGACGCCGTCCGGCGCGAGGGCGACCGCGGCGCGTAGCAGTTGGGCGTTGTAGGAGCCGCTGCGCAGGCTCCCGGACAGGCCGACGATGCGGATGGGAGCGGTCATGGATCGGCCTATCGATGTGAGTGGTGGACGCTATCCTATCAAGTTCGTCATCGCCGGGCTTGTCCCGGCGACCCATAAACGTGAACCGTCCAGGCAAATCCCGAGCGGCGGTGGTTATGGATGGCCGGCGCAAGCGGCCGGCCACGACGATCTTTGGAGTGGAGCTTAAATCAGATCGCCGCCCGCCGCCGAGGCGGTGGTGCCGAACTGCTGGTAGGCCTTGATCACATTGCGCCCGACCGTCCAGCGGTGGACCTCGTCAGGGCCGTCGACCAGCCGTTGCGAACGGATGTGGGTGTACCAGCTGGCCAGCGGCGTATCTTGGCTATAGCCGAGCGCGCCGTGCAGCTGGATGGCGGTGTCGACGACCTTGTGGACCATGTGCGCCAGGAAGACCTTGGCGATGGAGTTTTCCTGCCGCAGGTCCAGGCCTTTCTCGGCCTTGTAGGCGATATGCAGCAGCATCAGGCGGGCCATGTAGAGCTCGCTGGCGCACTCGGCCAACATGAACTGGACGCCCTGGCGCTCGTGCAGCGGCTTGCCGAAGGTCTCGCGCTGGGTGACGTGGGCGGCGGCCATGTCCAGCGCCCGCTGGGCCATGGCGACATTGTGCATCCCGTGCCGCAAGCGGCCGTAGGCGAGCCGGTGCTGGCCCATGTTGAACCCTTGGCCTTCGCCGCCCAGCAGGTTCTCGGCCGGGACCACCAGGTCCTTGATCTCGATCTCGGAGTGGCCGCCGCCCATGATGTGGCTGAGCGGGCCTTCGACGGCCATGGTCTTGATGTCGCGCTTGATGTTGTAGCCGGGGTTCGGCAGCTCGACGATGAAGGTCGAGAACTGTTGCTGGCGCGGGGCGTTCGGGTCG
The DNA here is from genome assembly GCF_030654915.1 of Phenylobacterium sp. Lineage (GTDB taxonomy): Bacteria > Pseudomonadota > Alphaproteobacteria > Caulobacterales > Caulobacteraceae > Phenylobacterium. Next base: position 5,237 of record NZ_JAURWM010000382.1, on the reverse strand, counting down.
GTGCGGGCCATGACCACGGCGAGGTCGGCGGCGCTGGCGGCCGATGAAAACCACTTCTCGCCGTTCAGGACGTAGTTCTCGTTGCCGTCCTTGACCGCGGTGGTGCGCATGCCGGTGGCGTCGGCGCCGGCGGCCTTCTCGGTCATCGAGTAGCAGACGCGCTTTTCACCGGCGAGCAGCGGCTTGAGGAACTTCTCCTTCTGGAACTCGGTGCCGTGCGCCAGCAAGGTCAGCATGGTGGCGTCGTCGGGACCCTGGCTGTTCATCGACAGCGCGCCAAGGTGGCTCTGGCCGAGCTCCATCTGAACCAGGGCGTAGGCGAGCGGCCCCAGGCCCATGCCGCCGTATTCCTTGGGGATGAAGGGGAGCCACAGGCCCTGGGCGCGGGCCTTGGTCCGCAGCTCGGCGAGCAGTTCCTTGTAGTCGGCGCCCTCATGCAGCGCCTTCTCGGCGGGGATGCATTCGTCCTGCACCCACTGGCGCACCAAGGCGCGAACAGCCTTGGCCTCTTCCGGAATTTCGAAGTCGATAGCCATGCGTTTCTCTCCTCTTTGCTCTTGTTTTGTGGCCGAGAGCGTCGGTCCATGTGATGCTCTGCGGCAAGTCCGATTAGCTGGGCTGCCGCCGGGGCAGGCCATATCGTGATATTCAAAGCAGCCCGCCGAAGTGGGCGAGGGGATCGACGGCCTTGACGCCGCCGACCGAAAAACAAGGGGGAGACGATGCACTACAAGGAGCTGAAGCAGGCCTGGTCCGAGCTGATCGCGCCGGGCTCGCCGTTCGAAATCGCGCAGGTCGAGGTCCGCGGCCAGTCCTTGCGGACGTTCCGCCATGCGCCGCCGTCGGTCCGCGAGATCTGGCTGGCCACCGCCCAATACGGCGACCGCGACTATATGGTCTACGAGCAGGATCGCCTGACCTACGCCCAGGCCCATGATCAGGTGAACGCCATCGCCGCCTGGCTGTTCGCCCAGGGCGTGAAGACCGGCGACCGCGTCGCCATCGCCATGCGCAACTATCCCGAATGGATGCTGCTCTATTGGGCCTGCGTCTCGACCGGGATCGCGGTGGTCGGCATGAACGCCTGGTGGGTCGCCGACGAGATGGAATACGCGATCAAGGATTCTCAGCCGAAGGTGATCTTCGCCGACGCCGAACGGCTGGCCCGCATTCTGGAGCGGCCTGACGCCGTCAAGGGTGTCACGCTGGTGGCGGTGCGCACCGACCCGGTTCCGGCCGGCGTCATTCCCTTCAGCGACGTGATCGCCAAGCCGGGCGAGATGCCGGTGGTCAACGTCGATCCTGACGCCGACGCCTGCATCTTCTACACCTCCGGCACCACCGGCTTCCCGAAGGGCGCCCAGCTCACCCATCGCGGCTGCGTCGCCAACCTGATGAACATGGGCTTCTCAGGCCAGGTGCAGGGGCTGGCGACGGCGCGCGCGACCGGTGTCGCGCCTGATCCCGACGCGCCGGTTCCGGTTCCCGTGGGCCTGGTGGTGACGCCGCTGTTCCACGTCACGGCCAACAACTGCGCCGCCTATGCGATCACCTCGGCCGGCGGAAAGCTGGTTCTGATGTATCGTTGGGACGCCGCCGAAGCCCTTCGCCTGATCGCGCGTGAAAAGATCACCGCGATGAGCGGCGTGCCGACCATGGCCCGCGAACTGATCACTCATCCGGACTTCGCCACAACCGACACCTCCAGCCTGGTCAGCTTGGGCGGCGGCGGCGCGCAACTCCAGCCCGACCTGGTCGGCAAGATCGACGAGCAGGTGAAGACCGCCCGGCCGAACACCGGCTACGGCATGACCGAAACCTGCGGGATCATCACCTCGGTCTCGGCCGACTTCTTCGTCGACAAGCCGGCCAGCTGCGGGCCGGCCATGCCGTCCTTCGAGGTCAAGTGCGTCGACGACGACGGCGCCACCGTGCCGGTCGGCGAGATCGGCGAGCTGTGGGTCAAGGGCGCGCCGGTCATCAAGGGCTACATTAACCGCCCCGAGGCCACTGCGGAATCGATCACCGACGGCTGGCTGCACACCGGCGACGTTGCGCGCATCGACGAGGATGGCTTCATCTTCATCGTCGACCGCAAGAAGGACATGGTCCTGCGCGGCGGCGAGAACGTCTACTGCGCCGAGGTGGAGAGCAATATCTTCCGCCATCCCGCCGTGGCCGAGGCCTGCGTGTTCGGGGTTCCTGACGCACGCCTGGGCGAGGAGGTCGGGGCAGCCGTCGTGCTGCGTCCGGGCGAGAGCCTGACGCCGGAGGTGCTGCGCGAGCACCTCGCGGGGATCGGCGCCAAGCACAAGATTCCGCGCTACATCTGGTTCCTGGACGAAGCCATTCCGCGCAATGCGAGCGGCAAATTCCTGAAGCGGCAATTGCGCGAGACGTTGAAGCCGGAGGCGGCGGTTTAGGTCTGGCCGGGCGGTTCCCCTCCCTACGCAGGGGCGGAAAGAACACTCGGCTCCGCTACTAATCCCGCAGGAACATCGCGATCAGCGCGTCGGCATGGGCCTCGATCTCCGCGTCGCTGGAGGTGTCGACGCCATAGGCGTGACGCACCTCGCCGGCCAGGGTGAAGGGCGCCTGGGCGGCCGCGGCGATCATATAGATCAGGTGGCGGGGCTCCATCCGGGGCAGGTGGCCCTCGTCCATCAGCATGGTCAGGGTCTTGCGGCCCGCTCGGTGCTGGGGGCGCACGATCTCCTCGGCGATCCAGGCGGTGCGGTCGGAATCGCCGACCGTTTCGTGGACCATGATCCGCGCGTGTTCGGGATGGTGAGCGCAGTAGCGGACATAGTCGCGCAGGTACTGCTTGAAGCGGTCGATCAGCGGCTGGCCGCGGGTGGCGCGCCAGCTGGCGGCGCGCTCGTCGTTCATCTTGTCAATCAGCTTGCGCAGGGCCGCGCGCCAGAGCGTGGCCTTGTCGGTGAAGTGGTAGCGGACCAGGCTGTGCTCGACCCCGGCCCTGGCGCCGATGTCGCGCAGGGCAACCCCCTCGAAGCCGCGCTCGGAAAACAGCGTCAGCGCCGCCTGGAGGATGACGTCGCGCGTCTCCTCCACCGAGCGGGCGTCCCGCGCCGGCCGGCCTCGCTGCTTTGTCGCCGTCTCGACCATGATCTCATTATTGCCCACTTGGGTAAAAATAGATAGCGTCGGTCCAAAGCCTCTGAGGAAACGCCAAGATGACCGCCCAGCCCTGGATGGATAAGAGCCTCTCGCCCGACGAGCGGGCGGCCCTGTTGATCGAGCAACTGACGCTGGACGAGATGATCTCGCTGGTCCACGGGCCGATGCCGGCCTTGCTGAAAACCCCGCCGGCCGATGCGGCGATGGGCGCGGGCTACATCCCCGGCGTCGCGCGCCTGGGCATCCCGGCGCTGAACGAAACCGACGCCAGCCTCGGCATCGCCAACCCGCGCCAGGTGCGCAAGGGCGACGGCGCCACCGGCCTGCCGTCGGGCCTAGCCCTGGCCTCGACCTGGGATCCGGGGCTTGCTCATGCGGCCGGGGTGATGGTCGGCTCCGAAGCGCGAGACAAGGGCTTCAACGTGCTGCTGGGCGGCGGCGCGAACCTGACCCGTGAACCGCGCTGCGGGCGCAATTTCGAGTATCTGGGCGAAGATCCGCTGCTGGCCGGCGTGCTGGTCGGCGAGGCGATCAAGGGCGCTCAGTCGAATGACATCGTCTGCACCCTGAAGCACTTCGCCCTGAACGATCAGGAGACCTGTCGCCACGTGGTCGACGCCCGTATCGACGAGGGGAGCTTGCGCGAAAGCGACCTGCTGGCCTTCCAGATCGCCATCGAGATCGGCGATCCGGGCTCGGTGATGTGCGCCTACAACCGCGTGAACGGCGAGTGGGCGGGCGAGAACGACTTCCTGCTGAACCAGGTGCTGAAGAACGACTGGGGCTACCGTGGCTGGGTGATGAGCGACTGGGGCGCGGTCCACACTACGGCCAAGGCGGCCTTGGCCGGCATGGACCAGGAGAGCGGCGAGCAACTCGACAAGGAGGTCTATTTCGGCGAGCTGCTGAAGGAGGCGGTTCAGCAGGGCGAGGTGCCGTTCGAACGGCTGTCCAACATGGTCCACCGCATCCTGCGCAGCCTGATCGACAAGGGCGTGTTCGACAGGCCCGCCGAAAAGCGGCCCACCGACTATGAGGCCAACGCCAAGGTCGCCCAGGCCGCCGCCGAGGCCGGCGTGGTGATGCTGAAGAACGACGGCGTGCTGCCGCTGAAGGCTAACCTGCGCAAGATCGCCGTGATCGGCGCCCATGCCGATGTCGGCGTGCTGTCGGGCGGCGGCTCGTCCCAAGTGCTGCCGGTCGGCGGCGCGGGCCTTGAGATCAAGGTGACCATGGGGCTGTCCTCGGCCTTCTCGCAGATCACCTATCATCCCTCGGCGCCGCTGGCGGCGATCCGCGGCCTGACCCGCAACACCGAGGTCGTCTATGCGAGCGGCGAGGATCACGCCGCCGCCGCCGCCCTGGCCAAGGACGCCGATGTCGCCATCGTCTTCGCCGACCAGTGGGCGACCGAGGCCGAAGACCTGCCGACCCTGTCGCTGCCGAACAATCAGGACGCCCTGATCGAGGCCGTCGCCGCGGCTAACGCCAAGACCGTCGTGGTGCTGGAAACCGGCACCCCGGTGCTGACGCCCTGGCTGGAGAAGGTCGGCGGCCTGCTGCAGGCCTGGTATCCGGGCACGCGCGGCGGCGAGGCCATCGCCCGCATCCTGTTCGGCGAGGTAAACCCTTCTGGCCGCCTGCCGATCAGCTTCCCGCGCGACGTCGCCGATCTCGTGCGGCCGGAAATCCCCGGCATGATCTTCGGCCCGCCGGTCGAGGGTAAGACCCTGCCGACCTCGTTCCCCGACGTGCAGCAGCACAAGGGCCGATTCTCGGTCGAGCACCCGGAGGGCGCGGACGTCGGTTATCGCTGGTTCGCCAAGACCGGGAAGAGGGCGCTGTTCCCGTTCGGCTTTGGCCTCTCCTACACGGCCTTCGCCTATGGCGGTCTGAGCGTCGAAGGCGGCGAGACCCTGACCGTCAGCCTCGACGTCACCAATACCGGCGCCGCGGCGGGCATCGACACCCCGCAGGTCTACGCCCTGGTGACCGGTTCGGACGGCAAGGAGAGCCAGCGCCTGATCGGCTGGTCGCGCGTGGCCCTGGCGCCGGGCGAGACCAGGCGCGTCACCATCAGCGCCGATCCGCGCCTGCTG
>NZ_JAURWM010000375.1 GCF_030654915.1 Phenylobacterium sp. | reverse complement strand
GTGATCAACCCAAGACCTTCAACTGGGAAGACCCGCTCGACCTGGCCTCGCGCCTGACTGAGGAGGAGCGGATGGTCTGGGAGTCGGCGCGGGCCTACGCCCGCGAGAAGCTGCTGCCTCGCGTGGTCTCGGCCTATGCCGACGAGCGCTTTGACCGCGAGATCATGAGCGAGATGGGCGCGCTGGGCTTCCTCGGCGCGACCCTGCCCGAGCAATATGGCGGGGCCGGCGTCAGCCATGTGGCCTATGGCCTGATCGCCCGCGAGATCGAGGCGGTCGACAGCGGCTACCGCTCGGCGATGAGCGTGCAGTCCTCGCTGGTGATGTACCCGATCTACGCCTTCGGCTCCGAGGAGCAGAAGATGAAGTACCTGCCCGGCATGGCGCGCGGCGAGATCGTCGGCTGTTTCGGCCTGACCGAGGCCGACGGCGGCTCGGACCCGGCCTCGATGCGCACGGTCGCGAAAAAGGTCGACGGCGGCTACCAGCTCTCAGGCGCCAAGATGTGGATCACCAACAGCCCCATCGCCGATGTCTGCCTGGTCTGGGCCAAGCTGGACGGGGTGATCCGCGGCTTCCTGGTCGACCGCGGCTCCGAAGGTCTGACCACCCCGAAGATCCAGAACAAGCTCAGCTTGCGCGCCTCGGTCACCGGCGAGATCGCCCTGAACGACGTGTTCGTGGCGCAGGACCAGATGCTGCCCGGCGTCACCGGCCTGCGCGGGCCGTTCTCCTGCCTGAACAAGGCCCGCTACGGCATCTCCTGGGGTGCGATGGGCGCGGCCGAGTTCTGCCTGCACGCCTCGCGCGACTACACCCTGACCCGTCAGGTGTTCGGCAAGCCGCTGGCCGCGCGCCAGTTGGTGCAGAAGAAGCTGGCCGACATGCAGACCGAGATCGCCCTGGGCTTCGAGGGCGCGCTGGCGCTCGGCCGGCTGCTCGACCAGGGCGCCTGGGTCCCAGAAGCCATCAGCCTGATGAAGCGCAACAACTGCGGCAAGGCCCTGGCCATCGCCCGCGAGGCCCGCGACATCCACGGCGGCAACGGCATCAGCGGCGACTATCACGTCATGCGACACGCCGCGAACCTGGAGACCGTCAACACTTATGAAGGCGCCCACGACGTCCACGCCCTGATCCTCGGACGCGCCATCACAGGCCAGAACGCGTTCTAGGACCTGCGCGTGAAAGTGTAGCAGCTACAACTAAAGCGGCAGAAAACTCGCGCCCCGAACTTTACGTTTACCGACCCGCGTTACATTTCGTGTGAACCAAGGGGACGGGGCGATGACGGCGACGCAGCCGCCGCAGGGAACGACGACCATCGAGTGGCTGTTCGAGAACAGCCGCGAGGTGATGTTCGTCATCGGCGCGGACAAGCGCTTCAAGCTGGTGAACCCCGCCTTCGCGCGGGAAACCGGCTGGAGCGAGGCCGAGGTCATCGGCCAATTCGCACGCGACTTCCTGCATCCCGACGAGAATTCCAACGTCGACGCTCACTTGGCGCGGCTACGGGACAATGGGTTCAGCGACAACGTCTCACGCGTGCGCATGAAGGACGGCGCGTGGCGATGGTACGAGGGCCGCGCCCAGCTGACGGACGACGGTCAGGTGATCGGCGTGATGCGCGACGCCACCCATGAGCGGGAACGCGAGGCCAAGCTGGCCGAGGCGGAACGGACCACCGGGATGCTGTGCCAAGCCGCCGGCATCGGCGCCTGGACCTATGAGCCCGAGAACGACGAGGTCACATGGTCCCCGGACATGTTGGCCCTCACCGGCTATGGCCCTGGCGAAATCTCCAACATGGCGCAGATCGCCGCCATCCTGCACCCCGATGACGACGCTCGGGTGCGCCGCGCCCTAATGGCCGGCATCCTCAGGGGCGAACCCCATTCGCTCGAACATCGGCTGAAGAACAAGTCGGGGCGCTGGTCCCACTGGCGACTGACCTTCCGTACCGAGCCACGCGACTGCGGCGAGTACGCCCTACGCGGGGTGCATCAGAACATCACCGAACTGATCGAGGCGCGCGATGGCGCTGTGCGCGGCGAGCGGCAGATCCGGCAGCTGATCGAAAATTCGCCCTCCGCGGTGGCGATGTTCGACAAGCGCCTGGGCTGCATGATGGTGAGCGGAAGCTGGAGCCAGGCCTTTACGCGCGCCGAGGGCGACCCAATCGGCCGGCCGCTGGCCGAGCTGTTCCCCACCGCGCCCAAGCGGCTGCTGGGGGCCCAGGCCCGAGCCCTGGCCGGCGAGGTCGTAACCGCCAGGGAAGACCGCTTCACCGACAGCCAGGGGCGCAAACGCTGGGTGCGCTGGGAGGCCCGGCCGTGGCGCGACGCCAAGGACAAGGTCCAAGGCGTGATCTGCTACGTCGACGATATCTCGGCCCTGGCCGAGGCGCGGCGCGAGGCGCAGGAAAACGCCCGCCGACTGAAGATGGCCCTGACCGCCGCCGACGCCGGCGTCTACGAGATCGACCACGCCAACCAGACCTTCTGGGCCAGTCCGGAATTCAAGAAACTGGTCGGCCAGGAACAGGCCGACTACGAAGGCGCCTTGAACCTCAGCTATCCGCGCTTCCACCCCGACGACCTTGAAGAGGTTCGCAAGGCCTTCAATCAACTCGGCGACGGGCAGAGAGCCGCGGGCGACGCCTTCGAGGCACGCGCCATCAGCGACGCCGGGCAAGAACGTTGGATCCGCGTCTTCCACCACCTCACCACGGACCGCAAAGGCCGCTGGCTGCGGGGCGTGGGCCTGGTGCAGGACTTCGACCAGCGCAAGCGCCAGGAACTGGCGCTGATCGAGGCCCAACGCGCGGCCCAGGCGGCCGGCGAGGCCAAGGCCGCCTTCCTCGCCAACATGAGCCACGAGATCCGCACACCGATGAACGGCGTGATGGGCGTGCTCCATCTACTGAAGACCGAGACCCTCTCCGAAGAGGGCCGCGCGATGCTGGAGGAGGCGCTGTCCTGCGGGCAGATGCTGGCCGAACTGCTGAACGACGTCATCGACTTCTCGAAAATCGAAGCTGGCCGCCTAGAAATCAATCGAGAGCCGCTTGATCCACGCGCCCTAATCGAGGGCGTTGCCCGTCTGCTGCGCCCCCAGGCCGAGGCCAAGAACCTGCAGCTCATCGTCGAGGCTGAGCCGGACATCGGCTGGGTGGTGTCCGATCCGGTGCGGCTGCGCCAGGCCCTGTTCAACCTGGTCGGCAACGCCGTGAAGTTCACCCTGAAGGGACAGATCACCGTTCGCGCCCACCTGCGTGAGCGCGAGGCTGGCCAGATGTTGAGGCTGGAAATCGCCGACACCGGGGTCGGGATCCCCGAAGTCGTGCAACCGCGCATCTTCACCCGCTTCGACCAGGGCGACGCCTCGACCACCCGGCGCTTCGGCGGTTCGGGCCTGGGCCTGTCGATCACCCAGCGGCTCGCCGAGATGATGGGGGGCGCGGTCGGCTTCGCCTCGACCGAAGGCCTGGGCTCGGTCTTCTGGCTTGAGGTCGCCGCCCAGACCGCCGAACCCAAGATCGCGGGGCCGGCCACGGCTGAAGGCTGGCTCGACGGCCTGAAGGTGCTGGTGGTCGAGGACAACGCCACCAACCGTATGATCGCCTCCAAGCTGTTGCAGAATCTCGGCGCGGTGGTCGAGACCGCCCCGGACGGACTGCTGGGCGTCGAGACGGCGGCGCGCGGCGGCTTCGACCTGATCTTGATGGACGTCCAGATGCCGGGCATCGACGGACTGGAGGCGGCGCGCCGCATCCGGGCGCTCGGCGGCTCGGTCGCGGCCACGCCGATCGTGGCCCTGACCGCCAATGTGCTGTCGCACCAACGCCAGTCCTATCTCGAGGCCGGCATGGACGGGGTGGTCGGCAAGCCGATCTCGCCCGCCGCCCTGCTCGCCGAGATCTCCCGCCTGGCCGCCCCCATCACCGAGGGCGGCGCCGAGGCGGCGGCATAGGAGAGCATCAACGCTCCAACACCCCCATCGCCTCGGCGAACCTGCTCGCGCGCAGGCCTTGTAGCGCCGCGTCGAGGCGGCTGAGGCCATACTCGACCCGGCCCTCGCGGCTTTCCAGGACGAAATCGCCGGTCCCCAGCGCCTGGTGGATTTGCGCAAGGCTGCGCGCCTGCCGCCCGTCCAGCCGCTCGCCCGGCTGCGCCTCGGCCACGCCGTTCAGGAAGATCATGGCGTAGAACAGGTGATTGACTTGCCGCATCAGGTAGAGCCGCGCGCGCTGGTGCTCGTCCGGCTCCGCGCCGCTCAGATAGGTGCGCAGCAACACCGCTTCCTCATCGGCGTTGGAGGCGAAGACATTGGCCAGGGTCGCCAGATCCACATAGCGATCGGCCAGGAATGAAGACTCCCAATCGACCAGCCACAGCCGCGCGCCGTCGTAGAGGATGTTGCGCGGGTTCAGGTCGTTGTGACTGGAAACCAGGTCGCCCGGGGCCGTGCGATAGCTCCCCCGCAGCCGCCCGTAAAGGTCGAACACCTCGGCGCTCGCCCCCAGGTCCAGCAGCTCAAAGCCGTGGAACCGTGCGATCAGCGCATCCATGCCGTCGAGATAATCGACCAGGGGCGGAAAGGCCGGGGCGGCGTGCAAGGCCCGCAGCGTCTGCCCCATCTCAACCACCAGGTCGTTCTTCGTGCCGCGATAATCCATCGACAGCGAGCGTTCCGGGATGAAGTCCATGATCGCCACGCCGTCCCGCGCGTCAGCGTAGCGCACGCGCGGCGCCAGCATTGCGCCGGCCGCGATAGCCATGCAGCCGTACCAGCGCGAGGGATCGCGGACGGCGTCGCGTGTCCCCTCGATCCGCAGCAAGTAGGCGATGCCGCCCACCCGGATCCGGAAAATCAACGCGCCCGACAAGCCGCCGGTCAGCGGGACGGCGGCGTCGAGCTCCGTGGTGCCGAAGGCGGCGAACAGCGCGCGATCAACGGCGGCGCGCTTGGGCTCGGGAAAGGCGTGTGACATCGGCGGCTCCTCTGGAACCACCTTTTACCCGGATATAATTATAGATCAATATTACCCGGATAATATCATCGTAAGCCGCGCGCGGCCTTCCCCGCCCAGCGCCCCACGGCGTCCGAGACCAGCACGGCGGCGACCGCGATGACGGCGGCCACCAGACACAGGGCCATGGCCCGGGCTTCACCGCCGGGCGTTTGGGTCGCCGCATAGATCGCGGCTGGCAGGGTGAGGGTCTCGCCAGGAATGGCGGCCACGAAGGTGATCGTCGCGCCGAACTCGCCCAGCGCCTTGGCGAAGCCGAGGATCGCGCCGGCCGCCACCCCGGGCGCGGCCAGCGGCAGGGTGATGCGGAAGAAGCGGGTGAAGCCGCTGGCGCCCAAGGTCCTTGCCGCCTCATCGACCTCGCGGTCGATCGCCTCGATGGCGATCCGCATCGGCCGCACCATCAGCGGAAAGGCCATGATCCCAGCGGCCAGGGCCGCCCCGGTCCAGTCGAAAGCGAAGACGATGCCGACCTTTTCCAGCCAGGCGCCCACCACCCCGCGCCGGCCGAACATCAGCAGCAGGAAATAGCCGGTCGCCACGGGCGGCAGCACCAGCGGCAGGGTGACCAGCGTGTCCAGGACGACGCGGACGGCGAACCGGCTGCGGGTCTGGGCGAAGGCGGTGGCCAGCGCGACCGGCATCCCAAACAGGATCGCGACCAGGGCGACCTGGAGAGACAGCAGGACAGCGGCGAAGTCTTCCTGAGTCAGCGCGCTCACGAGGCCGGCGCCGCCAGCAGGATCTCGACTGCGACGCCTGCCTCGCTCAGGGCTTGGACATCGGCCGAGGTCGCCGGCTGCGCAATCAGGCGGACAACCCGGCGACCGTTGCGCGCCAGTTCGGCCAACACGGTAATATCCGCCTCGCCAGGCGCCAAACGCTCGGCGTCGCGGCGGGCTATCGACAAGATCGCCGGGTTGGCCCCCGCGTCCGGGGCCAATACGTCGGCGGCGGCCAAGGCCCGGCTAGCCCGTAGGCTCAGCAGGTCGGCCGGGCCGGAAGCCTCGATGAACTGCACCTTGCCCAGGCCCGCGGGTCCCTTGGCCAGCGCCTGGCGTAGCAGGCTGGCGGCCCCCGCCATGTCCCCGCTCATCGCCGCCGAGGCCACAGGGCCAGACAGCGCCTCGCGCAAGAAGGCGCGGCGCTCGTGCAGCTCCGGCAGCGCCTGGCGGATTTCGTCCTGAAGTTGGCGGAACAGGGCTGCCACCCGCCCTGCGCCTTCCGGCACCCGCTGTTCGATATCGTTGCGCAGCATGGTCGCCAGCATCGGCGAGGCCCCGCCGGTGCCGATCGCGGCCACCACCTCGCCACGGTCGATCACCGCCGGGGTGGTGAAATCGCAGAGCGCGAGCCGGTCGACGACATTGACCGGCACATGAGCATCGCGCGCCGCCCGCGCGGCGGCCTGGGCGAAGAGGTCGTCGCTGCTGGCGACAAAGGCCAGGATCGCGCCCCGGTAGGAACCAGGGACGAAGGCCTGACGCCCCTCCAGCCGCACGATCTTGGCCGGCGAGCCTTCAAACAGGCGCGCCTTAGCCTGCGCCGCCTCGCCTGATCCGGCGATGACCACCGTTGCGCCGGCCAGGGGAAAGAAGGCGGGGAAAGCGTCCAACGGATCTAGCCGACCTGGCAGTCGCGATAGGGCGATCCGGCCGCTCCATCGAGCATGGCGCCGGTTCCCTTGGCGTGGAGTTCGACGCCGTCCTTGGCGTATTTCACACCCGATCCCGAGGGGACGTGGCGCAGACTGTAGGTGCGCCCGCCGGCGCTGACGCTCGCGCGGTCGCCTTGCAGGTCGTAGGCGGCGGTGAAGCTTTTGCCGCCCGCGCAGGCATAGGTCTGAGCCGCGTCGGTAGCGTCGGCGGCGACGGGACGCGGCGCGGAAGCGCAGGCCGAGAGGGCCAGCACCAGCATCGTCGCGAAAATCCCCCGGATCATCTCACTCTCCAGACGCCTCGCCGCGGTTCTAGCCTATCCCTGCCGGGCGCACCACGCAGAGCCGCTTTACCGCGCGAGTTGAGCACTGTTAAGATCACCGAGTTTTCTCGTATCGGGAGGGATAGACCCATGGCCATGACCCTGGACGTCAACGGCAAACCCCTGAGCGTGAAGGCGGCTCCTGATACGCCCCTGCTATGGGTGTTGCGCGACGAGCTTAATCTCACCGGCACGAAGTACGGCTGCGGCGTCGCCCAATGCGGCGCCTGCACGGTATTGATCGACGGCCAGCCGACGCGCGCCTGCGTCACCCCGATCGCGGGATTGGCGACCGCCAAGATCAGCACGATCGAGAGCCTGGGCGGCGCCCACCCGGTGCAGGCCGCGTGGGTCAAGCACGACGTTCCGCAATGCGGCTACTGTCAGTCCGGCCAGATCATGTCGGCCGTGGCCCTGCTGAACCAGACGCCGAAGCCAAGCGACGCCGATATCGACGGCGCCATGGACGGCAACATCTGCCGCTGCGGGACCTATCAACGCATCCGCGCCGCCATCAAGGACGCCGCCGGCCTGACGCCGGCCGCGCCCGTCCTGCCTGTCGCCCCGGCCAAGGTCTGAGCCCCATGAACGCCCCCGTGAAACCCTCGGACGTCGTCGGCGCCACCCGCCGCGAGGTCATGGTCGCCGCCACCCTGGCCAGCGGCGCCCTGTTGGTCGGCTGCTCGCCCGGCGACCTGCTCAGCGTCGGCGCCAAGTCGGAGTTCGGCGCCTTTGGCCCGTTCATTCGGATCGACCCCAACGGCGTGGTGACGGTCGTCTCCAAGCACATCGAATTTGGCCAGGGCAACCATGCGGGCCTGGCCGCCATCGTCGCCGAGGAACTGGACGCCGACTGGTCCAAGGTCCTTGTCGAACAGGCCCCGGCCATCGCCAAGGTCTACGCCAACACCGGCATGGGCGTGCAAGGCACCGGCGGGTCCTCGGCGATCTCCAACAGCTGGGACCAGTTGCGCAAGGCCGGCGCCTCGGCCAAGGCGATGTTCGTGGAGGCCGCCGCCAACAAGTGGAACGCCCCGGCCGGCGAGATCACCGTCAAGAACAGCGTGGTCAGCCACGCCGGATCGAGCAAGTCGGCCACCTTCGCCGAACTCCTGCCCGACGCCGCCAAGGTGACGCCGCCGACCACCCCGACCTTGAAGGATCCCAAGACCTTCACCTTGATCGGCACCGACCGGGTCCGCCGCAAGGACAGCCAGGCCAAGTCGGACGGGACCGCGCGCTTCACCCAGGACGTCCAACTGCCGAACATGCTGGTGGCGATGGTCGCCCACGCCCCGCGCTTCGGCGCCAAGGTCGCGTCCTTCGACGCCGCTGAAGCCAAGAAAATCCCCGGCGTGGTGGAGGTCTACCAGATCCCCAGCGGCGTCGCCGTGGTCGCCGAGAACACCTGGGCCGCCAAACAGGGCCGCGACGCCCTGGCGGTGAAGTGGAACGAGGACGCCGCCGAGAAACGCTCGTCCGACGCCATCCTCGCTTCCTACAAGGACCTCGCCTCCGGCAAGACACCCGCCACCGACAAGCTGAAGTGGCAGGCGTTCGAGGCCAAGGGCGACATCTCCAAGGCCACGGGAGACGCCTTCGAGGCGACCTACGACTTCCCCTATCTGGCCCACGCCACCATGGAGCCGATGAACTGCGTGGCGCAGGTCAGCCTGGGCAAGGCCAAGCTGACCTTCGGATCGCAGATCCCGACCCTGGACCAGCTCAACACCGCCAAGGTGGTGGCCATGCTGCCGGGCGCGGTGGAGATCGAGACCCTGTTCGCCGGCGGCTCTTTCGGCCGGCGCGCGACCTTCCAGTCCGACTACGTCGTCGAATGCGTCGAGATCGCCAAGAAAGTCGGCAAGGATCGGCCGGTGAAGCTGGTCTGGACCCGTGAGGACGACATGGCCGCCGGGTACTACCGGCCGATCGTCCACCACACCGTCAAGGTGACGCTGGACAAGGACGGCTACCCGGCCTCCTGGCGCCATCGCATCGTCACTCAGTCGATTATGAAGGGCTCGCCGATGGGCGTGCCTGAGCTGGACGAGACCGCCGTCGAGGGGGCCAAGGGCTCGCCCTATCTGAAGGCGACGCCGATCGTCGACGGCCAGCTGATCCAGCCCGAGGTCGGGGTGCCGGTGCTCTGGTGGCGCTCGGTCGGGGCGACCCACACCGCGTTCGCGATGGAGCACACCATCGACCAGCTGGCCAAGAAGGCCGGCAAGGATCCGGTCGAATACCGCCGCGCGCTCTACACCAAGGCCGGGGCCAACCGTCACCTGGCGGTGTTGAACCTGGCCGCCGAGAAGGCCGGCTGGCCGAATACGTCCGCCGATGGCTGGACCCGCGGCGTCGCGGTTCACGAGAGCTTCGGCTCTGTGGTGGCCCAGATCGCCGAAGTGAAGCTGGAGGACGGGGTTCCGAAACTGGGCAAGGTCGTCACCGCCATCGACTGCGGCACCGCCATCTCACCCGACCAGATCGCCGCCCAGATGGAGGGGGGCACCTGCTTTGGTCTGTCAGGCGCGATGTTTGGCCAGGTCACCCTGAAGGATGGCGCGGTCGAGCAGACCAACTTCGACACCTACCGGGTGCTGCGCAACACCGAGGCGCCGACCGTCGAGACCCACATCGTCCCGTCCGGCGCCGCCCCGAGCGGGGTAGGCGAGCCCGGCACCCCGGTCATCGCCCCAGCCGTCGCCAACGCCATCTTCGCCATGACCGGAAAGCCGACGTCGAGCCTGCCGTTCGTGAAAGCCTAGTCCTGGAGATCGCCGCGCTCGTCCACGTCGAACAGCACGCCGTCGTCAGGCGCGGCGACGCGGGCGAGCCGCTCGCCCAGGTCCTTGAGGATGCTCCGCGCGCCGGCGTCGCCGGTCAGGGCGAGCAAGCCTGGCAGCAGCTCCGCGCCGATCAGGGCCGGGTGGCCCCGCTGGCCCGCGAACACCGGGGCGGCGGCTGGCGCTCCGGCTCGAACCGCCTCGGCGAGCGGCGCCAGCACGGCATGGGGCACGCGCGGCATGTCGCCGAGCAAGACGAAGGCCCCCGCGCAATCGGCGGGGAGTTCGGCCGCGCCACGTCGCAGCGAGGCGCCCATGCCCTGCGCATGGTCATCGGCATGAACCACATGCAGGCGCGCCGTCTGCGCCTTTCGCCTAGCGAAGGCGCGCGCGGCTTCAGCCACCGCCTCGCCATCAGCGCCGGTCACCACGATCACCCGAGCGACGGGCGCGGCGAAGGCGGCGTCCAGGGCGCCATCCAACAACGCCCCGCCCCGCCAAGGCGCCAACAGCTTGCCGCCGCCGAAACGGCTTCCGGCTCCCGCCGCCAAAACGATGGCTTCGAACTCGCCCGCCCCTGTCGCCAACCGCTGTTCCCCTCTATGTTATGGCCAGCATGACGCCCTATGACGCCCCCTCGCCGCAAGAGGCTCCGCCGCACGGCGCGCCTTTGATCGACGGCTTTGGCCGGACGGTGAGCTATCTGCGGGTCTCGGTCACCGACCGATGCGACCTGCGCTGCGTCTATTGCATGGCCGAGCACATGACCTTCCTGCCGAAGGCGGAAGTGCTGACCCTGGAGGAACTGGACCGCCTGGCTTCGACCTTCGTGGCGCTCGGCACCCGCAAGCTGCGCATCACCGGCGGCGAGCCGCTGGTCCGCAAGGGCGTGATGGGCCTGATTGAAAGCCTGTCGCGGCACCTGCGCTCCGGCGCTTTGGACGAGTTGACCCTGACCACCAACGGCACACGGCTGTCGGAATTCGCGGGCGACCTCGCCCGGTTCGGCGTGCGGCGGATCAATGTGTCGATGGACACCCTGAAGCCCGACCTGTTCCGCAAGCTGACCCGTGGCGGCGACCTTTCCAAGGTGATCGCCGGGATCGACGCGGCGCTGGCGGCCGGGATCGCGGTGAAGATCAACGCCGTGGCGCTGAAGGACGACAACGCCGCCGAGCTGCCCGACCTGATCGCCTGGGCCCACGCGCGCGGTTGCGACGCGACCCTGATCGAGGCCATGCCGCTCGGCGAGATCGAGATCGACCGCACCGATCAGTTCCTGTCGCTGAAGGACCTCCGCGCCAACCTTGAAAGCTTCTGGACGCTCAGCGACATCGACCACAAGACCGGCGGCCCGGCCCGTTATGTCCGCGTCGCCGAGACCGGCGGCCGGCTGGGGTTCATCACCCCGCTCAGCCATAACTTCTGCGAGACCTGCAACCGCGTGCGGCTGACCTGCACCGGCACCCTGCACACCTGCCTGGGCCGCGAAGACGCCAGCGACCTGCGCGCGGTGATCCGCGGCGGCGCCGACGACGCCGGCCTGGTGGACGCCATTCGGCTGGCCGTCGACGCCAAGCCGCAGGGGCACGACTTCCACATCGTGCGCCACGCCGCCCCCGCCGTGACACGGCACATGTCCACCACCGGAGGCTGACGCCGTGGCGCGGGTTCTCCTGTTTGGTCGCCTGAGCGACATCGCCGGCTGGCGTGAACGTGACATCGACAGCGCCTCGCTTGGCGCCCTGCGCGACGTCCTGGCGGGCGAGGGCGAAGAGCTCGCGGACGCACTCGCCGCCCCCGGCGTTCAGATCGCCCTGGACCAGGCTATCGTGCGCGGCGACGCGGCGCTCTCGGCCCTATCCGAGGTCGCCTTCCTTCCGCCGATGAGCGGCGGATGATCGTCCTCACCGGCCAAGCCTTCGACCCCGGCGCCCTGCTGAGCGACTTCTGCCAGGACCGCATCGAGACAGGCGCGATCGCCACTTTCACGGGCCTGGCTCGCGCCGAGCAGGGCGACACGACGACACTGGAGCTTGAGGCCTATCCCGGCTTCACCGAGGCGGCGATCGGCAAGATCGCGGGCGATGCGCTTGAGCGGTTCGGCCTGCACGACTTCCACATCGTCCACCGGGTCGGAAAGATCGCGCCCGGCGAGGCCATCGTCTTCGTGGCTACCGCCGCCCCCCATCGCCGCGCCGCCTTCGAGGCCTGCGATTTCCTGAGGGACTACTTGAAGAGCCGGGCTCCCTTCTGGAAGAAGGAGACCGGCCCCGACGGCGCGCGCTGGATCGAGCCGCGCGCCCAGGACCACGCCGATATCGCCCGTTGGGAGACCAAGTCATGAACGCCCTCGCCCCTGGCGGCCACCTCAATGAGGCCCTGGCCATCAAGCCGGTCCGCATCGCAGTCCTCACCGTCTCCGACACCCGCGACGAGGAGAGCGACACCTCCGGCCACGTCCTGGCCGAGCGGATCACCGGCGCGGGTCACCAGCTGGCCGACAAGGCCATCGTCAAGGACGACGTCGACCAGATCCGCCTGCAGGTGAAGGCCTGGGTCGCCTCGGGCACGGTGGACGCCATCATCACCACCGGCGGCACCGGCATCACCGGCCGCGACGTGACCCCCGAAGCCGTCGAGCCGCTCTTCG
>NZ_JAURWM010000358.1 GCF_030654915.1 Phenylobacterium sp. | reverse complement strand
TGTTCAAGGCCTGGGCCTGGCGCATCCCGTTCCTGGTCTCGGCGGTGCTGCTCGGCGTCTCGCTATGGATCCGGCTAAAGCTCAACGAGAGCCCAGTCTTCCAGAAGATGGTCGATGAGGGGACCACCTCCAAGAAGCCGCTGACCGAGTCGTTCGCCAAGTGGCCGAACCTGAAGATCGTGCTGCTGGCCCTGGTCGGGCTGACCGCAGGCCAGGCGGTGGTCTGGTACACTGGCCAGTTCTACGCGCTGTTCTTCCTGGAGAAGACCCTGAAGGTCGATGGGGCGCTGACCAACACCCTGGTCGCTTTCGCTCTGATCCTCGGCACGCCGTTCTTCGTGGTGTTCGGCTGGCTGTCGGACAAGATCGGCCGCAAGCCGATCATCCTGGCCGGCTGCCTGCTGGCGGCTCTGACCTATTTCCCGATCTTCAAGGCCCTGACGGCGGCGGCCAATCCCGCCCTGGCGGCGGCCTCGGCCAGCGCCCCGGTGCGGGTGATCGCCGACCCGGCCGACTGCTCGTTCCAGTTCGATCCGGTTGGCAAGACCGCCTTCTCCACCTCCTGCGACATCGCCAAGGCCGCCCTGGCCAGCGCCGGCGTCACCTATGAGAACGTGGCCGCGCCGAAGGGAACGGTCGCGGTCGTGAAGATCGGCGAGGCGCAGGTTCCAAGCTTCCGTGGCGAGGTCCTGCCCAAGGCGGAGTTCGCAGCCCAGAAGGGCGCCTGGACCAAGACCCTGTCGGCCGCGCTGCACCAGGCAGGCTACCCGGCCAAGGCCGACCCAGACCAGATGCACAAGCCGGCCGTGGTCGGGTTGCTATTCCTGCTGATGCTGTACGTGACCATGGTCTACGGGCCGGTCGCCGCGGCTCTGGTGGAGATGTTCCCGGCCAAGATCCGCTACACCTCGATGTCCTTGCCCTATCACATCGGCAACGGCTGGTTCGGCGGGTTCCTGCCGACCACGGCCTTCGCCATGGTCGCGGCTACAGGCAACATCTATTTCGGGCTCTGGTACCCGATCTCGGTGGCGGCGGTGACGGTGGTGGTCGGCGGGCTGTTCCTGCGCGAGATGCGCGGCGCGAACGTCGACTAGTGCTTGCCGCGCGGCGGATGGTTCACGTCATAGGGCTCGTCATAGCCTTGGCGCGATGAGTAGAAGGCCAGCCACATCAGGCCGCCGGTCAGCGCCCCGACCACGACCAGGCCGCCGATGACGAACAGCAGGACGGGCCCCAGCGAGCCCCATCCGCCGCCGATCTTGGAGCCGGTATAGAAGGTCCACCCGGCGAGCCCGGCCAGGGCCGCGACGCCGAAGAAGGAGGCCAAGACGGTGAGGCCGTATTTCATGCTCTAGGAAGCAGTGAGGGGCGAGCGCGGTTCCCTCACATGCGAAAGCCGCCGCCCTGGCGGGCGACGGCTCTGCGTTGGATCACATCAATGTCGGACGCGGACTACTCGGCCGCTTGGCGCGAGACGCCGATCTTGGGAGCTAGTTCGCCAGAGGCGTAGCGCTTGGCCATTTCCGACAGCGGGATCGGCTTGATCTTGTGAGCCTGACCGGCGGTGCCGAACTCCTCGAAGCGCTGGACGCAAATGGCGCGCATGGCTTCCTTGGCGGGCTTTAGGTAGCCGCGCGGATCGAACTCGCCCGGCTTTTCGACGAAGACTTTCCGGATCGCCGCGGTGATGGCCATGCGGTTGTCGGTGTCGATGTTGATCTTGCGCACGCCGTGCTTGATGCCGCGCTGGATCTCTTCGACCGGCACTCCCCAGGTCTGGGGCATCTCGCCGCCGTACTTGTTGATCAGGTCCTGCAGGTCCTGCGGCACCGATGACGAGCCGTGCATCACCAGGTGGGTGTTGGGCAGGCGGCGGTGGATTTCCTCGATCACGTTCATGGCCAGGACGTCGCCGTCCGGCTTGCGGGTGAACTTGTAGGCGCCGTGGCTGGTGCCCATGGCGATGGCGAGGGCGTCGACCTGAGTTGCCTTGACGAAGTCGACGGCCTGGTCGGGATCGGTCAGCAGTTGGTCGTGGCCCAGAACGCCATCGAAGCCGTGGCCGTCCTCCTTTTCGCCCATGCCGGTCTCAAGGCTGCCGAGCACGCCCAGCTCGCCTTCGACCGAGGCGCCGACCCAGTGAGCCATGTCCACGACGCTGCGGGTGACGCGGACGTTGTAGTCGTAGTCGGCCGGGGTCTTGGCGTCGGCCATCAGCGAGCCGTCCATCATCACCGAGGTGAAGCCGTACTGGATCGCGGTCGCACAGGTGGCTTCGTTGTTGCCGTGGTCCTGGTGCATGCAGATCGGGATGTGCGGATAGAGCTCGGCCATCGCGTCGATCAGGTGCTTCAGCACGATGTCGTTGGCGTAGGAGCGGGCGCCCCGCGACGCCTGCATGATCACCGGCGAGTCGGTGGCCTCAGCCGCCTCCATAATCGCCAGCGCCTGTTCCATGTTGTTGATGTTGAACGCTGGGACCGCGTAGCCTTGCTCGGCCGCGTGATCCAGAAGTTGTCTCAAGGTAACCCGGGCCATGCCCTGCCCTCCGTAAATCAGTTAACTGGCAAGCGCCGCCACACCGGGCAGCTCCTTGCCTTCCATCCATTCAAGAAACGCGCCGCCCGCCGTAGAGACGAACGTGAAATCGTCGGCGCAGCCTGCAGCGTTGAGGGCGGCGACTGTATCACCCCCGCCGGCGACGGCCACCAGCTTGCCTTCCTTCGCCAATTCCGCCGCGCAGTGGGCGGCGGTCATGGTGCCCTTGTCGAAGGGCGGGATCTCGAACACGCCCAGCGGACCGTTCCAGATCAAGGTCTTGGAGTTAGCCATGGCGCGGCAGAGGCGCTCGACGCTCTCGGGGCCGGCGTCCAGGATCCGCTCGTCTTCGTCGACCGAACCCAGGCCGCGCACGCGAGCCGCGGCGCCCGGCGCCATCTTCTCGGCCACCACGATGTCGATCGGCAGGAAGAGCTTGCAGTTGTTCTGGCCGGCCAGGCGGATGATCTCGCGCGCCGTTTCGGCCAGGTCTTTCTCGCAATAGGACGACCCGACGTCGTGGCCCTGGGCGTAGAGGAAGGTGTTGGCCATGCCGCCGCCGATGGCCAGCTTGTCCAGCTTGGTCACCAGGTTGCGCAGTAGATCGAGCTTGGTCGAGACCTTGGAGCCGCCGACAATGCCCATCACCGGTCGCTCGGGATTGCCCAGCGCCTTGTCGAGCGCGGTCAGCTCCAGCCGCATCTGCTCGCCCGCATAGGCTGGCAACAGGTGCGCCAGGCCCTCGGTGGAGGCATGGGCGCGGTGGGCCGCCGAGAAGGCGTCGTTCACATAGAGGTCGCCGTTCGCGGCCAGGGCCTTGGCGAAGTCCGGATCGTTCTTTTCCTCGCCCGCATGGAAGCGGACGTTCTCCAGCAGCAGCACGTCGCCCGGCTTCAGGGCGCCGACGGCGGCAGCCGCGACCGGTCCGACGCAATCCTCGGCGAAGGCGACGGGCGAGCCCAGGACCGTGGCCAGGGCCGCAGCGATCGGCGCCAGCGTCATTTCCGGCACGCGCTTGCCCTTGGGGCGGTCGAAGTGGGCGAGCAGGATCACCGTCGCCCCGCCGGCGCGCAGCTTCTCGATGGTGGGCACGGCCGCGCGCAGGCGGGTGTCGTCCGACACCTGGCCCTCGTGCATCGGCACGTTGAAGTCCACGCGCACCAGGGCGCGTTTGCCGGCGAGGTCAGCGTCGTCGAGGGTGCGGAAGGTCATGCGAAGGCTCCGGTCGCCCGGATGAAAACCGGGGGCCAGTTGGATCAGAAAGTGAAACGGGCGCCTTCTTTCGAAGGCGCCCGTCGCAGCGGTTTAGATCAGTTTGGCGAGCGCCACGGCGGTGTCGCTCATGCGGGTCGAGAAGCCCCACTCGTTGTCGTACCAGGACAGGACGCGGCCGAGGCCGCCGTCGATCACCTGGGTCTGGGCCAGAGCCGCCGTCGAGGAGGCGGCGATGTGGTTGAAGTCGATCGAGACGAGCGGGTCGTTGGTCACGGCCAGCACGCCCTTCAGCGGGCCGGAGGCGGCGGCGGCCGACAGGGCTTCGTTGATCTCTTCCTTGGTGATCGTGCGACCGGGGACCCAGGTCAGGTCGACGACCGAGACGTTGGGGGTCGGGACGCGGATCGAGGAGCCGTCCAGCTTGCCGACCAGTTCTGGGATCACCAGGCCCAGCGCCTTGGCGGCGCCGGTCGAGGTCGGGATCATGGACATCGCCGCGGCGCGGGCGCGGTAGAGGTCCTTGTGCATGGTGTCCAGCGTCGGCTGGTCGCCGGTGTAGGAGTGGATCGTGGTCATGTAGCCGCGCTCGATGCCGGCCAAGTCGTGCAGCACCTTGGCGACCGGCGCCAGGCAGTTGGTGGTGCAGGACGCGTTGGAGATGACCAAGTCGTCGGCGGTCAGGGTTTGGTGGTTCACGCCATAGACGATGGTCTTGTCGGCGTTGTCGCAGGGGGCCGAGACGATCACGCGCTTGGCGCCGGCTTCCAGGTGGGCGGCGGCCTTGTCGCGGGTGGTGAAGAGGCCGGTGCACTCCAGGGCGATGTCGACGCCCAGGTCCTTGTGCGGCAGGTCCTTCGGATCACGGATGGCCGTGACCTTGATCTTGCCGAAGCCCACGTCGATGGTGTCGCCGTCAACGACGACATTGCCGGGGAAGCGGCCGTGGACGCTGTCGTAGCGCAGCAGGTGGGCGTTGGTCTCGACCGGACCCAGGTCGTTGATCGCGACGACCTCGATGTCTTGTCGCGCATGCTCGACGATCGAACGCAGGACCAACCTGCCGATGCGGCCGAAACCATTGATGGCGACGCGAACGGTCATCGAGAAAACTCCTGAGCCAATTGATTTGGGTCGGTTTCTTGAGGTCAGGGCGCGGGGAGTCAAGCCCTACAGGGCTTTCTGCGCGTTTCTGGTGTCAAACTCAGCCATTGTGATGGGAACGGGATCGCGCCTTAGGCGCTCCCTCCAGCGCCGGACTTGGACCTCCCGGCGCCAACTGGGGATCAGAAACGTGGCGAAACTTCATATCCTGATCATTGCCGGATCGGCGGCCTTGCTGGCTCTGGGCGGCTGCAACCGCGCCCCGGAAAAGGCGGCCGAGCCCGGCGCGGCGGCCGAGACGCCGTTCATCACCTATGTCTGCGACGACGGCCGCACCGTGCGGGCGACCTATCCCGACCCGGACACGGCCATTGTCGACATCGGGGGGGTGAAGCGCACCCTGAAGATCGCGATCTCGGCCAGCGGCGCGCGCTATATCGGCGAAGGCGTCCAGTGGTGGACGAAGGGCATGGACCAGGGTCAGCTCAGCCCGCTGGCCTCGGGCGAGGACATCGCCACAGCGCCGGGTGTCAATTGCCGCGCCAAGCCCGCGGGCGAGGCGGCCGCCGTCACCCCGCCGCCGCCAGGCAGCCCGGGCGGCCTGGCTGATGACCGCACCCCAATCTCGGAAGGCGCGTTCACGCCGCAGAGCGCCCAGGGCGCGGCCAGCGTGGTGCAGACCTATTTCGCCCTGTTGGCCGACAAGAAGTTCGGCGAGGCTCAGAACCTCTGGAGCGACGGCGGCAAGGCCAGCGGAATGAGCGCCCAGGATTTCGCGCCAGCTTCGGCAAATACGCCAGCTACAACGCGCAGATCGGCGCGCCGGGCGAGATCGAGGGCGGCGCCGGCTCGTTGTTCGTCAAGGTCCCGGTCGTGGTCTACGGCACGATGAAGACCGGCGAGCCGGTCAACCTGAAGGGCAAGGTGCGCCTTCGCAGGGTCAATGACGTGACGGGCGCGACGCCCGATCAATTGCGCTGGCACATCTCCGAGACGGCGCTGAAGCCTTCGCCGGGTGGCTAAGCGACAGAGCCGGCGCCTCAACATTCGTCATCCTAGGCCTTGTGCCTAGGACCCCTCGTGGGGTGGGCAAGGCGAATGCAGCAAAGGCGCGGTCCCTCGCCCTCGTCCATATTCAGTGCGACCGAGGAAGGGGTCCTAGGCACAAGGCCTAGGATGACGAATGGGTGAGGTCGGCGTCCGTTCGGAAGTGCAGGCGCCAGACAGATCTAGGACGCCACCGGCCGCACGCGCGAGGCGGCTTCCTGGGCACGTTCGCGGGCCTGATCGACATCGGCGCCGCGCGCCAGGGCCACGCCCATGCGGCGGCGTTCGAACGACTCCGGCTTCCCGAACAATCGCAGGTCCGCGCCAGGGACATTGAGCGCCTCGGCGACGCCGTCGAAGGCGATCCCATGGGCGTCCATGCCGCCATAGATCACCGCGCTGGCGCCAGGTTCGCGCAGCTCGGTGCTGACCGGCAGGCCCAGGATCGCGCGGGCGTGCAGGGCGAACTCGCTGAGGTTCTGGGTGACCAGGGTGACCAGGCCGGTGTCGTGCGGACGCGGGCTGACCTCGGAGAACCAGACCTGGTCGCCGCGCACGAACAGTTCGACGCCGAACAGGCCAAGGCCGCCGAGTTCACTCGTGACGTCGCGAGCGATCTGCTGGGCGCGGGCCAGGGCGGCCGGGCTCATCGCCTGGGGCTGCCAGCTCTCGACATAGTCGCCCTTCACTTGGCGGTGGCCGATGGGGTCGCAGAAGCTGACCTGGGTCAGGCCGTCCGTCCCGACCGAGCGCACGGTCAGTAGGGTGATCTCGAAGTCGAACTCGATCCGACCTTCGACGATGACGCGGGTTTGTTCGACCCGGCCGCCTTCCAGGGCGTAGCGCCAGGCCTCAGTGATCCCCTCGGGGCCTTCGACGTAGGACTGGCCCTTGCCGGACGAGGACATCACCGGCTTTTCGAAGCAGGGGAAGCCGGCGACCTGGGCGGCGGCGGCGGCCAGTTCAGCCTCCGACGACGCGAAGGCGTAGGGCGAGGTCGGCAGGCCAAGCTGCTCGGCCGCCAGCCTGCGTATGCCCTCGCGGTTCATGGTCAGTTGGGCGGCGCGCGCGGACGGGATGACGGTCGCCAAACCCTCCGCCTCGATCGCCACCAGCTCGTCGGTGGCGATCGCCTCGATCTCCGGGACGATCAAGTGCGGGCGTTCCAGCTCCACCAGCGTCCGCAGCGCCGCGGCGTCAGTCATGGCGATGACGTGGCTGCGGTGGGCGACCTGGTGGGCCGGGGCGTTCGGGTAGCGGTCGACGGCGATGACCTCGCAGCCGAGCCGCTGCAGCTCGATAGCGACCTCCTTGCCGAGCTCGCCCGAGCCGAGCAGCATAACCTTCACGGCGGTGGGCGAGAGCGGCGTACCGAGGCGCATGGTGGTTAGCCCAGCTTGGCTTTGGCGGCGATGACGACGGCCTTGGCGGTGATGCCGAACTCCTTGTAGAGCCGCTCGGCCGGCGCGCTGGCGCCAAAGCCCTTCATGCCGACAAAGGCGCCGTCTTCACCGATGAAGCGTTCCCAACCGAAGCCGAGCCCGGCCTCGACGGCGACGCGGACCGGCGCCGTGCCTATCACCTGCGCCTGGTAGCTCGGCGATTGGAAGCCGAACAGTTCCCAGCAGGGGGTGGAGACCACGCGGGTGGCGATGCCCTCGGCTTCCAGGGTCGCCCGGGCGGCGACGGCGATGGAGACCTCGGTGCCCGAGGCGAAGATGGTCACCTGGGCCGGCCCGCTGGCGGCGACCAGTTCGTAGGCGCCCTTGGCGGAAAGGTTTTCAGCCGCCGAGTCGCGCACCGCCGGCACCTTCTGGCGCGACAGGGCCATCACCGACGGCGTCTTCTTCGTGCCCAGCGCCAGCTTCCAGCATTCGGCGGCTTCCACCGCGTCGGCCGGACGATAGACGTTGAGGTTCGGGATCATGCGCAGCGAGGCGACATGTTCCACCGGCTGGTGGGTCGGGCCGTCTTCGCCGACGCCGATCGAGTCGTGGGTCATGACGTGGACGACGCGGGTTCCCATCAGGGCGCCGAGGCGGATCGCCGGACGGCTGTAGTCGGAGAACACCAGGAAGGTGCCCGAGAACGGGATCACGCCGCCATGCAGGGCCATGCCGTTCATCGCCGCGGCCATGCCGTGCTCGCGCACGCCGTAGTGGACGTAGCGGCCGTCATAGTCGGGCAGGTCGAAGGCCTTGGTGCCCTTGACGAAGGTGTTGTTGGAGCCGGTCAGGTCGGCCGAGCCGCCGACCAGTTCCGGGATGGCCGGAACCAGGTGATCGAGGGCCGAGCCGGAGTGCTGGCGGGTGGCGGCGGCGGGCTTGGAGGCGGCGGCCTCGGCGATGTGGGCGTCGATCCGCTCAAAGGCGTTCGCCGGCAGGTCGCCCCGCATGGCGCGTTCGAACTCGCCCTTCAGAGCGGACTTGGAGAGTTGGGCTTCCCACTTCTTGCGGATCTTGCCGCCCTTCTTGCCGGCCGCGCGCCAGGGCTTGAGGACCTCTTCCGGCACCACGAAGGGTTCGGCGGTCCAGTCCATCGCCAGGCGGGCGTCTGCGATCTCGTCGTCGAACAGGGTGTAGCCGTGGCTGTGGGGGTCGCCTTCCTTTCGGCCGGCGCCCTTCGAGATCTTGGTCTTGCAGGCGATGAAGGTCGGACGGTTCTGGCGCGTGGCCCACTTCATGGCCGCGGCGATCTTGCCAGGATGGTGGCCGTCGACTTCCTTCACGGCCCAGCCATAGGCCTTGAAGCGGGCGAGCTGGTCGCCGGTCTCGGAGATGGTGGCTTCACCGTCGATGGTGGTGTTGTTGTCGTCGAACAGCACCGTCAGCTTGGCGAGCTTGAAACGTCCCGCGATCGAGGCGGCCTCGTGGCTGACGCCTTCCATCAGGCAGCCGTCGCCGGCGATCACCCAGGTACGGTGGTCGACCAGGTCGTCACCGAAGCGCGAGGCCAGGTGGCGTTCGGCCATGGCCATGCCGACGGCGGTGGCGATGCCTTGGCCCAGCGGACCGGTGGTGGTCTCGACGCCGGGGGTGTGGCCGTATTCGGGGTGACCGGCGGTGTTGGAGCCCCACTGACGGAAGTTGCGGATCTGGTCCATCGTCACGGCCTTGAAGCCGGTCAGGTGCAGCAGCGAGTAGAGCAGCATCGAGCCGTGGCCGGCCGAGAGCACGAACCGGTCGCGGTCGGCCCAGTCCGGCTTGTTGGCGTCGTACTTCAGGTATTTCGTCCAGAGCACCGTGGCGACATCGGCCATGCCCATCGGCATGCCTTGGTGTCCCGACTTCGCCTGGTGGACGGCGTCCATCGAAAGCACGCGGATCGCGTTGGCCATGGTGTGCTGCGGTGCGGACATTATCTTTTCCGGTCAATCTGGGCGGGATTTGCGCGCGGCGTCGCACGCACGGCCTGAATAATCAAGGAAGCGTCACGCCACAGGGCGGGTTTCAGTGCGCGCCCGGCGCAGTCTATAGATTAGCAGACACACTTTCGGAGCGTCGAATCATGCGGGAGCCGGCGGGCGACAACCCTCTCGATCAAGCTGTGAAACGTCTGGAACGGGCGATCTCGCAGCTGGAGCAACGCCTGTCTGGCCATGCCGGCAAGGCCGGCGCCGAGACCGGCGGCCTGTTCGACCAGGACAGCGCCAAGCTGGCCGCCGAACTCGACCAGTCGCGTCAGCGCGAGAAAGAACTGGAAGAGGCCGGCGCCGAGGCGTCCGCGGCGCTCGGTCGCGCGATCGCTGAAATCAAGGCGGCGCTTTCCGGCGACGACGCCGACGCGCCTCAGACCGAGGAGGCTTAACCCCATGGCTCAGGTCAATATCACCGTGAACGGCCGCCCCTACGCGGTCGGCTGCGAAGACGGCCAGGAAGCCCATCTGATCGAGCTGGCGCGGACCTTCGACCGCCAGGTGCGCCAGGTGTCGCAGGACATGGGGCAACTGGGCGAGACGCGGCTGTTCCTGATGGGCTCGCTGCTGCTGGCCGACGAACTGACCGACCTGCGGGCCCGGTTCTCGGTCGTCCAGTCCGAACTCGCTCGCCTGCAATCGGACCACGCCCGCGTCGAGACCCGCGCGGTCGGCGCGCTGGAAAGCGCCGCCAAGCGTATCGAGAAGCTGGCGGCGGGCTGAAATTCGCCCCTCACGGACGGGGATGAAAATGAAGCGCCGCTTGTTACTGGGACCCTGCGGCCCTACCTTGCGTAACGGCGGGTCTGCTGCGGCTCTCGTCGAAGGCAAATTATCCCAGCGACCTTAATCGTCTCTAAGGGAGCTGTCCCTGTCTGGACCCGTGGGTTCAGGCAAACGGCGCCCACCTGGTTATCCAGGTCCGAGGGGATACAACCGTCCTTCACGGCTCTCGCGGCGCCGCCACCGTTCGCCTATAGCGAACACGTGAGCACTCCCATCTCCAAGTCGAAGCTGCGCACGGCCATGCGGGCGCGTCGCCGCGAACTGGCGCAGGCGTTTCCAGACGCCGCCCGGCGCGCGGCCGGTCACCTGCCGCTGGACGCCCTGCCGGCCTTTAGCTGCTTCAGCGGCTATCACGCGCTGGGCGACGAACTGGACCCTGGCCCGTTGATCCGCCGTCTAGCTGGGACCGGCGCGAGGTTCGCTCTGCCGGTGGCCGACCTCGCCGACGCCCCCTTGATCTTTCGGGCTTGGGACAGCCGCGATGTCCCCGTGCCCGACCTCTACGGCGTGCCGGCGCCGCCGCCCTCGGCCAAGATCGTGACGCCTGATCTGATCATCTGCCCGCTGCTCGCTTTTGACCGCAGCGGCGCGCGGCTGGGGCAGGGGGGCGGCCATTATGACCGCACGATCGAGGCGCTGCGGGCGAGGGGGCCGGTGTTCGTGCTGGGCCTAGCCTACGCCGGTCAGGAGATCGAGGCGATCGCCGTCGAGGCCCACGATCAAAGGCTGGACGCCATTCTGACGGAAAACGGGTATACGCCCGTGTCAAAGGACTGAAATTCACATGCGTTTTGCTTTCTTCGGGGATGTCGTGGGCCGCTCGGGTCGCGAGGGCCTCGCCGATCACCTGCCTGGTCTGCGTCGACGGCTCGGGCTCGAATTCGTCATCGTCAACGCCGAGAACGCCGCCGCCGGGTTCGGGATCACCGAGAATACCGCGCGTGAGTTGTTCGACGCCGGGGCCGATTGCCTGACGCTCGGCAACCACTCCTGGGATCAGAAGGAGGCGATGACCTACATCGTCCGCGAACCCCGGCTGATCCGACCCCTGAACTATCCGATCCTGGCCGACGCGCCGGGCCGCGGCTCGAACCTGTTCGAGACCCAGGATGGCAAGCGCATCGTGGTCATCAATCTGCTGGGCCGAGTTCACATGGACTCGCTGGATGATCCGTTCGCCGCCGTGGATCGCGAATTGGACAAGGCTCCGCTCGGCATGGTCGCCGACGCCGTGGTGGTCGACATGCATGCCGAGGCGACGTCCGAGAAGATGGCCATGGGCCACTTCTGCGACGGCCGCGCCAGCCTGGTCGTCGGCACCCACACCCACGTCCCGACCGCCGACTGCCAGATCTTGAACGGCGGCACCGCCTATCAGACCGACGCCGGCGCCTGCGCCGATTATGACAGCGTCATCGGCAACCAGAAGGAAGAGCCGCTGCGGCGCTTCACGACCCGCATCTCCGGCGGCCGCTACAAGCCGGCCGAAGGCCCGGCCACGATTTGCGGCGTCTATGTCGAGACCGACGACAAGACCGGCCTGGCGATCCGCGTGGAGCCGATCCGCATGGGCGGCCGCCTTAGCGAGACCATCCCGGAACCGTCGGCCGCACTGGTCGGCTGACTCATTCCTCTCCCCAAGGGGAGAGGAGAATTGCGCTACAGCCGTGGGCGCAACGCCTCGAGCGTCAACTTGTCGTCCTTGTCGGTGTCGAGGATCTCGAACCGGCGGCGGGCCGCCTTGGCCCATTCCTCTGAACTGACCCTTTGATTGAGATCGGCGTCGCCCCCGCGCACGGGCTGGGCTTCATTCAGCAGCGAGAAGCGCGCCGCGCCGACCTTGGGTTCCTTACGATCGGATTTGTGTATGAGCGGCCTCTTGGCCGGCGGCCCGCCCATCGGGCCGCCGAGGCCGAAGTCCGGGCGGGTGATCTCCGGCGCGATCTTGGTCTCGTAGCGGCTGTTTTCCGGCCCATCGATCGAGCCGTTTGCGTCCACATCCAGCACCTTGAAGAACCGCATGGCGTCAGCGCGGAACTCGGGCAGGGTCAACGCGCCGTCGTGGTCGGCGTCAGCGCCGGCAAACCATTCGGCCAGTCCGTCCTGGCTGCGGAACGGTTCGCCGGCCGGGCTGATGAACAGGCGCGCGTCAGACGGAGGACCGGCTGGCTGGGCCACAACCGGTGAGGCCACGGCGACGAGGGCCGCGGCGATAGCGACAAAGCGATACATCAATGAATTTCCTGCGCGCCCGTCCGACGCTCACGGCCAAGCTGAGCGCCGCATGCGGCCAAAGCGGGGCGCGCATGTAACGGGCCTGAAACGCCTCAGTCGCCGGCGGCGGCGCGCTTGGTGCGTTCGGCGACGCTGATCCCGCCCGAGCCCCAGTTCTCCAGCGGCACTTCGTCGATCACGACGAAGGTCGCCGCCGGGTTCTTGTTCAGCACCTTGACCAGCAGGTCGGTGGTCCCGGCGATCAACTCGGCTTTCTGTTCGTCGGTGGCGCCGGCGGTGATGCGGATGTTGACGTAGGGCATGGAGGCTCCTGGCAAGGTTGCGGCCGACACTTAAGCGCGCGTAGCTTCGCTGCAAGTTTCAAGGAGTTTCTGCATGGTTCGATTTCTCGTCCGCGCCGTCGTCGCCGCACTCGGCCTGGCGCTCGCGGCCTATATGTTGGCGGGTGTCAGCTATGACGGCATCGTCGATTTGCTGATCGCCGCGGTCGTGCTGGGCGTCGTCAACGCCTTCCTGCGTCCGGTGCTCTTCATCCTGACCCTGCCGCTGACGGTGGTGACGCTGGGCCTGTTCCTGCTGGTCCTCAACGCCCTGATGATCATGCTGGTCGCGTGGATGCTGCCGGGCTTCCATGTCGCCGGCTTCTGGAGCGGCGTGGGCGCGGCGATCATCACCGGCGTGGTCAGCTGGATCGCCGCCATTGTGATCGGCGACACCAAGCAGCCGCTCTAGGCGACGCGCATAGAAAAAGGGCGGAGCCTTGCGGCTCCGCCCCCGATCTTCTCAAGCGTGCTTGAGCGTAGGACTTAGAAGTCCATGTCGCCCATGCCGCCCATACCGCCCGGCATTCCGCCGCCGGCATTGGCCTTCTTCGGAGATTCGACGATGGCCGCTTCGGTGGTGATCAGCAGGCCGGCGACCGAAGCCGCGTCCTGCAGAGCCGTGCGGACAACCTTCGCCGGGTCGATGACGCCGGCTTGGACCATGTCCACATACTCTTCGGTCTGAGCGTTGAAGCCGAAGGTGGCGGACGTGTTTTCCATCACCTTGCCGACCACGATCGAACCTTCGACGCCCGCGTTTTCCGCGATCTGACGGATCGGGGCTTGCAGGGCGCGACGGACGATGGCGACGCCAGCTTCCTGGTCAGCGTTGTCGCCCTTGAAGCCGTCCAGAGCCTTGGACGCCTTCAGCAGAGCCACGCCGCCGCCGGGGACGATGCCTTCTTCGACGGCCGCACGGGTCGCGTTGAGGGCGTCGTCGACGCGGTCCTTCTTTTCCTTAACTTCGACTTCGGTCGCACCGCCGACGCGGATGACGGCAACGCCGCCGGCCAGCTTGGCCAGACGTTCTTGCAGCTTTTCCTTGTCGTAGTCCGAGGTCGTGTCTTCGATCTGACGCTTGATCTGGCTGATACGGCCTTCGATCGCGTCCTTGGCGCCGACGCCATCAACGATGGTGGTGTCGTCCTTGGTGATCGTGACCTTTTTGGCGCGGCCGAGCATGTCGATGGTGACGTTCTCGAGCTTGATGCCCAGGTCTTCGCTGATCAGTTCGCCGCCCGTGAGGATGGCGAGGTCTTCCAGCATGGCCTTACGGCGATCGCCGAAGCCCGGAGCCTTGACGGCCGCGACCTTCAGGCCGCCGCGCAGCTTGTTGACCACCAGGGTGGCCAGGGCTTCGCCCTCGACGTCTTCAGCGATGATCAGCAGGGGACGGCCCGACTGAACGACGGCTTCCAGCACCGGCAGCAGCGGCTGCAGCGAGGAGACCTTCTTTTCGAAGAGCAGGATGAGGGGCTCTTCGAGCTC
>NZ_JAURWM010000355.1 GCF_030654915.1 Phenylobacterium sp. | reverse complement strand
CAGCTCGTGATAGTGGGTGGCGAACAGGCCCCGGCAGCGGTTGGTCTCGTGCAGGGCCTCGGCGCAGGCCCAGGCGATGGCCAGGCCGTCATAGGTGGCCGTGCCCCGGCCGATCTCGTCGAGGATCACCAGCGAGCGCGGCGTCGCCTGGGTCAGGATGGCGGCGGTCTCGACCATCTCGGCCATGAAGGTTGAGCGGCCGCGCGCCAGGTCATCGCCCGCCCCGACCCGGCTGAACAGCCGGTCCACGACGCCAAGCCGCAAGCTCTTGGCGGGCACGTAGCAGCCGGCCTGGGCCAGCACCGCCAGCAGGGCGTTCTGGCGCAGGAAGGTCGACTTACCCGCCATGTTCGGACCGGTGACGATGGAAAGCCTGGCGCCCGCGACACCGGCCCCGTCGAGGCGGCAGTCATTGGGCGTGAAGGGATTGCCGGCCCGCTTGACCGCGGCCTCGACCACCGGGTGCCGCGCGGCCTCGGCCTCGAAGGCGGTCGAGCGATCCACCACCGGCCGGCTGGCGCCGACATCGTCCGACCATTCGGCCAAGCCCGCGGCGACATCGAGCCGCGAAGCGCCCTCGGCGGCGGCCTGGATGGCGGCGGCCACGCCGATCGCCGCCTCGCGCCAAGCCTCGAAGGTGGCGACCTCCATGGCCAGGGCCCGCTCGGCCGCCTGGGCGATGCGGGCGTCCAGTTCGGCGAGCTCCACGGTGGTGAAGCGGACCTGGTTGGCCAGGGTCTGGCGGTGAATGAAGGTCGCGTTCAGCGGGGGGCTCATCAGCGGTTCAGCCGCCTTGGCCGAGGTCTCGACGAAATAGCCCAGCACCGCATTGTGCTTGATCTTCAGCGCCACGCCGCTCTCGGCCACCAGCCGCGCCTCAAGCTGCAAGATCACCTTGCGGCTGTCGTCACGCAAGGCGCGGGCCTGGTCCAGCTCGACACGGACGCCGGCGGCGACATAGCCGCCGTCGCGAGCCTGGGCCGGCAGGTCCTGGCCAAGCCCCTCGGCCAGCAGGCGGCGGAATTCGGCCAGGTTCGGATCGTTGAGCGGATGCAGGCCCGCCAAGGCGCCCGCGATCTCGCCAGGCGCCGGCGGGTCGAGCGGCGCGGGATGCGAGAACAACTGCGAGATCACCTCGCCGCCGGCCAGGCCGTCGCGCAGGCAACCAAGATCGCGCGGACCGCCGCGACCTAGCGCCAGGCGCGAGAGGGCGCGCGCCATGTCGCCCATGCCGCGCAGGGTCTCGCGCAGCTTTTGGCGCAGGGGACGGCGCTCGCAGAACCACTCCACGGCGTCGAGCCGCGCGTCGATGGCGGCCGGGTCAAGCAGCGGGCGGGCCAGCCGCGCCGAGAGCAGCCGCGCGCCTGGCGCGGTGATCGTGCGGTCGATGGCGCCCAGCAGCGAGCCGTCGCGTCCGCCCGAGGTGCTCTTCTCGATCTCCAGGCTCGTGCGGGTGGCTGGATCGATCGACATGACGTCGGCCTCGCCCGCACGGCGCGGCGCGGTCAGGGCCGGCAGGCGTCCGGCCTGGGTGGTCTCCAGGTGCGCGGCGATCAAGCCCAACGCGGAAATCTCGGCTCCTGTGAGTTCGCCAAAGCCGTCGAGGGTCTCGACGCCGTAGAGCCGCTTCAGCCGCGCCTCCGAGGCCGAGGGTTCGGCCAGGGCCGAGGCCATCGGCTGGATCAATCCGCCGGCGCTCTTGAAGATCTCGGTCAGGGTCTCGTCGGCGAACAACCGGTCGGGGACCAGGGTCTCGGAGGGACCGAGCGCCGCCAGGGCCGAGGCCAGGCCGTCGCGCGACAGCGCCATGCACTCCACCTCGCCGGTGGACAGCTCCACGCTAGCCACCGCGGCGGCGCCCGCCCGCACGGCCACGGCGGCCAGGCGATTGGAGCCGCGAGCGTCCAGCAGGCCGTCCTCGGTCAGGGTGCCCGGCGTCACCACGCGCACGACGTCGCGTCGCACCACCGACTTGGACCCGCGCTTGCGGGCCTCGGCCGGGTCTTCCATCTGCTCGCAAAGCGCGACCTTGAAGCCCGCCCGGACCAGCTTGGCCAGATAGGCCTCGGCCGCGTGGACCGGCACGCCGCACATCGGGATCGGGGCGCCGCCGTGATTGCCGCGCGCGGTCAGGGTGATGCTCAGCGCCGCGGCGGCCTTCTCGGCGTCCTCGAAGAACAGCTCGTAGAAATCTCCCATGCGGAAGAACACCAACGCGTCGGGCTGGCGGGACTTGGCCTCGAAGAATTGGGCCATGACCGGCGTAGCGCCGGCGGAATCGGGAAGCGTGGGAGATGGGGCGTTCATGGGTGGGGCGAAGCTAGCGGCGCCCGCGCTCGGCGTCAGCCCCCATTGGAGCCGCAGCCCCTTGAACCAAGCCGTCCGACTCCCAAGCTGTGGTCAAGTCAGGAGCGCGATTTGCAGCACGTCATCTTCCCCGCCGGACCTGGCGACGCCGAGGATCTCGCACGCGTGCATATCCAGTCGTGGCGCGAGACCTATCAGGGGCTGCTGCCCGACACCTTCCTCGCCCGGATGTCGGTTCCGGTCTATGCGCGCCGCTTCGCCGCCAGCCTGATCGGTCCCGGCGAGCGGGAGGCGACCCTGGTCGCCGCCGACCGCGATGGTCTGGTCGGCTACGCCGCCGGCGGCCCCTCGCGCTCGAAGCGACCCGGTGAGGCCGAAGTCACCACCCTCTATGTGCTTCGCGCCGCCCAGGGCCATGGCCTCGGACGCCGGCTGCTGATCGACATCGCCCGCGTGTTCGCCGCAGGCGACGCCACCTGCTTGATGCTGTCGGTGCTGCGCGACAACATCCCGGCGCGCGGTTTCTACGAACACCTTGGCGGCCAGGCCGAAGCCCCGCGCCGCGAGCCAGGTCCCGGCGGCGTCACCTATGAAGTCAGCTACCGCTGGCCCGATATCCGGGCTTTGACCGAGCGGGGGTAGCCCCTGAGACGCCCCTAATAGGTCTCGCGCACGCCCAGCGCCTTGGGAGTCGGCACGGTGGCCGCGCCCTTGCTGCGCTTCAGCACCCAGTCGGTCAGGGTTGCGGCCACGGCCGAATTGCCCGGATCGCCTGGCGTTCCCTTGCCCGGCGTCGAGTCATCAACCGAGACGAAATCGGTGTGGAAGTAGAGCTTGGCGTTGATCTTCGGATCGAAGGCGGTGATCGCGCGGGCGGCCTCGGTCTGGTGCGTTCCGGTCTTATTGACCTCGGTGAAGTCGGTGACGCCCGGGAACGGGTTGGTCATGCCGGCCTGCGGGCTCTGACGCGCCACATAGACGGGCACGCCGGCGATCGCGGTCTTGTCGACATCCAGCTTCACGCCGTCGCGGTCGAGCTTCAGGGTCTTGTAGCGGCCGACGAACCCAGCGTCGAAATCCCAGCGCTCGGACGGATACCAGTTCGAGGCGATCATGTTGGAGGCGTCGATAGTGCGCGCGCCGCTGTCCTTGAAGCTCGCCTTCACCGGCTTGATGTTGGAGCGAGCCGGCGCATAGGCCTGGCTGGCCATCCAGAGCTTGGCCTTGCCGGCGTCTAGCGGCGCGGCGCCGTTTCCGCCCCCCTCCACCCAGCCATAGACCTTGGCCGGATCGACCATCGCCGCCGAGGGCACGCACTTGGAGGCCGCCATGCCGGGGCGCGGCGGGCCCATCATCGGCGGGGCGGGGGTCTTGTCGCACTGATCCTCGGTCCCAGGCAGCGGCTTGAAGTCGAGATAGCCCAGACCTTCGCCCAGGAACTGCAACACCGGCATCTGCACCCCGCCGCCAGGGACCGGGTCGGTGTCGAAACTGCTCCCGGCCCGAGCGAGCCAAGTCATCCGCGCCGCCTTCAGGAAATCATCGCCGGGATTCGGCCGGGCCGCGGAGGCGGTGCGCAGCGGGAAGATCGCCTCGGCCTGGGGATCGACGAAGGCGTAGTAGATTCCGGTCACCGACTGGCTGGCCGCCGCCATGGGCCCGGCGATCGCGCCGAGCATGCCGCTCGCGCCCGTATAGACGTCGGCCTTGCCCGAGCGCAGGTCTGCGACCCGCTTGAAGTAGGCGCTAAGCTCAGCCTCGGTCGGGGCCGGGGCGGTCCCCGCCGACGGTCCGCCGTCGAGGAAGATCAGGCCCGAAAGTTTCTCCGCGCCCCGCTTGCCGTCGGCCTGCAGCCGCCCCGCATAGTTGGAGACGAAGCCGCCGCCCTGGCTGTGGCCGGCCAGGAAGATATTCTTGTTTCCGGTCTTCTCGCCGATCAGCTTGATCATGGCGTCGACGTCGCCCGCATAGGCCTGGAAGTCCCAGTCAGCCATGAAGGCCGCGTCGCCTTGGGTGAGCGGCGCCCACTTGCCGGCGCCAGACCCGGTGACCTTGGCCGGTTCGCCGGGCCGCGATGAGGGGACCAAGGCGGCCGCGCCTAGATAGTGGTCGAGCGCGATCTTCGGATCCTTCTTCACCCGCGCCTCGCGCAGGCCTTCGGTCTCGGCGAGATTCGCGCCGCGTCGCTGCAACACCCAAACCTCGATGCGGCAGGGCCTGCCCTCGCAGGTCTGGCCTTGGGCGCGGTGGACAAGCTGGCTGCCAAGATAGAGCCAATGGGCCGGGGTCGACGCAAAGCCTGGCAGGCCCACGATCACCGCATTGGCCGGCTTCGGGGTCTCGCCGTCGCCGGCGCTGCGCAACCGCAGGAAGGTGGCGGTGTTCAAGCCGGCCGGCGTGCCCGGCGCCGCGTAACCTGGAACCTGCAGGTATTCGCCGACCACGTCGGGGTAGCCGGGCACGAGGGACTTCGACAGGTCGGCCGCGTGGGCCTGGGCCGACAGCAGCGCCAAGGCCGCCCCCGCCAGCATGCTGGTCTTCAAACCCATGACGTCCTCCCGCATTTGTCTCGCGGGAGCTTAGCCGTCAGGCCACGCGGCCTGGCAAGCGCTTTTTCAAGGTTTCGGTATGCTGGCGATCAAGGCCTGCGCCATTCGCCGCATCACCCGCTCGGCCGTCTCGCGCGACAGCCCCTGGTCATCACGCAGCCGCCGCCAGGCGTCGAAGCTGAGCATCAGGTCCAGCGCCTCGGCCAAATCGGCGTCATCAGGCAGCAGCCCCTCAAGATGGCCGAGCAGCAGGGCGCGCTGAGCGACGATGAAGAGCCTGTGGGTTTCCTGCAGGTCCGAGGATCGCGCCCGGTGCATGTCGGCGAAGGCCTTGGGACGCGCCATCTCCTCGAAAAGCTGGGCCCGGCGCCCCACCAGCAGATCCAGCCGCTCCGTCAGGCTGCCGGTCACCGGCTCGGCCAGGATCGGCGCCAGCCGCTCGGCCATGGTCCGCTGAAGACCGCGATAGAGCCCCTCGACATCGCTGAACAGGCGAAAGACCGTCCGCACCCCGACGCCGGCCTTGGCCGCCACGGCCTCGGCCGAGGGCTGGGTTTCGCCGGCCTGCAACAGGTCGATCATGGCTTCGAGTATCCGCGCGCGGCTGGCGGCGGTGCGAGCGCGGCGGCCATCGACGGGCGGGGCGAACAGTTCGGTGTCCAGGCTGACGGTCATCTGCTCCTGGATAACCCGAGGCGCTGGCCAGCGCGATGCAATTTGACGCCGAGCGCAATATTATGGCACACGTCATGCCAATAGATTCGACGGGAGGATGCTATGGCGACCAATCGGACGCGGCGTTTGGCTTGGCTTGCGGGCGGGATAAGCCTCGCGGCCATCCTCGGCGGCCTCTATCTGGCCCGGGGAGAGATCGCCTTGGCGCTCACCAGCCGCGGCGCCGACAAGGCGATGGGCGCCAACCTCACCCAAGACCTGCCGGACGGCCTGCACGCGGCGGTCTGTGGATCGGGCTCGCCGCTGGCCGACACCAGCCGGGCGGGTCCCTGTCTGGCCGTGGTCGCCGGCCAGCGCGTCTTCGTCGTCGACGCCGGGGAAGGATCGGCGGAAGTCCTCAATCGCATGGGGCTGTCGCCCGGCCTGGTGAAGGCGGTGTTCCTGACCCACTTCCACTCCGACCACATCGACGGGCTGGGCGCCCTGGCCATGCAGCGATGGGTGAGCGGCGCGGCCCACGCGCCGCTGCCCCTGCACGGTCCGCCCGGCGTGGAGAGCATAGCCGCGGGCTTCAACGAGGCCTATCGACAGGACTCGACCTACCGGGTGGCCCACCACGGCGCCAAGACGGTTCCGCCGGAAGGCTTTGGGCTATCGGCGCAGCCCTTCGCGCAGCCCGGTCCCGATGGAAAGGTCGTGTTCGAGGACGGCGGCGTGAAGGTCACCGCCTTCGCGGTCGATCACAGCCCGGTCCATCCGGCGCTCGGCTACCGCTTCGACTACAAGGGCCGCAGCCTGGTGATCTCGGGTGATACGGCGAAGAACCCCGCGGTCGAACGGAACGCGCGCGGCGCCGACCTGCTGGTGCATGAGGCGCTCTCGCCACGGCTGATCGCGATATTGGAGCGGGCCGCCCAAAGGGCGGATCGGCCGAATGTCGCCAAGCTTATGGCCGACATCCCCGACTATCACGCCACCCCGCAGGAGGCCGCGCAGACGGCGCAGGCTGCGAAGGTCGGGGCGCTGATGTTGACCCACATAGTCCCGCCGCTACGAATGCGGGCGCTGGAAGGACCATTCCTGGGCGACTCCCGCCGCCGTTTCGATGGACCGCTATGGATCGCCCGCGACGGCGACGTCGTGTCCCTGCCGGCCGGCGGCAAGGACATCGACCTGAAGCGCTAAGCGCTCTAGGCGCCGGTCACGTCTTCCCAGAACCGTTTGGCCTTGCCGAGAAAGTTGGCCGACTTCGGGTGCTGCTGTTCGCTGCAAATCTCGGAAAACTCGCGCATCAGTTCCTTCTGGCGCGCGGTCAGCTTGGTCGGGGTCTCGACGAACAGTTCGACCACCAGGTCGCCGCGCTCACGCGAACGCAGGGACGGCATGCCGCGGCCCTTCAGGCGAACCGTGCGGCCGGTCTGGGCGCCTTCCGGCACCTTGACCTCGATCTTGCAGGCGCCGTCGCAATTCTCGCCGCCCATCAGGCAGGGCGCCTCGATCTCACCGCCCAGGGCCGCGACCCCCATCGGCACCGGTACGGTGCAGAGCAGGTCCAGGCCTTCGCGGTCGAAGAGTTCGTGAGGCGTCACCGACAGGAAGATGTAGAGGTCGCCGCGCGGACCGCCGCGCGCGCCCGCGTCGCCCTCGCCGGCCAACCGGATCCGGGCGCCGTCGTCGACGCCGGCCGGGATGCGGACCTGGAGCGTGCGCTCCTTGCGCAATTGGCCGTGGCCACGGCATTCCTGGCAGGGGTCCAGCACCAGCCGGCCCGAACCGCCGCAGCGCGGGCAGGCCCGCTCAATGGAGAAGAAGCCCTGGCTGGCGCGCACGCGTCCGGCGCCGCCGCAGCTGCCGCAGACCGTCGGGCTGGTGCCAGGCTTGGCCCCCGAACCCTCGCAGCTTTCGCAATTGATAGAGGCCGGGACCGTGATCTCCACCTCGGAGCCGGCGAAAGCCTGCTCCAGCGTGATCTCGAGATCATAGCGCAGGTCCTGACCACGGGCCGGACCGCTGCGCTGACGGCCGCGACCGCCGAACATGTCGCCAAAGACGTCGCCGAACACCTCGCTGAAGATGTCGTTCACGTCGTGGAACTGGCCGTTTCCGCCACCGCCGCCGCCCGAACCGTTCACGCCCGCATGACCGAACCGGTCATAGGCCGCGCGCTTCTGGGCGTCGGAGAGGATCGAATAGGCCTCGTTGATTTCCTTGAACCGTCCCTCGGCTTCCTCGCAACCGCCATTGCGGTCAGGATGATGCTCCATGGCCAGCTTTCGATAGGAAGCTTTCAACACGCCGTCGTCGGCGGTCCGCTCCACACCGAGGATCTCGTAATAATCCCGCATGCTATGTTCAGGCGTTCAAAATTGATCTGAGTATTGAGGTGGGATGATCCCCGCCCGACTGCAAGTCTTGAGCCGGTTGTAGCCAGGCGGAGATTTCCATTTCGGTCGCGCCGCCCATGGCGGCCTTCTCGCAAGAGTTGCCAGAGACCGCCATCGGGCGAAACGTCACGCCGATTTCTTCTTGTCGTCGTCGTCGTCGCCGACTTCCTCGAACTCAGCATCGACCACGTCGTCGTCCGCGCCGGCCGCTTCCGGCTGATCGTCGGTTCCGCCTTGCTGAGCGGCGTACATCGCCTCTCCAAGCTTCATCGAAGCCTGGATCAGCGCCTGGGTCTTGGTGGAGATCGCGTCGGGATCTTCACCCTCCAGGGCGGTCTTCAGATCGGCCAGGCCGGTGACGATCGCGTCCTTGTCGGCGCCGGCGACCTTGTCACCATGCTCGGCCAGGGCCTTCTCGGTCGAGTGAACGATAGCTTCGCCCTGGTTCTTGGCTTCAACCAGCGCCTTGCGCTTTTCGTCGTCGGCTTTGTTGGCCTCGGCTTCCTGCACCATCTTATCGATGTCGGCGTCGGACAGGCCGCCATTGGCTTGGATGCGGATCGACTGCTCCTTGGCCGTGGCCTTATCGCGCGCCGAGACGTTGACGATGCCGTTGGCGTCGATGTCGAAGGTGACCTCGACCTGCGGCACGCCGCGCGGGGCCGGCGGAATGCCGACCAGGTCGAACTGACCCAGCATCTTGTTGTCGTGGGCCATCGGGCGCTCGCCCTGGAACACGCGGATGGTCACGGCCGACTGGTTGTCGTCAGCGGTCGAGAAGGTCTGCGAACGCTTGGTCGGGATCGTGGTGTTGCGTTCGATCAGCGGGGTGAACACGCCGCCCAGGGTTTCGATGCCCAGGGTCAGAGGCGTGACGTCCAGCAGCAGCACGTCCTTGACGTCGCCTTGCAGAACGCCGGCCTGCACCGCGGCGCCCAGCGCCACGACTTCGTCCGGGTTCACGCCCTTGTGGGGCTCACGGCAGAAGAACTCCTTCACCGTATCCACGACCTTGGGCATGCGGGTCATGCCGCCGACCAGGATCACTTCGTCGATGTCGGACTTCTTCAGGCCCGCATCCTTCAGCGCCTGCTCGCAGGGACCGACGGTGCGGGTGATCAGATCCTCGACCAGGGCTTCCAGCTTGGCGCGGGAAAGCTTGATGTTGAGGTGCAGCGGACCCGACGCGTTCATCGAGATGAAGGGCAGGTTCACTTCGTACTGCGGAACCGACGAGAGTTCCTTCTTGGCCTTCTCGCCTTCTTCCTTCAGCCGCTGAAGCGCCAGCTTGTCTTTCCGCAGATCGACGCTGGTCTCCTTCTTGAACTCATCGGCGAGGTACTCGACGATGCGCATGTCGAAGTCTTCACCGCCGAGGAAGGTGTCGCCGTTGGTGGCCTTCACCTCGAAGACGCCGTCGCCGATCTCCAGGATCGAGACGTCGAAGGTGCCGCCGCCCAGGTC
>NZ_JAURWM010000318.1 GCF_030654915.1 Phenylobacterium sp. | reverse complement strand
CGCGCCGGGGAAGCGGGTGTTCACGATGTCGGCGATCTTGCGTGCGGTGGTGAAGTCCGGATTGCGCAGGGTCATCCGCATCTGGCCCATATTGGCCAGTTGAAAGCCGATCTCGCGCTCGACGATGGCGCCTCCGGCGATCCGGCCCGCGGTCGGGACGCCCTTGGAGATCGAAGATCCCGAGGCGCCGCCGGCCGAAATCGAACCGGTCTGCACGGTGCCCTGGCTGACCGCGTAGGCCTGGCCGTCGGCGCCCATCAGCGGGGTGACCAGCAAGGTGCCGCCCTGCAGGCTCTTGGCGTCGCCCATGGCCGAAACTGAGGCGTCGATCGGCGAACCGGCCGCCGAGAAGGCCGGAAGCTTGGCCGTCACCATCACCGCGGCGACATTCGTGGTGTTGAGGTTGGCGTCGCGGGTATTGACGCCCAGCCGCTCCAGCATGGCTTCCAGGCTCTGGCGGGTGAACGCGGAGTTGCGCAGGCTGTCGCCGGTGCCGTTCAAGCCGACGACGAGGCCGTAGCCGACCAGCATGTTGTCGCGGACCCCCTCGAACTCGACGATGTCCTTGATCCGCGACTTGGCGAAACTGGGACCGGCGCACAGCGTTGCGGCCAGGAAGACGGCGCTGAAGAGGCGGAGCGATCTGCGCATGGGATCCCGACACACTGCGGACTAATGAGTTACC
The DNA here is from genome assembly GCF_030654915.1 of Phenylobacterium sp. GTDB lineage: Bacteria > Pseudomonadota > Alphaproteobacteria > Caulobacterales > Caulobacteraceae > Phenylobacterium. The sequence goes on along the minus strand of NZ_JAURWM010000318.1, from coordinate 26,002 downwards.
CGTGGCCTATGCGACCAACGTGCCAGACGAAAACGTCAATGATTTCAGCAAAATGTGCGCCGTGCGTAAGGGGGGCGTATGGCCTGGCGGCAGATTTTGCCCGGCATTAACCATACCCTAAGATGACGCTGCGAGAGTTTGGGGGAAGCGTGTTAAGGGGCCTCGCATGAAGGTCAGTGGAACAGGCGGCGTCGGATCGGCGGGCGGGGCAGGTAAGCCTCGTGGCGCTAGCGGCGAAGGCTTTCAGCTAGCTCAGCCCGCGGCGGCGGCTGGACCTGCGCAAGTAGCGCGGGCTGGCGGCGTCGGCGGGGTGATGAACGTTAATTCGATCCTGGCCCTGCAAGAGGTGGCCGGTCCGCTGGAGCGCCGGCGGCGCGCCGTTGGGCGGGCCGGGAAGATTCTCGACATTCTCGAAGATGTGAAGATCGGGCTGCTTTCGGGCGAGGCCTCGATCGACGATCTGGATCGCCTGCGCCGGGCGGTTCGCGACGAGCGGCTCGGTACCGATGATGAGCAGCTTGAAGGTGTATTGAACGAAATTGAAACCCGTGCTGCGGTGGAGATCGCGAAACTTGAGAGCGCGAATCGTGCGTCCTGATGGCACGCGAAGAGCGACGTTCGTTGAAACCAGAATTTGTTTTGGTATAAGCGCTCCGCGTGTCGCCGGGTGTTGTACCAAGGGGGCGTGAGGCGTCTATGAGCACGGCCACAATGTTGGCAGAAAAGCCAGAATACCGTCCTTCCGAGGACGAGGAATTTATGAACGAGCGTCAGCTTGAGTATTTCAAGCAGAAGCTCTTGAATTGGAAAGAGGATATCTTGCGGGAGTCCCGCGAGACCCTTGTCCATCTTCAAAGCGAGACAGAGAATCATCCTGATCTGGCCGACCGCGCCACGTCAGAGACTGATCGAGCTCTCGAACTGCGGACGCGGGACCGCCAGCGCAAGTTGATCTCCAAGATCGACGAGGCGATCCGTCGGATCGAAGATAAATCTTACGGCTATTGCGAAGACACTGGTGAACCCATCGGCGTCGCTCGTTTGGAAGCCCGACCGATCGCCACCCTCAGCCTCGAGGCGCAAGAGCGTCACGAGCGCCGGGAACGCGTTCACCGGGACGACTAGTTCAAGGGGCGGCTCTTCGGAGCCGCCCTTTTTCTTTGCCGCCGAACGGTCGCTGATCATTCACGCGACTGAGTTCGTGTCGTCGCCGCTCCGTCATCAGCGCAGTTTAGCGAGCCCCCCAGTTGTTCTCGGGGGATTTTCGTATGCGACTCATGACCACCGCGGCCTGGACCGTGCTCGCCCTGGCCTTGGCTCAACCGGCCTATGCCGAGATCGAAACCGTCGGTCCCGCGTCCTCCGCTGATGAACTCGAAGCCTTGATCGTCACCGGCACCCGCCGCGCCGACCGCACCGCCTTCGAGTCGGCCGCCCCCATCGACGTGATTTCCGAGTCGGTGCTGGAAAGCACGGTCTCCGATGAACTGATGGAGAAGCTGGTCGCCGCGGTGCCGTCGTTCAACGTCCAGCGGATGCCGGCGGCTGATGGCCAGGCCTTCGTGCGCCCGGCTACGCTGCGCGGCCTGTCGCCCGACCACACACTGGTTCTGGTCAATGGCAAGCGCCGACACCGTTCGGCCGTGCTGGGCGGGCGAGGGGCTCAGGGTGTGGACCTTGGCCAACTCCCCAGCTTCGCGATCAAGCGGATTGAGGTGCTGCGCGACGGCGCCTCGGCCCAGTATGGCTCGGACGCCATCGCCGGGGTCATCAACCTCATACTCAATGATCAGCCGGGCTTCGCCGCCTTCGGCCAGGCCGCCCAGTACTTCGAGGGCGACGGGGCCATGTACGAAGGTGGTTTCCGCGCCGGTTGGGCGCTGGGCGACGGCGGCCACCTGGTCGCCACCCTGACCTACACTGACAGCGAGGCGACCTCTCGGACCCGCCAGCGGCCGGACGCCATCGCTTTCCAGGCCGCCAATCCGAACCTGCAGGTCAAGAACCCCGTCCAACGCTGGGGCCAGCCCGACCGCGACGCCACCCGGTTCGTGGTCGATGCGTCGCTGCCGCTGAATGACGCCGTCGAGCTCTACGGCTTCGCCACCTATTCCAAGAGCAGCGGCGTCACCGACTTCAACTGGCGCAATCCGTCGAACGACACCGCCTATCGCAACAGCCCGGCGTTCCCCGGCTGGAACCTCAGCCAGCTCTATCCGGCCGGTTTCTCGCCGAAGTTCGGCCAGGACGAGACCGACTACGGCCTCAACGCCGGTCTGAGGGGCGAACTTGGAAATGGCCTGGCCTGGGACTTCAACGCCTCGCTCGGCCAGGACAAGGTCGACTACTTCATTCGCGAGACGATCAACGCCTCGTTCGGCCCGCAATCGCCCACCGCCTTCCGAGCCGGCGTTCTGACGCAGCGCGAGCAGAACCTGAACCTCGACCTCAACAAGCCGCTGGAGCTTGGCTTCCTCGCCGAACCCGCCAACCTGGCGTTCGGCGTCGAGCGCCGGGTGGAGACCTACAAGATCGAGGCTGGCGATCCGATGTCCTATCAGGTTGGCCCGGGCGCGCCTGCCGGCCTGCCATCCGGCTCCAACGGCTTCCCAGGCTATAGTAGCGCCCAGGCGGGCTCCTGGGACCAGACCAGCTACGCCGGCTATGTCGATCTCGACCTCTCCTGGACCGACGCCTTCTCAACCGCCATCGCTATCCGCTACGAGGACTTCTCGGAATTCGGCTCGACGACCGACGGCAAGATCGCCGCGCGCTATGAGATCAGCCCCAACTGGGCGGTTCGCGGCGCGGTCTCGACGGGCTTCCGCGCCCCGACCCCTGGCCAGCTCAACAGCACCCGGACCTCGCAGGGCCTGGACACGACAACCCTACAGCTCTTCACCGCCGGCCGCCTGTCGCCCAGCAATCCGGTGGCCCAGTTCTTCGGCGCCAAGCCGTTGGAGCCCGAGACCTCCACCAACTACTCGGCCGGGCTGGTCTATCGGAACGCCGAGCATGGCCTGAGCGGTTCGCTCGACTACTATCAGATCGAGGTCGACGACCGCTTCGCCAGCTCGCCGAACTTCACCGTCACCCCGGCGATCAGGGCGCAACTCCTTACGTTGGGCGTGCCCGGCGCCGACTCGCTGACCTCGGTCAGCTACTTCACCAACTCGTTCAACACCCGGACTCGGGGCCTCGACGCCGTCGGGTCCTGGAAGACCCATCTGGCCGATGGCGACCTGACCCTGACGGCCGCCTACAACTGGAACGACACCAAGGTCACCCGCTCGAAGCTGACCGAGGTTTCCAAGCTGGCCCGGATCAACATCGAGGATGGCCTGCCGGAACACACCGGCAATGTCGCGGCCACCTACGCCCACGGCCGGTTCGAAGCCACGGCTAGGGTCCGCTACTACGGCGAATGGACCGATGCGCAGTCGCAATCCTCGGCCGATCTGGTCCAAGCGTTCGGCGCTCGCGCCTTCGTCGATCTCTCGGCCAGTGCCGCCATCACCGAACAGGTGAAGGTCACGGTGGGGGCGGAAAACATCTTCAACACCTATCCCGACGAGGCGACGTTCCAGGCCTCGCGCGGCCTGATCTACTCGCGCAACGCGGTCTATGACACCGACGGCGGCCTCTACTATGTCCGCCTGAACGCCAAGTTCTGAGGCGATCATGGCTGGGATCACTAGGCGCGGGATGGCCGGGCTGGCGCTGGCGGCGGCGCCGTCGGCCGCCGGGGCGCTGGAACTCGCGGCGCTGAACATCACCGAGAACCCGTTTGGCCCCAGCGCTCAAGCCAAGGCGGCCTTGCGAGAGGCTGTCACCCATGTCGAGCGCTACCCTCATGCCGAGGAGACGGCGCTGATAGCCCGCATCGCCGCGGCCAACGGCGTCACGCCGGCTCATGTGGTGATCTCGACCGGGGCGCTTGAACTGCTGTCGATGATCTCGGCGTTTTGGGGCCGGGACGGGGTCCAACTGGCGCCGGCGCTCACCTATGACAGCCACATCAAGTATGCGGCGAGGGTGGGCTCGCAAACCCGGCGCGTGGCGATGACGCCTGACCAGCAGATCGACCTGACGGCCATGGGGGCTGGGCTCGCTCCCGATGTGCGGCTGACCTATGTCTGTAATCCCAACAACCCGACTGGCCTGTTGATGGAGCGCCGGGCGCTGCGCGACTTCTGCATCCGCGCGGCTAAGGTCGCGCCGGTCGTGGTCGACGAGGCCTTCATCGACATGACGCCGGACCCGGCCGCCGAAAGCCTCGTTGATCTGGTCCGCGAGGGCCATGACGTCGTGGTGGTGGGGACCTTCTCCAAGTCCTACGCTCTGGCGGCGGTAAGGATCGGCTACGCCATCGCCCAACCAGGCCGCGCCCGGGCGATCCGCGGCCTGCTGGCGCCCTCTCGCAATGGGCCGGGGTTGGCCGCCGCGGCTGTCAGCTATCGCGACCTGGCCTATCTGGCGGCGTCCAGCCGGGCGATGGAGCAGGGGCGGCAGGTGATCTACCGCGCCTGCGAGGCGAGCCGCATTCCATACCTGAAGTCGGCCGGCAGCTATGTCTGGGCTAATTTCGGCGATGTGGCGGTCATTAAGCGGCTGGAGGGGCACGGCGTGTTGCTGCGCCAGTTCACCGGCGGTTCGGCCGGTTGGGCCCGCGCGGCGGTCGCCGAGCCGCGCGCCATGGAAGCGTTTGCACGAGCCTTGCCAAAAGCCCTGGCCTGAGGCTGGCCCAAGGTCGCGGTCGAGGCTACATGAGAAGTCATGTCGACTCTTGTTATCGCCGCCATCCAAGCCAATCCGACCGTGGGCGCGATCGCCCATAACGAGGCCCTGGCGCGTGAGCGCCTCGCCCAGGCCCGCGCGGCCGGGGCCGATATCGCTGTCTTCTCCGAGCTCTTCATCAACGGCTATCCGCCGGAAGACCTGGCGCTGAAGCCGGCCTTCTGGGCCGCCGGAAAGGCGGCCGTAGAGCGCCTGGCCCTGGAGACCAAGGATGGTCCGGCCGCCCTGATCGGCGTGATCTGGCCGCCGCGGAACCCGCTTGGCCGCCCCCACAACGCGCTCGCTTTCCTGGCCGAGGGTGAGGTTAGGGGCGTGGCCTTCAAGTGCGACCTGCCAAACTACGGCGTCTTCGACGAGAAGCGGGTTTTCGAGCCGGGCCTCGGTCCTGAGGTCTTTGAGTGGAAGGGCGTCAAGTTCGGCGCGCCGATCTGCGAGGACATCTGGTCTCACAGGGTCTGCCGCGAGTTGAAGGAGAAGGGCGCCGAGATCCTGCTGGTGCCCAACGGCTCGCCCTATCGCCGCATGGCCGATGACGAGCGGATGGTGGTGGCGAAAGCCCGCGTCGCCGAGACGGGTTTGCCGCTGGTCTATGTCAACGAGGTCGGCGGCCAGGACGAGCTGGTTTTCGATGGCGGCTCCTTCGCCCTGTCGGCGACCGGCGAGGTCTGCATGAGCCTGCCGATGTTCGAGGAAGCTTTCGGTGTCTCGACTTGGGAAAAGGGTCCGGCCGGCTGGGCCTGTGTCGACGCCCCCACCGCGACCTGGCCGAGCGGACCTGAAGAGATTTATCGCGCCATGGTTCTTGGCCTGCGCGACTATGTGAAAAAGTCGGGCTTCCCTGGTGTTTTACTTGGACTTTCGGGCGGAGTGGACTCGGCCATTTGCGCGGTTGTGGCCGCCGACGCGCTCGGGGCGGACAAGGTCCGCTGCTTCATGCTGCCTTCCAAATACACCAGCCGCGAAAGCCTGGAGGACGCCGAGGGCTGCGCGCGCCGCCTGGGGGTTCGCCTGGACGAAATCTCCATCGCCCCGGCCGTGGACGCCTTCGCCCAGATGCTGGCGCCGCAATTCGAGGGCATGGCGCCTGATCTGACCGAGGAAAATATCCAGGCCCGCGCGCGCGGCGTCTCGCTGATGGCGCTCTCGAACAAGCTCGGCCTGATGCTGCTGACCACTGGCAACAAGTCGGAAATGGCGGTCGGCTACGCCACGCTCTACGGCGACATGTGCGGCGGCTACAATGTGCTGAAGGACGTCTACAAGACCGACGTCTATTCGGTCTGCGAGTGGCGCAACGCCAACGATCCCTACGGTGTCGCCGCCGATCCGATCCCTGAGCGTATCCTGACCAAGGCCCCGTCGGCCGAACTGCGCCCGGACCAGAAGGACCAGGACAGCCTGCCTGAATACGCCGAACTCGACGCTATCCTGCATGGGCTGGTGGAGGAGGAGGCGACCCTCGACGAGATCGTCGCTCGTGGCTATGCGCCCGAGACAGTCGAGCGCATCCAGCGGCTGCTCTACAATTCCGAATACAAGCGCCGCCAGGCCGCTCCGGGCGTGAAGATCGGCGCCCGGGCCTTTGGTCGCGATCGCCGCTATCCGATCGTCAACGGTTTCAGAGACGCGGTTACCCGTAAGTGAGCGCCGCGCCGGTTATCGAGACCGAGCGCCTGATCCTGCGCGGCCACACCAAGGCCGACCTGGACGTCTGCGCGGCCATGTGGGGCGACGCGCAGGTCACGCGCTATATCGGTGGGCGTCCCTTCGCTCGTGACGAGGTCTGGGCCCGCCTGCTGCGCTATGTCGGCCACTGGCAGGAGATGGGCTACGGCTTTTGGGCGCTGACCGAGAAGGCCAGCGGCCAGTTCGTCGGCGAGTTGGGTTTCGCCGACTTCAAGCGCCAGTTGGACCCCTCGTTCGGTGACACGCCGGAGATGGGCTGGGCGCTGTCGCCCGCCGGTCACGGCAAGGGCTATGCGACCGAGGCGGTCACGGCGAGCCTGGCTTGGGCCGATGTCAACTTGGAGGAACGGCGCACGGTCTGCATGATCGATCCGGAAAACGGCGCGTCCCTGCGGGTCGCGCGGAAGGCCGGCTTCCGCGAGTTCGCCCGCGCCGACTACCACGGGCCAACCATCCTGCTTGAGCGGTTCAGGGAATAATTGGCGCCCCCCGTGGGACGGGGGACGGGGAGCGCCGCCGGATCAGAAGCGATAGCTCGCGGTGACCCGGAAACTATGGAACTTTAGTTCGTCTTCGCTGCGGCGAAGGTCCGTGCCCAACGAATTGACGAGCAGGAACGGATTGTTGGCCGCCGCCGGTCCCTGGCTGCGAACCACGAAGTCGTCGTCATCGAGGTTCGTGTAGAGGTATTCGAGCCCGAGTGTGACGTCGGGCGTGAGCTTGCGCTCATAGCCGCCCCCGAACTGATAGCCCGTCGCGGTGTCGTCGCCGCGCTGAACAAAGGTGTTGGCGGTGTTCGTCGTGGTGAAGCTGTGTTGGACGTCGCCCTGGGCCACCCCGCCGGTGGCGTAGAGCAGGTTGTCTCCGAAGGCATAGCCGCCTCGCAGCCTAAGGGCCGCCAAACCCTTCAGCTTTCGTTCGAAGGTGTACTGCGCAGGGGTCGTGGAGAATCCCGCCACGCTGTCCTTCACATTGGTCCGAGAAAGTTCGACCAGGGGGCCGATGACGAAGCCGCCGAATTGCCAGTCGTAGCCAAGCTGGGCGCCGAACTCGAAGCCTGCGTCGTCTTCGTTACATCCCGATCCAGGCAGGGAGCTCGTGGCGCCGCCGCCGCAGAAGCCGGGGGAAAAGGCGTCGGCGCCGGCCGCGGTCCTCACCGTGTCAGTGAAGACGCCATCGAGATTGGTATCGAAGCGCAGCGTCTCGTCGTCACTGTTGTCATTGGAGGTGTAGCCTGCATGGGCGCCCAGATAGAGCCCGCTCCAATTGGTCTCTTGCGCGTGGGCCGCGCCCGTCGCCATCAGAGCGAGGGCGGCGGTGGTGGCAAGCAACTTTGTCATCGAATGTCCCGTCAGATTGCTGATCCGCGACAAGTCAGAGCCATCGACCGGTCAGAGAAGATACGGAGCGGCAGGGATTTAGATGCGCGGAGGGCCGGGATCTGGCTTCAGGTCATCCGGACAGCATCTGGCGCGGCGTCCGCGCCGGCCGGCTGGGCGCCGATCAGGGCGGGGACGATATCCTCGATACGATCGACCGAAACCCAGCTGTCCATGAAGCTCGCAGGGGCAAGGCGGTGGTCTACCGTGTGCTGGAAAAGCTTGAACAGCGGCTCCCAAAAGCCATCTGGGCTGTAGAACACCACCGGTTTCACGTGAAGATCCAGCCGACGCCAGGACAGAAGCTCGACCACCTCTTCAAGCGTGCCGATGCCGCCGGGCAGGACGACAAAGCCGTCCGAGCGCTCGAACATGATCTGCTTTCGCTCGTGCATGGACGAGACGACGATGGTCTCCACCACGTCCAGCCGGCGTTCCTTCTCCTTCAGGAAGTGCGGAATAACTCCCAGCACCTTGCCGCCGGCCTCGTGAGCGGCGATCGCGCAGGCGCCCATCAGGCCGACCCCGCCGCCGCCATAGATCATCGTCAGCCCGGCGCCGGCCAGTTCACGGCCAAGGGCGGCGGCGCTTTCCAGCAGGGCTGGATCGGCGGCGTCGGACGATCCGCAGAACACGCAGACAGAATCGAGGCGGTCGGGCTCGTGCCCCATCGCGTTAGGCTCCTGGAGAAACAACGGGCCGCGCGCTTGCGGGCGCGGCGGGAAAGCCCGATTAGCTAGAACCTGGGTTAAGGAGTTTCAAGCAAGCCGTGCGTCGCGTCCGCTCTCTCATCGTCGCGCTCCTGTTCGCGCCTGCGATGGCCTCGTTGCTGTCCGGCTGTGGGGAGGGCGCCGCCCCGACCATCGTGCCCGCCAAGGCGCCGCCCGCCGTGCCGGTCGAGGCCGCTTACTTGCCGCCGCCATCGGTGACCGCGACCCGCCTGGAAGGGGCCAATCTGGTGCTGATCGGGGCGGCCCCGGCCGACGCCCGCGTGCGCTTGGCGACCCCGGAGGGTGAGACCCGATTTGCGACCGCGAACGACAAGGGCGTTTGGACGCTGGTCCTGCCGGGGGCGGCGCAGCCGCGGATTTTTGGACTGTCGGCGACGGCTGGCGCGCGCCAACTCCAGGCCGAGGGATATGTGCTGATCACGCCGGCTGGGGAGGCGGTCTTGCTGCGCGCCGGCACCGGCGCGGCTCGGGTCGGGCGCACGGGCAAGAACGGGCTCGACGTCGTCGATTTCGACCGCGAAGGCGGCGCTGTAGTGTCGGGCCGCGCGCCGGCCGGCGCTGCGCTCAGCATCCACATAGACGGCCGGCAACTGGCTGAGGGGCGGGCGGACGCCAGCGGCCGCTACGTCGTGGCCCTGACCCAGCAACCGCTGGCCGGGCGCATGCACCAGATCGACGTGTTTGGCGACGCGACCGAGAACACCGTCAATATCGATGCGACCCCGGCGCCGCCGCTGGCCAGCGGCCCGTTCCGCGCCACAAGCGTTCCGGCTGGCCTGCGGATCGACTGGATGACGCCAGGCGGCGGCGCCCAATCAACCATCATCCTGAAGTGAGTTTGATTTGACCTTCGTCCATCCCGGCCGGCGCCTTTCGACGCCGGACATGATCGCGCCCGCCTCGGTGAAGTTCGACTTCTGGCGCTCGATGGCCGACCTCGGGCGCCTGGTCATGCGCTCTGGCGCGCCCGGGCTGAAGTGGCGGATCGTCGCCTCGTTGGCCTTGGTCTTCATCGGCAAGCTGGCCGGCGTCGCGGCGCCGGTGGCGCTGGGCGATGCGATCAACAAGCTCGCGCCGGGCTCTGGCCAGGCGGTGGTGATCGGCGCCGACTTCCTGATGCTGGCGATCGCCTTCGCCGGGCTGCGCTTGGTGTCGGCGTGCGCTCCCTACATCCGTGACGTGATCTTCACCGTGGTCTCGCAGTCGACCATGGCCAAGGCAGCGACCGAGACCTTCGCCCACGCCCTGGCGCTCAGTCTTGATTTTCACCAGGGCAAGCAGACAGGCACGCTGGCGCGGGTCATCGACAGGGGCGCGCGCTCCACCGATTTCCTGATGCGCAGCGTGGTGTTCAATCTCGGCCCGACGGCGATCGAACTGATCCTGGCCATGATCGTCATGGCCACGCGGTTGGACTGGCGCTTTGCCCTGACCGCCTTCGTCACCATCGTCCTCTACACGGTCCTGACCTTCAAGATCACCGATTGGCGCCTGGCCCACCGGCGCGAACTCAACGAGGCCGACAGCCGCACCGCCGGTCTCTCGGTGGACGCGCTGCTGAACTACGAGACGGTCAAGACCTTCGGGTCCGAGGAGCGCACCGTGGCCCGCTATGAGGGGGCGATGTCCGACTATGTGCAGGCCAGCGTGAAGGCCAACACCTCGCTCTCGATGCTGAACGGCATCCAGTCGGTGGTGCTGAACCTGGGTCTGGCGCTAATGACCGTGATGGCGGGCCATGAGGTGATGGCCGGCCGCATGCAGATCGGCGACGTCACCATGGCCGTGCTGCTGCTGATCGGCATCTACGGGCCGCTCAATATGCTCGGCTTCAACTATCGAGAGATCCGCCAGGCCTTCATCGACATGGAGCAGATGGTCGAGCTCAACGCCCGCACGCCCGATATCGTCGATGCGCCCGGCGCCCAGGACCTGCCGCCGGCCACCGGCCGTGGGGCTGAGATCGTCTTCCAGGACGTCGAGTTCCGCCATGACGCCCGCTCGGCCGGCCTGATGGATGTCAGCTTCCGCGCCGCGCCGGGCGAGACCGTGGCCCTGGTCGGCCCGTCAGGCGCGGGCAAGACCACGGCGATCCGTCTGGCGCTGCGGCTGATCGATCCCCAGAGCGGCGCGATCACCCTGGATGGCGTTGATCTGCGCCAGATCAAGCAGACCGCTCTTCGCCGGGCCGTAGCCCTGGTGCCCCAGGATGTGGCGCTGTTCAACGACACCATCTTCGCCAACATCGCGTTCGCGCGGCCCGACGCCTCGGCGCAGGACGTCCGGACCGCGGCGGCGGCGGCCGAGCTTGGTCCGTTCATCGAGGGCCTGCCGAACGGCATGGCCACCCTGGTCGGCGAGCGCGGCCTGAAGCTGTCGGGCGGCGAGCGCCAGCGCGTCGGCATCGCCCGCGCGCTGCTGGCCGATCCCCGCGTCCTGGTGCTGGACGAGGCGACCAGCGCCCTGGACGGTCCGACGGAAGAAGCGATCCAGGCGACGCTGCGCAAGGTGAGGGCGGGGCGGACCACACTGGTTATCGCCCACCGGCTGTCGACCATTGTCGACGCCGACCTGATCCTGGTCCTGCGCCGCGGCCGCATCGTTGAGCGCGGCCGTCACGCCGAACTGCTGGAAAAGGGCGGAGAATACGCCGCCCTCTGGCGCCGCCAGACCCGCGAGGCCTAAGCGGACGGCAACGGAAACCTCGCCGCCGGGTTAGTCTCGACGGAGCCATGCCGGCTCCGTCGGGAGCTCTCCATGACCGCCTCCAATCCCTGGCTTCGGCTTTCGCTCAACGCATTTCGTTTGGGCGCCGAGGCCAACAGCGTCGTCGCCTTGCGAATGATGAAGATCGCGAGCGGCGGCCCAGGCGCTGCGAGGGAGGCTCAGCTGATGGTCTCTGAGAAAATCCAGACGGCGATCGAGGCTCAGAGTCAGTTGGCGATCGGCGTCATGACGGGCGCCTCGGCGCATGTCGGGCCGACCAAGGCGCTGGCTCTCTACAGGCGCAAGGTTCGCGCCAACCGCCGGCGGCTCTCGAAGCGAGCCTGACCGGCGGCGGCGCGGTTTCCTACTCAGCGGCCTTCGGCAGGTCGTCGCCGACCACGCTCACGTCTTCCGACGCTTTGCGCAGCTTGGGGAACCAGCGTGCGCCGCTGCGGTCCCACAGCCAGTGGAACCGGCGAGTCGCCACCTTCGGCGCGGCCAGCAGGACTGGCGTCAGGATCAGCGTCAGCAGGGTGGCGAAGGATAGCCCCCAGACCACGGCGGCCGATAGCTGCACCCACCACTCCGAGCCGGGCGCCTTGTACTCCACATGGAAGCCATGGAAGTTGGGGTGGACCTGGAACATCAGCGGCAGCAAGCCCACCACCGTCACCAGGGTGGTCAGCATGACCGGCCGGAACCGCTGGGTGGCCGCGCGCACCGCCGCCTCGTCGGCGGGGAAGCCGGCTCGGCGTAGCTGGTAGAAAGTGTCCACCAGCACGATGTTGTGGCCCACCACGACCCCGGCCAGGGCCACGACCCCGGTGCCGAGCATAATCACCGAGATGTAGTCGAAGGTGTGGGCCAGGTTCACGACCACGCCTAGCAGCACGCCGACGGTGGACAGCGCCACAGCCGACAGCGTCACCAGCACCCCATAGTAGGAGTTGAACTGCCAGAGCAGGATCACCGCCATCAGGAACAGCGACACGGCCATGGCGGTTATGAAGAAGGCCGCGGCCTCGCGGCCCTCTTCGTCGGCGCCGGTGAACTTCCAGCGCACGGCAGGGTCGATGTCGGCCTTTTCCAGCCAGGGGCGCAGTTCAGCGATCTTCTGGTTGGCGGCGACGCCCTCGACCGTGTTCGCCTGGATGACCACCAGCCGCTGGCCGTCGCGCCGTTGGATCGATGTCACCTGCTGGGCCGGCACCTGCTTGATGAAGTAGCTGGCGGGCACCGGGCCGAGTTGGGTCGGGATCTTCAAGCTGTCGAAGGCCGCGACATTGCGCTGCTCCGGCGGGAAGCGGACGCGGATGTCGAGTTCGTCGTCCGCGTCGTCGGGACGGAAGCGTCCAACCAGGACCCCGCCGGTGACGAACTGAATCGCCTGGCCCACGCTGAGCACGTCGACGCCGTAGCGACCGGCCGCCTCGCGGTCGACGGTGAGGTTCCACTCGATGCCGGGCGAGGTGCGGTTGTCCTCCATCTCATAGAGTTGGCGGTCGCTGGCGAACTTGGCCTTCACGATGTCGGCGGCCTTGTTGAGGGCCACCGGGTCCTGGCTGCGAAGCTCGACCTGGACGTCCTTGCCGGTGGGCGGTCCGCCTTGCGGCTCACGGACCTCGACCTCAATGCCGGGGATATTGGTCACCCGCTTGCGGACGTCGTTGGCGATGTCCTTGCCGATGATCCCCAGTTCCTGGCGCTGCTCGTAGTCAACGAAGTCCAGGCTCAGCCGGCCGATCGTATCGTTCGGCGCCTGGTTGGGGCCGCCGCCGGGGCTGGTGGTGCCGGTGCGGGTGTAGATCGAGTTGACGCCCTTGACGCCCTTCAGGCGATCCTCGACCTGCCGGACCAGGATGTCCTGGCCCTCGGGCGAGAGGTTGCCGCGGGCTTTCACGTAGACGTTCACGTACTCCGGGTCCTGCTGGAGGAAGAACTCGGTGGGTTTCTTCTCCAGGATGAACGCCCAGACCACGAGCACGATGACCGCAAGGGTCGCCAGCAGCGTGCGGCCAGGATGGCGGCCCAGCACGTCGATGGTGCGTGCGTACCAGCCCATGAACCCGGTCATCTCGCGCGGATCGCCGCGTTCCGACTTCTCGATCTGGGCCAGGTGCTCGGCGTCGACCGCGGCCTTTCGCCCGAAGATCGAGCCCAGCGCGGGGGTGAAGATCAGGGCGATGAAGATTGAGGCTCCCAGCACGTAGAACAGGGTCATGGGCAGGAAGCTCATGAACTTGCCGGGGATCGAGTTCCAGAACAGGAAGGGCAGGAAGGCGCAGAGCGTGGTCAGGGTGCCGTTCAGCACCGGCCAGAACATGCGCTTACCGGCGGCGGCGAAGGCCTCTTCCTTGGGCATGCCCTCGGCCATCTTCCGGTCGGCGTACTCGACCACGACGATGCCGCCGTCGACCAGGATGCCGACGGCCAGCACCAGGCCGAACATCACCATCTGGTTGAGCGTCACGCCCATGGCGTTCAGCATCAGGAAGGCCAGCATGAAGCAGGCGGGAATGGCCGCCCCGACCATCAGCCCCTGGCGGATGCCCAGGGTGGCGACGATGATTAACATGACCAGGATGGTGGCGATCAGCAGGCCGCTCTCCAGCACCACCAGGGTGCGGCCGATGAAGTCGCTCTGGTCGAAGATGTAGGAGACCTTGACCGTCTCGGGCCAGCGCTTCTGCTCTTCGGCGACGACCTTACGGACTTCCTTCACCGTATCGAGGATGTTGGCTCCCGAACGCTTGGCCACATCGACCGAGAAGGCCGGTTGGCCGTTGAAGCGTGTGATGTAGGTCGCTTCCTTGAAGGTCCTGCGCACGTCGCCGATGTCGCCGACCGTGATCAGCCGGTCGCCGTTCTTCTTGATCGGAAGGGCCAGGATGTCGGCGGGCTGGTTGACCACGCCCGGCACCTTCACCGCGAACTTGCCGGTTCCAGATTCCAGGTTGCCGGCTGGGACCAACTGGTTGTTGCGACCGATCACCTGAGCCAGTTCGCCGGGGCTGACGTTCGCCGCTTCCATGCGCACCGGGTCGATCGTGACCTCGAGCACCTCTTCGCGGCCGCCGTTGAGATAAACCTCCAGCACGCCGGGCGCGCTTTCCAGGCGGTCCTGCAGACTGCGGGCGACCTGGAACAGGGTGCGTTCGGGCGCAGCGCCAGACAGCACGATGCCGATGATCGGCTCGCCCGAGGCGTTGGCCTCCTCGATGATCGGTTCCTCGGCGTCGGGCGGAAACTCGCCGCGCGCCAGATCGACCTTGGCGCGAACCTCGGCCAGGGCCTTGTCCTTATCGAAGTCGGCTTCGAATTCGAGATTCACGATCGCCATGCCCTGGCGGGCGACAGCGTTCATCTCCTTGATGCCTTCGATCGTCTGCAGCTCGGTCTCGAGCGGGCGCACGAGCAGGCGTTCGGCGTCCTCGGGACTGACGCCGGGGTAGGGGACCACCACGGCGATGAACGGGAAGTCGATGTTGGGGTCGGATTCCCGCGGCATCGCCAGATAGGCGAAGAAACCGAACAGGCTGGCGATCAAGGTGACGGCCAGCACCACCTTCCGCCGTTTGATCGCGCCGTCGATCAGAGGTCCGATCATAGGCTTGTCTCCTGAAGAGCGGCGGGCGCGCCTAACGCGCCGCGGCCACTCGAACCTTTTGACCCTCGGCCACATACGAATGGCCGACGGTGATCACGCGGACAGGACCCTTCAGGCCGGTCACCCAGATGCCTTGAGGCGTCTCCTGGATGATGTTGACCCTGGCGAACGCGACCTTGTCGTCGGCCTGGACATACCGCACGCCCTGAACGCCGCTGGCGTCAAGCACCAGCGAGGACAGCGGCACCAGATGGGCCGGCCCCACGCCCGAGGCGATCTGGATGGTGGCCGAGAGACCCGAGCGGGTCATCTGTGGGTTGGCGGCGGTGATCTCGACCCGATAGGTGCGGGTTTGCGGGTCGGCCTCACGCGCGGCGTATCGCACCTTGCCGCTCAAGGTTTCGCCCGAGACCAGCTTGGCGGTGGCGGCCTCGCCGACCCGGATTTTCGAGGCCTCGGTCTCCGGCAGGTCGCCGACGATCAGCAAAGGGTTTAGCTCGATCATCGTGCCGCAGGCCTGGCCGGGCGCCAGATAGGTCCCGATCTCGGCTTCGCGCTTGTCGAACACCCCGTCGAACGGGGCGCGGATGTTCATCTGCTCGACGCCGACCTCCGCCTGGCGGACCAGGGCCGAGGCGGAGTCGAGACTGGCTTGGTCCGTCAGCAGCTGCGTCGGCGAACGGAAGCCCTTGGCCGCGAGGTCGGCCGAGGCCTTGTGCTGGAGCTGCTTGGAGCGAAGATTGGCGCGGGCCTGATCCAGCAACGCCTGGCGAGCGTCGATGTTGAGGCGGCAGAGCACGGCGCCTTTGCGCACGAACGAGCCCTCGACGGCCGGCGTCGCGGCCACCACGCCGGCGGACTCCGCACGGGTCACGACGCTGCGGGCCGCTTCGGTGCGGCCGCGGATCATCACGTCATATTCCCGCGCTACCTCTGGGGTAAGCGCGACCTGGACGGACGGTAGCTCCGACTTGGTCGATTGGGAGGTCTTGGCCTCGGCCGAGCCCGACTTGCCGCGGTTGATGATCGTGCCGACCGCGAAGGCGATCGCTAGCACGCCGACCAGGATGATGACGAAAAGGTACTGTGATTTGAGCCGCATCCTGCCGTTTCCTCGCGCAGCAATGGAGTCGCGACCGCATTGAAATCGCAGTCGTACGCCCCGGCCCGCTAATTGGGTTGTAAGCGCCTTGTGATGCCAGCGTTCTTTGACTGCAAATGAAATCGCGGACAGGTTGCGCGACAGCGGATTAATGTGCCCTTGGCGCCGCAGGATTGCAGCACAGCCTTGCCTGGTCTTTAACCGCAAGACGCCGCCAAGAACTGACAGCCCCAGAGAAGGCTTCCCGCTTTGAGATATCTGCACACCATGGTCCGGGTCACCGACCTCGACGCGTCGCTGGACTTCTATTGCCGCAAGCTAGGGTTGGTCGAAGTCTCCCGCAGCGAGAGCTCTGGGGGACGATTTACCCTCGTCTTCCTCTGCGCGCCCGGTGACGAGGACGCCGCCAGGCAGGACAAGGCGCCGATGGTGGAGCTGACCTACAACTGGGACCCTGAGGACTATGCCGGTGGTCGCAATTTCGGCCATCTGGCCTACGCCGTCGACGACATCTACGCGGTCTGTCAGCGCCTGGCCGATGGCGGAGTGACGATCAACCGCCCGCCGCGCGATGGGCACATGGCCTTCGTCCGATCGCCGGACGGCATTTCCATCGAGCTGCTGCAGGCTGGCCCCCGCAAGGAGCCGGTCGAGCCCTGGGCGTCGATGCCCAATATCGGTGCGTGGTGAGCGGACGGCTTGAGGGCCGCACCGCCCTGATCACCGGGGCGGCCGGCGGCATCGGCCTGGGTTGCGCGCAGGCCTTCGCCGAGGAAGGCTGCGATCTGGTTCTGCTGGATCTCGACGAGCCGCGCGTCACCGCCGCGGCCAAGGATCTGGCCGAGCGCACCGGGCGCAAGGTTCACGCCCTGGCCTGCGACCTCGCCGACGCTCAGGCGGCGCGCGAGGCGGTGATCAAGGCCGTGGGGCTGCTGGGCCATATCGAGGTGCTGGTGAACAACGCCGGCATACTGGCGCCCGGCGACATTCTTGACGCCGAGTTGGAGGACTTCGACCGCGTCCTGGCGGTCAATCTGCGCGCGCCCTTCATCGTCGGCCAAGCCGTGGCCCGGCACATGGTCGAGGCCAAGATCAAGGGCTCGATCATCAACATGTCCTCGATCAACGCCGTGCTCGCGATTCCCAACCAGGTCGCCTACGTGACCTCGAAGGGCGGCGTAAACCAGCTGACCAAGGCCATGGCGCTGGGCCTGGCCCCCTACGGCGTGCGCGTGAACGCCATCGGTCCCGGCACCATCGTCACCGACATACTCAAGGGGGTTATGGAGAACGACGAGGCCCGCCAACGGGTCCTGCAACGCACGCCGCTGAAGCGCTTTGGCGAGCCGGGGGAGATCGGCCGCGTGGCGGTGTTCCTGGCCAGCGAGGACGCCTCCTACATGACCGGCCAGACCATCTATCCCGACGGCGGCCGGCTGGCGCTCAACTACACAGTGGCGGTGGACTGAGAGACCCAGGCTTCCCTCGGGGCCGCTAACGGCTACATAGGCCCATGCTTCGACTGACCGAACTGAAACTGCCCCTCGGCCATGAGCCGGCGGCGTTGTCCGCCGCCATTCTCGAGCGCCTGGGCGTGCCCGCCGACGACCTGATCTCGTTCGCGGTGGCGCGCCGCGCCAACGATGCGCGCCGCAAGGCGGCGATCCTGATGGTCTATTCGGTGGACGTCGTCCTGCGTGACGAGGCGCAAGTCATGGCCCGGTTCGCCGGGGATCGTAACCTCCAGCCGACCCCCGACACCGCCTATCGCCCCGTCGCCAAGGCCCCGGCCGAGTTCGGCAGCCGGCCGGTGGTGATCGGCGCGGGGCCCTGCGGCCTGTTCGTCGGACTGATCCTGGCGGAGATGGGCTTTCGCCCGATCATCCTCGACCGCGGCAAGGTCGTGCGTGAGCGGACCAAGGACACCTGGGGCCTGTGGCGCAAGGGCGTGTTGAACCCGGAGTCCAACGTCCAGTTCGGGGAGGGCGGGGCCGGGACCTTCTCGGACGGCAAGCTCTATAGCCAGGTCAAGGACCCGCGCCACCTTGGCCGCAAGGTGCTGACCGAGTTCGTTCTGGCCGGCGCTCCGCCGGAAATCCTGACCGAGGCCCACCCTCACGTCGGCACTTTCCGGCTGGTGACCATGGTTGAGAGCATGCGCGCCAAGATCGAGGCGCTGGGCGGCGAGTACCGCTTTGAGCACCGGGTCGAGGACATCGACGTCGTCGTGGGCGCCGATGGCGCGCGCAAGGTGCGCGGCGTGGTGCTGCAGGACGGAGGCTATATCGAAGCGGACCATATCGTCCTGGCCGTCGGCCACAGCGCTCGCGACACCTTCCACATGCTGTTCGACCGCGGCGTCGACATCGAGGCCAAACCGTTCTCGATCGGCTTCCGGATCGAGCACCCGCAGTCCTGGATCGACCGCGCACGTTTCGGCACGAACGCCGGCCACGAGGACCTGGGAGCCGCGGCCTACAGCCTGTCGCATCACTGCTCGAACGGACGCACGGTCTACAGCTTCTGCATGTGCCCGGGCGGGACCGTGGTCGCCGCGGCGTCCGAGCCCGGCCGCGTCGTCACCAACGGCATGAGCCAGTATTCGCGCAACGAGCGGAACGCCAACGCCGGCATCGTCGTCGGCATCACGCCGGACAAGGACTATCCGGGCCACCCGCTCGCCGGCATCGAGCTGCAGCGCAAATGGGAGGCCCAGGCTTTCAAGGCTGGCGGCAAGACCTACGCCGCCCCAGGCCAACGGGTCGGCGACTTCCTGGCGGCGCGGGCGTCCACGGCTCTCGGTACGGTGGCCCCGTCCTACCGGCCGGGCGTGACGCCGACCGACCTGGCGTCCTGCCTGCCCGAATACGCCATCACCGCCATCCGCGAGGCCTTGCCCGCCTTCGGCCGCCAGATCCCCGGCTTCGACGCCGAGGACGCGCTGCTGACCGGCGTTGAGACCCGCACCTCGTCGCCGGTCCGCATCACCCGCGACGCCGACTTCCAGAGCCTGAACACCCGCCAACTGTTCCCGGCCGGCGAAGGCGCCGGCTATGCCGGCGGCATCCTCTCGGCCGCCATCGACGGCATCAAGGTCGCCGAGGCCGTGGCGCGCAGCATCATGGCGAACCTTGAGCTTGAGCGGCCGGCCGGCGCCTAGACCGGCTTCACATATCGCCGTGTGATGGCCGCGATGATCAGGCCGAAGACCAGCATGGCGGCCAGGTTCTTGATGAACGGTATTGGGGCGAAGTGCCAGCCGCCGCCGACTGCCGAGAGCGGCACGACCACGTAGGTCATGACGAAGTAGGTCGCCACGCCGTAGGCAGGGCCGGCGGCGACCCAGCGTCGCCGCATCCGCGGGAACTTCAGGCTGGCCAGCACGAAGATCGCGGCGATGATCAGCGACATCGCCCACTGTAGCAGCGCGCCCAGGACGATGGTTCCCAGCCCCCCGTCGAAGGAGGCCTCGCCGAGCACGCCGCTGGCGATGAACTGCAGGATGAAGGCCATGCTCTTGCCGCTGATGAGCATCGCCGCGCCGATGTCGATGGTTCCGGCGGCGAGACCGCCCAGCACGATCGCGGCCAGGATCGAGTTGCGTGACGCCATGCGAGGTCCCCCCTCGGCTGACCGCGTCGTCTGCGCGGGATGACGCAGGCTAGGCGCAGAACCGCGTTTGCTCAACGCTGTCGCGGCTGAGGCCTTAGCGACGCGGCGGATAGGTGTGCGAGACGCCGTTCGGATCCTCGACCTGCTCGTCCTGCGCCAGATAGTCCGGCCCGATCGGCACCTTGCCGTGACCATCGGGGATGTCGAGCACATAGGTCGGCTGGCAGAGGCCCGAGAACCGCCCGCGCATCTCGCGCATCACCGCCCGGCCTTCCGCCACGCTGGTGCGCAGGTGACCGGTGCCGGGCGCCAGGTCGCCCTGGTGCAGGTAGTAGGGCTTGATCCGCGTCTCGACGAAGGCCCGCATCAGCGCGCCGAGCACGGCTGGATCATCGTTCACACCCTTGAGCAGGACGGTCTGGCTGATCATCGGCAGGCCAGCGTCCACGAACTTGGCGCAGGCCGCGCGGACCTGAGGCGTCATTTCGCGCGGGTGGTTGGCGTGCAGGGCGATGTAGACCGCCTTGCCGGGACATTTCAGCGCCTCGACCAACTCGTCGGTGACCGCTTGGGGATCAACGGACGGGACACGGGTGTGGAAGCGCACGACCTTCACATGGCTGATCTTGGCGAGCCGTTCGGTCAATTCGGCCAGGCGCCGAGGTGAGAGCACCAGGGGGTCGCCGCCGGTGACGATCACTTCCCAGATCTCCGGATGCTCGCCCACATAGGCCAGCGCCGCGTCGAGCGCCTTGGGCGTCAGGGGCTTGAGCCCGTCGGGGCCGACCATCTCGCGCCGGAAGCAGAACCGGCAATAGACCGCGCAGGTGTGGGTGATTTTCAGCAGCACCCGGTCGGGGTAGCGATGGACGATCCCCTCGACCGGGCTGTGGGTGAAGTCGCCGATCGGGTCGGCGCTCTCCAGGGCATGGACCTCCAACTCCGCCTCGGCGGGCAGGAACTGGCGGGCGATGGGGTCGGCGGGATCGGCCGGATCGATCAACTCGGCCAGGGCCGGGGTGATGGCCACGGCATATTGCGCCGCCACCCGCTCCAAGGCCGGCAGCCGCTCGGGCGCGATCAGGCCAGCGTCGGCGAGCGCCTGGGGGCTGCGCAGGGTTGAGGCGGCGGTCATGGCCCGCATATGGCCCATGCGAGGCCTTGCGGCAAACTGCGCCGCGGCGGACCTAGAGCCCGGGTGTCGGCGCGAGCGGCGTCCAGAGCACCTGTTCGATGCGGCTGGCGCCCGTCGCCAGCATCACCAACCGGTCGAAGCCGAGGGCCGAGCCGCAGGCGTCGGGCATGTGGGGCAGGGCGGCGAGAAAGTCCTCGTCGATCGGATAGCGCTCGCCATAGACGCGGGCCTTCTCGTCCATCTCGGACGTGAAACGCCGCCGCTGCTCCACCGGGTCGGTGAGCTCCCCGAAGGCGTTGGCCAGTTCCACACCGCAGGCATAGAGCTCGAAACGCTCAGCTACGCGAGGATCGGCGGCCTTGGGCCGCGCTAGGGCCGCCTCGCTGATGGGGTATTCACAAAGGATGGTCGGCCGCCCCATGCCCAACCGGGGTTCGATCCGCTCCACTAGCACCTTGCTGTAGATGTCGGCCCAGTTGTCGTCGTCCGACACCCGCACGCCCGCGGCCTTGGCCGACGCGGCCAAGGCCTCGCGGTCGGTGGTCCCGTCCGCCGAGACCGTCGCCAGCAGGTCGACGCCGGCGAACTGCTCGAAGGCCTGCGACAAGGTCACGCGCTCCGGTTCCAGGAACGGATCGGCCTCATGGCCGCCGAACGTCAGCAGCTTGGCGCCCGCGGTCTCCGCCGCCAGGACCATCAGGCTCGCGCAGTCGGCCATCAGCGTTTCGTAGGAGGCGCCGGCCCGATACCACTCCAGCAGGGTGAACTCGGGATGGTGCAGGGGGCCGCGCTCGCGATTGCGCCAGACGCGGGCGAAATCGAAGATCTGGGTCTCGCCCGCGGCCAGCAGCTTCTTGGCGGCGAACTCCGGGGAGGTGTGCAGGTAAAGCGGCGTGCCCTCGCCGTTCATGCCGACCGCCTCGGTCGCGAAGGCGTGCAGGTGGGCTTCGTTGCCGGGCGAGACTTGCAAGGCCGCGCATTCGACTTCCAGGAAGCCCCGCGCCTCGAACCAGTCGCGGAACGCGCGCTTGATCGCGTTGCGCGCCAGCAGGAAGCCGCGCCGTTCAGCGTGGAGGTCGGCGCGCCACCAAGGGGAGGAGACAGGGCTCTGCAAGACGGTTTCCCTCAGCGACGAAAACGAACATGTCTGGCGAATTGGCCGCCAATCGTATAGGTGCGCGACAAACCGCCGGCGTGCGGAATCGCGCGGAGCCGCTTTTCGGCTCCCCAATAGGCTCGAGGACTAACCACTTGACGAAGGTAGCTGCCAGCTCGCTCCGGAAAGGCGCCGTCGTAGATATGGACGGCAAGCTCTATGTCGTCCTGACGGCGGAGAACATCCACCCCGGCAAGGGCACGCCGGTGACCCAGCTCAACATGCGCCGCATCTCCGACGGCGTGAAGGTTTCCGAACGCTGGCGCACGACCGAGCAGGTCGAACGCGCCTTCGTGGACGACCGTAACTACAACTTCCTCTACCAGGACGGGGAGGGCTACCACTTCATGCAGCCCGAGAGCTTCGACCAGGTCGTGGTCTCGGAAGACGTCGTCGGTGACGCCTCCTCCTGGCTGCAGGACGGCATGACCGTTCAGCTCTCGACGCACGAAGGCGTGCCGATCGCGCTGGAACTGCCGCGCCTGGTGACCTTCGAGATCGTCGAGACCGAGCCGGCGGTGAAGAACCAGACCGCCTCCTCGTCCTACAAGCCCGCCATCCTGACGAACGGCGCGCGCATCATGGTGCCGCCGTACATCGCGGCCGGCACCCGCGTGGTCATCCTCACCGAGGACGGCTCCTATCAGGAACGCGCCAAGGACTAAGGTCACGCACACACCCCATCCGTTCGTCATGGCCGGCCGCTTGATCCGGCCGTCCATAGACTGAGCGGATGGGGGCTTCGCGGTGACGCGTGTGTGTATGGATCACCGGGACAAGCCCGGTGATGACGAGTTGGGTGGCATGTCAGGCGAACCGCTTGGCGCCCGCGACGCAGACCACGACGGCGAGCGTCACCGCCGCCATCGACCAGCCGACCGGCTCGTGCAGCAGGCTGGCCGCTAGGGCCAGGCCGAAGAACGGCTGCAGCAGCTGCAGCTGGCCCACCGCCGCCACGCCGCCCTCGGCCAGGCCCCGGTACCAGAAGATAAATCCGATCAGCATGCTGAACAGCGAGATGTAGGCCAGGCCCAGCCAGGCCGGTCCGCCGACGCCCGCCAGGGTGGCCGGGCGCGCGACCCAGCCGATCAGCAGCATGAGCGGCAGGGCGAGCGTCAGGGACCAGCAGATCACCTGCCAGCCGCCCAGCCGGCGCGAGAGTTTGCCGCCCTCGGCGTACCCCAGGCCGCAGACGATCACCGCGGCGATCATCAAGCTGTCGCCGACGGGCGAGGCCTCGGCGCCTCGGGTCAGGGCGAACCCGGCCACCAGCGCCGCGCCAAATCCAGCGAACAGCCAGAAGGACGGCGCAGGTCGCTCGCCGCCGCGCACAACGGCGAAGATGGCGGTCGCCAGCGGCAACAGGCCGATGAAGACGATCGAGTGCGCCGAGGTGATGTGCTGCAGCGCGAGCGCGGTCAGCAGCGGGAAGCCGACCACGACCCCTGCGGCGATGATCGCCAGCGAGGAGAGGTCGCTGCGCTCGGGCCGCTTGGCGCGCAGGGCCGCCAGCAGCACCAGCGCCATGATCCCGGCGATTGAAGCCCTGGCGGCCGTCAAGAACACCGGGTCGAAATCGGCCACCGCCACGCGCGTCGCCGGCAACGATCCGCTGAAGATGAGGACCCCGAGAAACCCGTTGATCCAGCCGCTGGTCTTGACGTCCATCACTCGCTCCCAATCGAGCGGCGGGTATCGCGATGGACGGCTGGCCGATCCAGGCACAGTCCAGTACAATTTAATCAAACTGTATTGATCCGAAGGCCGGTACGGATGGCGCTTGAAATCTCCCTCGTCGAACGGACCATGTCCGAGGTTCGCCAGCGTATCGCCCGCCGCGCCCTGGCGCCGGGCGCCAAGGCGCCGTCGATCCGCGCCTTCGCCGCGGCGATGGGCGTCTCCAAGTCGACGGTGGTCGAGGCCTATGACCGGCTGGCGGCCGAGGGCGTGATCCAGCCCCGGCGCGGGTCGGGGTTCTATGTCGCCGGCCACATGCCGCCGCTGGCGCTGTCCGAGCTGGAGCCGCGCCGCGACCGCTCGATCGACCCGCTGTGGGTCTCGCGCCAGTCGCTGGAGGCTGGCCCCGACGTGCTCAAGCCAGGCTGCGGATGGCTACCGGTCTCGTGGATGCCTCAGGAGGGGATCCGCCGAGGGCTGCGCGCCCTGGCGCGGGCCGACGCCCAGAACCTGACCGACTATGGCCCGCCGCTGGGATCGCCGGCCCTGCGCCAACTCCTGGCCCGCCGCCTGGCCGAGCATGGCGTCGAGGCCTCGCCGAGCCAGATCATGCTGACGGAGTCCGGAACTCAGGCCATCGACCTCGTCTGTCGCTTCCTGCTGGAGCCGGGCGACACCGTGCTGGTCGATGATCCCTGCTACTTCAACTTCCACGCCATGCTGCGGGCGCACCGGGTGAAGGTTGTCGGCGTGCCCTACACCCAGGCCGGGCCCGATATCGAGGCCTTCGCCGAGGTCCTGGCCGAGCATTCGCCCCGCCTCTACATCACCAATTCCGGGCCGCAGAACCCGACCGGCGGCTCGCTGTCGCCGGTGGCCGCCCATCGCATCCTGAAACTCGCCGAGCGCCACGACGTGCTGATCATTGAGGACGACATCTACGCCGACTTCGAGCATGAGCCGGCGCCGCGCCTGGCCGCCTTCGACGGCCTTGATAGGGTGATCAGCATCGGCAGTTTTTCCAAGACCCTCTCGGCCGCCGCCCGCTGCGGCTACATCGCCGCGCGGCCGACCTGGATCGAGGGCCTGATCGACCTGAAGGTGGCGACCTCGTTTGGTGGCGGACACCTGGCCGCCGAGCTGGTGCTGACGATCCTCAGGGACGGCGGCCACCGTCGCTATCTCGACAGCCTGCGCGAGCGCTTGGCGAGGGCGCGGGGCGAGGCGTCGGCGCGGCTCACGGCGCTGGGGCTGACGCCCTGGACGCAGCCCAAGGCCGGCATGTTCCTGTGGTGCGCCCTGCCAGACGGCCTGGACTCCGGCGAGGTGGCCCAGCGCGCCCTGGCGCAAGGCGTCGTGCTGGCCCCTGGCAACGCTTTCAGCCTGTCGCAGTCGGCGGGAAACTACCTGCGGTTCAATGCCGCCCAGTCGGCCGACCCGCGCGTCTACGAGGTCCTCGGTGCGGCGATGCAGGGCCAGTTGGCCCCCGCCGCCTGACCGCTTAGGTTCTCGCCATGTTTCGAGATCCTGGCCCGGCCTGGTTGGGCAGGGCGCGGCGGGCCGCCCTGACCCTGAAGGCGACGACGCGCGGTGCGTCCAAGGCCGGGCAGTCGGTCTATGTGGTCCTATTGCATGACAATCGGCGCGCCGACCCCTGGGGCCTCTATGTCGGTCAGACCTCGCGCGATCCTGATCTGCGCTTTGACCAGCATAAGGCCGGCTACAAGGCCAGCAGCGCCGCTCGCCGGTTCGGCGTGCGACTGCTGCCCGATCTGGTCGGCCATCTCAATCCGATGCGCCCTTGGGAGGCGCTCGATCTTGAAGCCGCCTTGGCCGAGGCGTTCCGCGTCGCGGGCGTGCCCTGGGTGGAGGGCGGCCACTGAGGCGCGCGTCGGCGTTCCGAGCTAGTTCACGCGCCGCGCGCTGATGATCTTCACCGGTTTGGCCAGCATCTCGCCCTTCATGACCCCGACGCCGGCGGTCTGAGAGGTCGGTTCGGCCAGGATCTTGCGCGCCGTGTCCATGCCCTCGACGACCTTGCCGAAGGCCGCGAAGCCCAGGTTGTCGCCCGGCTGTTTCGGATCGGCGTCCATATAGGTCATGTCGCCCAGCACGATGAAGAAGTCCGAGGTGGCGGTGCCGGGGTTGGTCCGCCCCATCGAGATCGCCCCGTCGGTGTGCGACAGGCCGGTCTTGGTGGTCGGCTCGTGGGCGATGGGCTTCAGCACTCGGGCTGGATCGTTCTGAACCCCGCCCTGGATCAGGCCGAACTCCGGCGCATTGGGGACCTTGGAGGCCCGATAGAAGGTCGCCCCGTCGAAGCGTTTGCCATCAACATAGCGCAGGAAGTTGCCAGCGGTGATCGGCGCCTTGTCCGGGTAGAGCTCCAGGATGATCGGGCCATCGCCGGTCTC
>NZ_JAURWM010000314.1 GCF_030654915.1 Phenylobacterium sp. | reverse complement strand
TGTCGTCAGGCCCGGTGCGGCCAAGCCGCGCGCCCGACAACACCTGGCCAAGTTCAGCGGTGATGTGATCGTCATCCGCCAGGCCCGCGGCCTTGGCGCGAAGGAACTCGCCGCCGTGAGCCAGCACATGTTCGCGGTGGTCGACGATAAACCGGCTGGCCGCCACGAGGTCGGCGGCGATCTCGGCTTGGCCCGGCCCGCTAGAGCCGACCGCGTTCACGTGGGCGCCCGACGCGACCGATGCGAGGGTGAGGATCGGATCAACGGCGGCGGTGACGGTGCAGATGATGTCAGCGCCCTGGGTCGCCTCGCCGACGCTGGTGAAGGCGCGAACGGGAAGGCCGGTCTGGGCGGCCATGTCGGTCGCAAACGCCTCGGCGCGCGCCGGGGAGCGCCCCCAGACACGGACTTCGCCGAGGTTGCGAACTTTGGAAATAGCTTGGATGTGGGCGGCGGCCTGCTTGCCTATTCCCAGCACCGCGAGAACGCTGGCGTCCGCGCGCGCCAGGGCGTCAGTAGCGACGGCGCTGGCGGCGGCAGTGCGAATGGCGGTGATCTCGGCGGCGTCGGCCAGGCAGACCGGAGCGCCGGTGTCGGCGTCGAAGAGCACCACGAGCCCCTCGTGCGCCTTGCGGCCATGACCGTCGGCGAAGACGCTGACCAGCTTGGCGCCGAAAACGCCACGCTCGGAGAGCGCCGCCGGCATGATGGCGAAGGTCCTCCCCTCCCCCATCCCAATGAAACTGCGCAGGAGTTGCCGCACCCGGCCATCGGAGAGCGCGAGCATCGCCTCGCGGACCACGGGGATCGCCACCTCGTAGGTCAGGTGATCGCGAACTGCCCTGGCGTCGAAGACGGTGACGCTCCCAATCTCACTACCGCCGACCCCGGCTCCCATAACTAGCTCCGAAACTGAGGAAAGAGCGGCGCCGACCTGGGAAGGCCGGCGCCGCCCAAACGGTCGCTAGAACCGGGCGTTCAGACCGACATAGTACTGCCGCCCGAAGATGTCGCCGTAGCTGCGGGTCGGGTAGGACGGCTGCTCGTCGGTCACGTTGATGATCCCGCCGCGAACCGTGTACTTCCCAAAGTCGTATGCCGCCGAGATATTGTGGCGGTAGTTTTCCTTGATCTCGGGCGTCGGCGTGCTCTCGATGGTGTCGAAGACGTTGATCTTCGCCTCCGGCAGATAGGTCAGCTGGTAGCTCGCCCGGAAGGGCCCGCGAACATAGACGGTGTCGAACTGGACCAGCCAGTCGGGCTGAGCCGTCGTGCCGTCCGTACGATTGGAGTCGAAGCCGGTCACCGAGGTCTCAAGCCGCGTGGTGTGGGTGGCGTCGATGCTCAGTTCCAGTTCGCCGAGGTCGCGGTCATCGAAGAACCGGCCAACGGGGAAGCGGTAGTTGATGTTGTAGGTCTCGCCGCGGAACGCGACCTTGCCCGCGTTGAAGGTCGTGGACGTCGCCGCGATGATCTGGCCGGCGGCGTCACGCGTGAACGTGCCGCAAATCGCCGCCGAGGGACTGGTGGAGTCATAGCAAGCCGACATGAAGTCAGCCGGCGCGAACGGCGACAGCCCGTCGGTCAGATCCACGTCGATGCGGTCGACGACGACCGTCAAGCCCGGCACGAAAGTCGGCTGGAAGATGAAGCCGATCGTCTTGGTTTTGGAGATTTCATTGCGCAGGTTGGCGTTGCCGCCGGTGGTGACCTGGGCGTTGTCGAAGTTCTCTGACAGGCTTTGGAACGTCGCCAGCGGGCCGAAGCCCGGATTGGCCGCGAACAGCGCCTGGCAGTTGGCCAACCGCACCGCGGGGTTCGGACCCGAATTGATACGATCGGCATCGCAGGGGTCGTGGCCCGTGCTGCTCAGGGCCGTACGCGACGGCGCGAAGAGCTGGTCGAGCGTCGGCGCCCGGAAGTTCCGGCTGGTCGAACCACGGATGGTCAGACCGTCGATGATCTCCCAGCGCAGGCCCGCGCCCCAGATGTTCTCGCTGCCGGCGATGGAGTGCTTCACCCGCCGATAGGCGCCGTCAAACTCCAGGGACTGCACGAACGGCAAGGTGAAGTCGCCGCCGATGATCGGCACCAGGACTTCGCCCGAGAACTCGTCGGTGTTGTACGCCGCCTGGGTGGCGATCGTCGGCACCTGCGATCCCACCAGCCCCTGCTGATCGGCTGTGAACGGGGTGAACTTCGCCTTCTCGCGGCGATGCTCATAGGCGACGCTGAACTTGATCATCCCAGCCGGGAGCTCAAACAGGTCCCCGCCGAGGGTCGCCAGATAGTCGTCCTGGGAGTTCAGGTAATCCGAGCCGATCGGCGTCGTCACATATGCCTGGGCGTCGCGGCTGACATTGCCCACCCCAAATGGGTTGAGCGGGGCGCAGGCGGCGTCGTCATTGGTCGCGATCGCATCGGCGTTGACGCCGCAGACGATAGCGCCGGCGCCGTTGCGCACGGCGTTGATCGCCTTGTTGAAGCGCGCCGTGTTCACGCCCCAACCGAAGCTCTCACCGTCAGTTTCCGCGTGGCTGGCCGACAGGCTCCAGTAGAAGTTCCGCTCGGCGAAGTCGAAATCGCCATCAAGCGCCAATACCGCCCGCACAGTCTCGGTGGTGCTGGTGTTCTCACGGGTCGGCAGCAGGTCGGTCCAGAACTTGGAAACGTACAGCGGCGGACCACCTGGGCCGATCGCCGCGGACATGGCCGGCGTCAGGTAAGGGTTGGTTCGCGACAGCGCGATGGCGCCCGAGCCGGTGCCAGCGCCGTTGAGCACAGTGTTGCTGGCCTGGTTGCCGTAGGGGTCGCGGCCCTGGATCTTCGCGTACATGAACTCGCCCGAAAGCTTCACGCGATCAGTCAGGTCGATGTGGCCGATGGCGTTGCCGACCCAGCGCTCGACGCCGACGTTCAAGGACGCCAGCTCTTGGAACGGCAGGCCGTCACCACCGCTGGTGAAGGGCGGGACCATCGGGTTCAGCAGGTTGCCGATGTCGTAGGGAATGAAGGCGGTGCCGTCGAGGTTGCTTTGGATCGGCTGGCCGGCGACGGCCCCGATCTGACTCGCGAAGGGCGGACCCGCCCGCGAAATGACGCCATTCGCGTTGAAGGTGACGAAGCGAGTATTCAGGTTCTCGATCACCGACGGAATGCCGTCGGTTGGGCTCTTGTTCAAGGGGTTGGAAATGGTGACCCGGCCAAGGTTGCTGCGCGGCCGGTCGTAGTCGAGCAGCGCCTCGGTCTTCGACCACTCCAGATCGACGGCCAGATTGGCCCGCCCATCGAGGAAGTTCTTACCGAAGGTGCCGCGCAGGCTTTGCTTCGGATAGTCGTCACGCGAGGAGATGCCGTACTGGGCGTCCAGTTCGACGCCTTCGAAATCGTCCCGCAGTACAAAGTTGACCACGCCGGCGATAGCGTCCGAGCCGTAGACCGCCGCCCCGCCCGCCTGGACCACGTCGATGCGCTCGATCAGGCCGACGGGAATGATATTGGTGTCCACAACCCGGTCACCAAGCCCCGACACGCCCGGGACGCCGCGGCTTTGCGACGTCGTCACCATGCGGCGGCCATTCACCAGCGTCAGGGTCCGGCCCGCGCCAAGACCGAACAGGTTCACGAACTGCTGGCCGTTTCCAGCCGCCGCGCCGGTGCCATCGCCGATAGCGAATGAGGGCGCATTTGAGCTGATCTGGTTCAGCATGTCGCCGACCTGGACCACGCCGCGGTCCGTCAAGGTCTGCGCGCTGATCACGGCGACCGGGGCCGAGGTTTCGATGTCGGCTCGCCGGATCCGCGATCCGGTGACCACGATCTCTTCGAGCGCCACATCGGCGTCCTGAGCCCAAACCGGCTGCGCGCTCATCGTCGCCGCCAGCGCCAAGCCACCCATCATCGTTGAGGCGAACAAGCGCCCCCGCACGGTCTGCATCTTCATCTTGTCCCCCTAGGCCCCAGGACAGCCCCAACCCAGGTTCGCGGACGACCCTCTGCAGATAGCGGGGTCTGTTTTCCGCGAGCCTTGAGTCAGGCCGTCGCACTCGAAAACAGCGTAGGTGCGAGCCTGCGGTTTTTCTTTTCGTTCTTCGAACCGAAGGGGAAGCGTCGCAAATTGTTTATGCGGCGCCCGACAAAGGGCCGCATGGTTCATGTGGCCGGTCAAAGGTCGGCGAACGCGGCAACTCGTCTCGCGACCACTAAGCCGCGACGCACGCTATCGGCGGTATTGGGCTAGGGCGCCGTGGAGCCGCGCCAGGCCGCGATCGAGCTGGTCGGCAGCGCCGCCGAACCCTATCCGGATGTGTCCCGCTAGGCCGAAAAACTCGCCCGGCGCCACGACGATCCGGTGCTCGCGCCACAGCCAAGCGGCCAGCGCGCGGGTGTCGGAAACGCCGACAACGCCTGGGAAGCACATGCAGCCAACTAGCGGGATACCGCCCTCCAACAAACCATCGGTGACCATCGCCTCAATGTGGCGCTCGGCGACCGGACGCGTCGCCTCCAGGGTCGCCCGCCAATGCTCATCGAAGGGAGCCATGTCCTCCAGGACCAAGGCGGCCACCGCATGGGACAGTTTTGAAAGATCGAGATCACCGTGGCTGTTCGCGGCCAGCATCTGCTGCACGCGGGCCGGCGAAGCGATCGCCCAGCCACACTTCAGAGCGAAGAGACCTTGGGCCTTCGCCAGACTGCCGACACTGATGATATCGGGTGATAGCGCGGCCGCCGCAGAGCCAGGCCCGGCGAAGTCGCCATAGACTTCGTCGATGAGGATCGGGACCCCGGTCCTGGTCGCGAGCTCGCCCAGAGCCGCCAAAGCGGCCTCGCCCAGCATGGCGCCCGATGGATTGTGCAGATGGGTCAGCAGCACCAGCTTGGTGTCCGGGCTAATGAGCCGCTCCAGCTCCGCCAGGTCGACATCGAAGCTGGGCGCCCGCCGGGGCAGATAGCTGATCGTCGCACCTGCTTCCTTGGCGAGCCCCGGAAGCAAATCGAAGCACGGACTTTCAACGATCACATGGTCGCCGGGCGCGACATAAGCGCGGATGGCCATGGCCATGGCGCTGGTGGCGCCGGTGGTGCAGATCACGCTCTCGCGCGCCACGCCATATCGCGCGGCGACAGCCTGGACGACGAACGGATTGCCGCCAGCGAACACGCTTTCAAACCTGTCGGTGACGCCGCCTTCGAAAGCGCGGCGCGCGACACTGGCGAGCAACTCAGTGGGCTCGCGGATCGTGGAGTCGAACAGCACCGAAGCGTCTGGCTCGCCGGCGACTGCGCGCATGATTTCCCGCACCCAGTTGGAATAGCTCTCGCCGGAAGCGTCAGGCGCCTCGCCACGCGGGGCCGCGTGCGGCGTACTCGGCAGGTTCACAAGCTCGCCCCCAGTGGCGTCATTCGGATGCTAGAGAGCTGCTCCGAAAGCAGCTCTGACTACAAAGCGATCCTATCCGCACACCTTGGTTTTTCTTGCCTTTGTCACCCTTGACAGGCCGTTGGCCTGCATCCGTTATGCGCGATGCTGAAATGAGGGACATAAGATATGTCGGTGGAGTTGGACGCGATCGACACCAAGATTCTCGAGCTGATGCAGCGGGACGCCTCGTTGTCGACGGCCGAGTTGGCGGAGCGCGTCGGGCTGTCCCAGTCGCCGTGCTGGCGAAGAATCCAACGCCTTCGTGAGGAAGGCTACATCAAGGCCCAGGTGGTGCTCGTGGATCGCCAGAAGTTAGGCTTCAAGATGCAAATCTTCGCCCAGGTGAAGATGACGACGCTCAGCGACGAAGATCGCGCCAAGTTTCACCAGGCCATCGACGACATCCCCGAGATTCTTGAGTGCTACACGGTGTTCGGGGAAATGGACGCGATGCTGAAGGTGCTGGCGCCAGACGTGAACTGGTACCAGGACTTCATCTTCTCCACGATCCTCAAGCTGCCGGGCGTCGTCGATGTGCGCTCGATCGTGACCCTGTCGGAGTCGAAATACACGACGGCCATCCCTCTGCGCGCGCGGAAATTCAGGTAGTAGCCGCCTTGAGTCGGCCAAGCATTGCTCATGCAAGGCTAGGTTCGCAGACCGATAGACCAGCCACCTAAAGGCTGAATCCGAGGCAAGAACGGCAAGATATTTCGGGGCCCCGCGCCTAGGATTTCCCTCTGGACGCCGGTGGCTAGTGGGGGGACCAAGATGGGCGCTGTTCGCACATTCACAACGACCGTTTCGGGTGCGATCAGCGCGCTTTGCCTTGGCAGCGCAGCAGCCGCTCAAGGCGCCCCGCCGCCATCGCTCGACGTCACCCTGAAGCCGCACGCCGAAGGCCAAGCGGTGGACTATGTTGGTGTCCGCCTTGCGGTCCAGGCGCCCGACGCCAAGCCTGGCGAAGCGTTCCTGCGGCTACCGATGGTGTTCGCCTCGGTCGAGACCGCACGCTACCACGCAGCGGACATCACGGTCGTCGACCAGGCAGGCCATGTCCCGCTCGTCCAGAAGGACGATCCGGTCGATCCGTCGAACTTCATGTACTTCAGGCGCTGGGAGGTCAGCCGCCCCACAGTGGGCGATGTGACCGTAAGCTATCGCGCGCCGGCGCAGGCCTATCGGCCGAAGCTCGGCTCCGGGCCGCCCTTCGACCTGCGCCCCGAAGCCGGTGGCCTGAATGGCGCCGGCGTCAGCTTCATGGCGCTCCCCGACACGTCGACGCCGTATAGCATTCACCTGCAGTGGGATCTGGCGGACATGCCTGCCGGCTCCCGCGGCGCCTGGAGCCTCGGCGAAGGCGAGGTCCGCACGGTCGGCCCCGTCGATCTCCTCGCGCACAGCTACTACATGGCCGGCCCCATGCGCAGCTATCCGGCGCCCAGCAGCGGTCCGTTCGCCATCTACTGGCTCGGCGAACCACCGTTCGACGCCCAGGCGGTCGCCGCGTGGACCCAGAAGGCGCACACCGCCATCGCGGGGTTTTTTGGCGAGCCAGAAAAGCCCTACCGCGTCTTCTTCCGCAAGAACCCCTATCCCGGCGCGGGCGGCGCCGGTTTGATCAACTCGTTCATGTCGGGGTTCAGCGACACGCCGGCGCCGACGGCCGACAGCATGCGCGGTCATCTCGCCCACGAGATTGTCCACAACTGGACCGGTAGCCTCTCTGGCCCTAACGGCATCGTGTCCTGGTACGGTGAGGGAATGGCCGAGTACTACGACCCGGTGCTGACCTGGCGCGCGGGTCTCATCACCACCGATGAGTTCCTCAACGACGTCAACAAGCGAGCCCAGAGCTACTACGGCAACGCTATGAACACGGCCCCGGCCTCCGAGATCGCAGCCAAGTTCTGGAGCGACACTAGGGTTCGAAAGCTGCCCTATGATCGAGGTTCGTTCTATCTGACGACCATCGACGCCGAAATCCGAGCGAAGTCGGGGGGCAAGCGCAAGCTCGACGATCTGACCTTCGCCATGCTCAACCGTCAGAAGCGCGGGTTGAGCTACGACACCGACGCTTGGCTCGAGCTGGTCACGGCGGAACTAGGCCCCCAGGCCAAGCTCGAGTTTGAAGCCATGATGGCGGGCAAGCTGGTCGTGCCGCTGACGGGAGCCTTCGGCCCCTGCTTCAAGCGCGAGACCGTCCCCTATCGAATTTTCGAGCTGGGCTTCGACAGCGCCTCGCTGACCGCCAGTCCGCGCCGGGTCAAAGGCCTGGTTCCAGGCTCTGCGGCCGAGAAGGCTGGCGTGCGCAACGGCGACGAGATCACCATCGCCGTCGTCCTCGATGCGATCCAGGGCGATGCGGACGCCGAACTGACGATCCACCTGGAACGGGCGGGCCAACCGCTTGAGATCACCTATCTGCCACGCGGCAAAACCGTCGAGGGCTACCGCTGGACCCGCGTAGCTAATGTGCCCGACACTGCCTGCGGCATCTGAGCGAGCCGTAGGATGAAGCACCTTCTCACCAGCGCGTGCATAGGCGCGGTCCTGCTCTCGGCCGGAGCCAGCGCCGCGCAGACCCTGCAGCCTTCGACGACGAGCGGGGCCTACATCCCCTATCGCGTCGTGACCCAGCACGTGGGCCTCTTTGGCGACCGCAAAGTCAGCTACGTCGCAACCGCTGGCGAGACGCTGCTGAACGATCCCAAAGGCGATCCAGCCGCTACGATCTTCGCCTTCTCCTATGTCGATAAGAACGCAAAAGAGGCCCGTCCCGTCGTCTTTGTCTTCAATGGCGGTCCTGGCTCATCGTCCGTCTGGCTGCATATGGGCATGCTGGGACCGAGGCAGATATCCTTCGCCGACGCCGTTCATCCGCCGACGACGGCGCCGTTCAAGATCACGGATAATCGACTGTCCCTGCTGGACGTCGCCGATCTCGTTTTCATCGATCCGGTCGGGACTGGATACAGCCGCCTGCTTCCGGGCGGTAAGCCCGAGGACTTTTACGGCGTTACGCAAGACGCCCGGGCGATGTCGGATTTCATCCAGGCTTGGCTCACGCAGAACAAGCGCTGGAACTCGCCGAAATTCATCATGGGGGAAAGCTACGGCGCGGTGCGCGCCGCCGTCCTGGCCAACACCCTGATGGGCGGCCCCTACTCCACCGGAACCCTGAGCGCGGTCAGCCTGAACGGCGTGCTGATCCTGGGGCCGTCCTTCGAACCGGGCAGCGCGGTGAAGGGCGATGATCGCGCCTATCTCAACAACCTCCCGACCATGGCGGCGACCGCCTGGCATCACGGCAAGATCACGCGCGAGGGCCGAAGCCCCGAGAACGTCGCGGCCGAAGCCAGTCAGTTCGTCGCCGACGACTATGTCCGCGCGCTCTACGCCGGAAGCGCTCTGCCCAAGGCCGAACGCGCCCGGATCGCCGAACGGCTGTCGGAGTTGACCGGCCTTCCAGGCGAGGCTTGGCTCGACAATGACCTGCGCATCTCGATGGGGGAATTCGCGACGGCTTTGTTGACGAACGAGAGCTTGCAGGTCGGCGCCTATGATGGCCGCTACACCTTGCCT
The DNA here is from genome assembly GCF_030654915.1 of Phenylobacterium sp. Lineage (GTDB taxonomy): Bacteria > Pseudomonadota > Alphaproteobacteria > Caulobacterales > Caulobacteraceae > Phenylobacterium. The sequence continues at coordinate 3,032 of NZ_JAURWM010000314.1, read as the reverse complement.
ATCAACGGCGGAAGCGGCGATCCCGTCGCCGACGACCCCGCCATGGGCCAGTACACGCCCGGGTTTGTCGCGGCGTTCAACACCTACGCCCAGAACGAGCTAAAGATCGAACCGAGCGACCGCTATCAAGCCATCGTCTTCGCCGACATCAACTCACGCTGGAACTGGGGCGCTGGACCAGGAACGCTCGTTCCCCGCAACTACGGCGTCGATCTGGCCGCCGCCATGCGGCGAAATCCATCAATGCGGGTTTTCATCGGCGCCGGGTATTATGACCTCGTCACGACCTTCGGGGCCGCGGAGCACACAGTCCGACATTCAGGGCTCGCGCAGGACCGCGTGACTCTGAGAACCTACGCCTCGGGCCATATGCCCTATCTCGGGGACGAGAGCGCCAAGCTGCTCGCCGCCGATGTCAGGGCCTTCATTCGTAGCGCCACGCCAGAATAAGGCTAGCGGGTCTCAGGACCCGCTCACCGTTCGCTCCAAGCCGCTGGCTATTGTCGGGTGGTAGGTCGCCTTCGCCTCGGCAAAGATCTGGCGCGCGATCGGTTGCCCCCACTCGCCCTGGCGCATCAAGCCAGCATAGAGCGGGCGAATAAACAGCCCCCGGCCCACGCTCTTCAGGAACGCCTCCAGCGACGGCAAGGCCGGCTCGTACCGGTTGGCGATCGCCAGCTCCAGCCAAGCTGACCGGACATAGCTGTTGGTGGACGCCGAGAGCTTGAAGGTTCGATCCAGATCGTCCAGCTGCGCCGTCGAAAGCTGCAGAGGCAGGTTGTTCAGGAACCGCAGCCACTCCTGGGTCGTCCAGGCCGACGCCTTCACTGAGGACGCCGGCCCGCCCGTCACAAAGGCGGCCATCTGCTCGTCCACCCGCGCCAAGGCTTCGGACTTCACGTGGACAGCGTTGTCTGGCAGGCCCGCCGCATATGCCCACTTATCGAGCTCCAGCTTCGCTTCCAGATCCTTATCGCCCTTGATCAGGTTCGCGCGCAGATCTGTCAGGAAGCCGGCCGTGGTCTGGGGCTGGAAGGCGTGGCGATCGAAATATGACCGCAGGTAGGCGTCCCAACGCTCCCGGCCGACGATGGCCTCGATGGTGCGAAGGAAAGTCGCGCCCTTGAAGTACTCCAACTGGCCGCCCGGCTGACCATAGAGCTTCGTCGCATCCGCGGCCGGACCGCCCTCTTCCTTGATATCGGCCTGCATGCCGTCCCAGTTCAGATCGGCTTCGATCCGCGCCCTCGGAGCGCCGTACAGCGCCTCCATGATGCGGTTCTCAAAATAGGTGGTGAACCCCTCGTTCAGCCAACCGTCCGGCCATGTGGCGTTGGTGACAAGATTGCCCGACCAGCTATGCGCCAGTTCATGAGCCACGAGGCTGACATTGGCCCCATCACCGGTAATGAAGGTCGGCGTCAGGAAGGTCAGCGTCGGATTTTCCATTCCGCCCAACGGAAAGGACGGCGGGAGCACCAGTAGGTCATAGCGGCCCCACCGGTAGGGGCCGTAGAGCCCCTCGGCGGTCGTCACCATCTTCTCGGTATCGACCAGTTCGCTAGCGGCCTGATCCAGCATGGATGGCTCGGTATAAACGCCAGTCCGCGGACCGAGCTCACGGAACGCCAAGTCGCCGACGCCGAGCGCGATCAGATAGGGCGGAACCGGATTGTCCATCCGGAAGCGGAAAGCGCGATGACCATCCTTGGTCGGCTCGCCCTTTGGCGTGAGCTTCTCGCCGCTCATCACCGCGATCAGCCCCTCGGGCACGACGATCCGCGCCGTCCAAGTTTGGCGGATCCCCGGGCTATCCTGCGTCGGAATCCAGCTACGGTTGTTGATGGCTTGGCCCTGGCTGAACAGATAGGGCTTGTGCTTCCCGGCGGTCAGCGACGGCGGCAGCCACTGCAAGGAGCGTGCGCCGGGCGTCGAGGCGTACTCGACGACAATGCGCTTCGCGCCCTTCAACTGCACCGTCAGCGGCGCCCCGAGTTCCGGGTCCGCCTTGCCGAGCGTCCAGGGCAGTCCTCGGCCGGCGCCGTCGGTGACCTTGGTGATCTTCAGTCCCAGCGTATCAAGGACGATCTCGCTGGCGCCCGGGGCGGCCAGGACATCCATCGCCGCCGAGCCGCGCATGATCTTGGCGTCGAAGTCAGCCGTTAGGTCGAGATCAACATGGGTGACCCGCGCCACCTGGGGACGCGCGAATGACCGCGCGTCTTTCGCCTCAGGCGTCGTCAGGATCGGCGCGACCGGCAAGGGCGCGGCCCATGCCACCGACGTCACGCTCAGCGCGGACGCCAACAGAAAAGCTCGAAAAGCGACGTGCATGGAGGGGCGGCCCCGACAGTGAAATGGCATGCGATCTGAGCAAACCTTTCCCGCAGGATGACTGGCATGCACTCGATTCACGCACCATTCTAGCGGCCGCCAGGGGGAATTCTTGTCTTTATCCAGGCACTCAGGGCCTCAGGCTGCATGTTCCATGCGTCTTCAACGCGGTCACCCGTGCGGGGAAATGAGATGAAGCAACGGAATCCCGCGACGAACCGGACCGCAAGCCAAGGCTGCACGGGCTAGAATGGCGGTTCGACGGAATCTCGGCGAAGCAAATGACTAGTCCTATCTGGCACATGCGCCGCTTTGGCGCCCTGCAAGCGACCCACCTGACGCTCGCCTTCTGGGCGTTCGCCTTCGTCGTCTTCCAAGCTCCGGCTCTAAAGAACGGCGGTCTGACGCTCTGGGAAACGGTCGGCTACCTGTTCGTCGCCGGCTTAGGGGCAGTGCTCTCCCTAGGCGTCTATAGCGCCGTTCTGTTGACCCGGTCCCTGGCGACACGGGCCAGGATCACTCTCGTGGGCCTCGTGGCCGTGGTGGCCGCGATCCTGCACTCGGTGATCGACCCCCTGATATTCGTCGTGAGCAGCGAAATGTTCGGAGTCGCGGCCCCGCTCCCGCCGTTGATCGAAGCCTTTGTCTTCAACATCCTGATCTATGTGTGGGTTTACGGCCTCTACGCGACCGTGCTC
>NZ_JAURWM010000304.1 GCF_030654915.1 Phenylobacterium sp. | reverse complement strand
GAGGCCCGTGACTTGTCGCGCGCTGAGCACTTCGCGGCGGAATCGGAACAGTTCGGCCGGCCGGCCGCCGGTTTCCGAATCGACCCGGCCAAGCCCCTCGACGAGTTCGGCCCGCTCCAGGGCGCGACGGAAGTTCTGCTTGTGCAGGGGCACTCCGGCGATGGCTTCAACGGCCCGTTGTAGCGCCGAAAGCGTGAAGGCGTCGGGCATGAGTTCGAACACCACGGGGCGATATTTCAGCTTGCCGCGCAGGCGCGAGAGCGCGGTGGCCAGGATGCGCCGGTGGTCGGAAATCATCGGCTCGCCGAGCGCCGCGGCCAGGCCGGGCGAGGGACGGGCCGGCGCCTCGGCGCGGTCGCGGGCGGCTTCGGAGGCCAAGCCCGCCTCGTAGAGCAGTTCATAGCGCTCGAGCACTCGCTCCTCGTTCCACGGCGCGCCCTCTAGGGCGAACAGCAGCCGAGCGCGCGAGAGTTTCTCCAGGCTGCCGTCGGCCCAACAGCGCAGGGCCGGTTCGATGGCGTCCAGGGCCGCGGGACGGCCTTCGCGCCAGTCCTCATAGGGAAAGAACCGTGTCCAACTGGCCCAGGCGGTGTCGGGCGCGGTGGTGTCGACGGCGCTCGGCGTCAGCGCCAGATAGCCGATCGACAGCACTCGGGCCGCGCTTAGCGCCTTGCCCATGTCGGCCAGCGGGGCGTCGCGGCCCTTGTCGCCGAAGGTGTAGAGCTGCTCGACATAGCCCAGGTCGAACCGGGTCTGGGCGGTCACGAAGGCGCGCAGGGCCAGCTCGAAGGTCCGGTGCCCGTCCGGGTCGAAGGGGCCGAAGGGCAGGCTGACCGGCTCGCCCTGCGGCCGCACGGTCAGGACCACGGCGTCGCCGTCGCGGATCGCCACCACCACGGCGGACAGTCCGATGACGACGGCGACGGGGTCCATCAGTAGCGAACCGCGAAGTCGAACGGGACGCCGACCCCGGAATACTCATAGTCGCCCATGGCCTCGACGGCGTCGACCATCCGGCCGCGCCGGCCCAGCACGTCGTCGGCCAGGGCCACGATGCGGCGGTTGGGATAGGCGTGCTTGGCCGCCTGGCGCATGGTCAGGGCGATGGCGCGTTCGTCGACGGTGGGGTTGCGGTCGCAGGCCAGGACGAAGGCGCTGGCGCTGGAGCGGCTGATCCCGGCCCAGCAGTGGACGATCATCGGGGCGCTCTCGTCCCAGGTGCGGCTGAAGTTCAGCAGCTTGCGGACCAGGTCCTCGCTTGGCAGGATCAGGCCGTCCATCGGCTCGGCGATGTCGTTGACCGACAGTTTCAGGTGCCGCTCTGGAGCCACGCCGTCGGGCGTCGCGATCATGCTGGCGGCGTCCAGCAGGGTGATGACGTGCGAGGGCGCGCGGGCGGCGATCAGCCCAGGCATCTCGGCCAATCCGCAGACAATCAGGGTCATTCAGCTACTCGGTGTCGAAGGCCGCGTCAGAGGACGCGAATCCCGCAGCCTCCGAGAGGACATGATAGCGCTGAATGTAACGGGTTTGCGCTTGGGCGGCTGAAAGCGGTTCGATCAGCAGATCATAGCCGGCCGGCGGGGGATCGAAGAACTCCAGCGCTTCACGGTGGTTGAAGCCCGCGAGTTGCGTCGCTTCGAAAAAGGCGCAGGCGCGGTCGGCCTGCTTGATCAGCTTCTTGATGGCCAGCGGGGTCTTGGCCGGGATGCCGAACCGGATGTGGATCGCCGTCTCCAGCCGCTCCTCGAATTTCTTATAATCCAGCCCCAGCGCCGCCTTGAACGGACTGATCATGTCGCCAATGACATATTCCGAAGCATCGTGCAGCAAAGCGGCCAGCCGCCACTTCGGCTCGATGTCCGGTTGGATATGCGCGCAGATCTCCTCGACCACCACCGAGTGCTGCGCCACCGAGAAGGCGTGCTCGCCGATGGTCTGCCCATTCCAGCGCGCGACCCGGGCCAGGCCATGGGCGATATCCTCGATCTCGATATCCATGGGCGAGGGGTCGAGCAGGTCCAGTCGCCGACCCGACAACATCCGCTGCCAGGCGCGAGGTTCCTGACCCGATAGACGCAGCCCTTTCCTCACCGATGCGTTCCTTTCATGGTCAAGGTCGTGAACTGACCCAGGACTTGCCAAAGATCAATGCGTGGCATGCGGTCCGGGTCCATCTTGGCTGCGTGCCGGTTAGCAAGGAAAAGAACATGAGCTGGGCTAGGATCATGGCGCCGCTATCGGGTGGCGAAGGTGACAAGGCGGCGATCGCCGCGGCGGCAAGGCTTGCAGAGCCTTTCGGGGCCGAGCTCGCCTGCGTTTACACGCCGGCTGATGTGGCCGACGTCATGCCCTGGATGGGCGAGGGCTTTCTGGGCGGCATCCAGACCACCGCCCTGGAATCGCTGAAGGAAGCGGCCGAGGTCGGTGAAAAGAACGCACGGGCGGCGATGGCCGGCGTGGCCTACGCCAAGAGCCAGTTCATCTCGCTCCAGACCCCCGTCTGGGCCGGTCTTTCGGCCGAGAGCCGGCTGTCTGATGTTGTCGTGTTCAACAACGATCCGGCCCGCGGTCGGGGGCCCTTGGGCGAGGCCTTCCAGCAAATGGTCGCCGACGAACAGCGCCCTGTGCTGATCGCCCGCGAGGGCTTCGCCGTCGGCGGACCGGTGGCTGTCGCCTGGGACGGCGGCAAGGAAGCCTCGCGCGCCGCGCGGTTGGCGATGCCTCTCCTCGAGAAAGCCTCGCGCGTCGTGATCCTCGCCGCGCCCAAGGCGACGTCACGCAGCTTTGATCCCCATCGACTCCAGGCCTACTACGCCGCGCGCGGCGTAAAGGCCGAGGTTGATGTCTTGCCTGATAGCGGGGATGCGGCGCCGTTGCTGCTCTATGCCGCCAACAAGATCGAGGCTGGAGTCCTGGTCGCGGGCGCCTTTGGGCATCCCCGGCTGCAGGAGTTCATCTTCGGCGGCACGACGCGCACCCTGCTGTCGGCTGACCACCCGTCGCTCTTCCTCTCCCACTAATCCTGAAGGTTCAGGTCATGACCCTGTCGCGCATCGTCATGCGGCTTGCCCGCAATCCTGGCACGGAGTTCTCAGGTGGGGACGACCATCGAGGTTACGCCCTGACCGCGCCGCTCACCGCGGACGGCCTGCTGGATGAGGCGGCCTACGCCAAGGCAAAGGCCTCATGCCTGGTGCGGCGGTTCGCGCCGGACGAGGAGGCGGTCGATGGTCGTCTAGCGCGGCGGGGCAGCCGATGGTTCTTCGACTACGACGAAGATGAAACTCTCGACGACGAACCGGTTCACCGCCTTGGCGAGCATCGTTTCGCGGTCGGGGAATATGTCACCGTCACGGATGAGGATGGCCGTCCCCTGACCTATAAGGTGGTCGAAGTGCAGCCGACGACCTAGGGGCTTAGACTCCGCCGTTGCGGCGCACTAACGCTCGGACATCCTGATTGATGTTATCGCCAGATTCCTCGCTGGCTTTCGAGCGAACCTTAGCGATGGTCAGCGGTCCGGTTTTCGGGCCGCCGGCCTCGTAGCCGACGTATCGATAGCCGGCGGGCAAGTCCTTGCCCGTATAGATAAACGTCGCCCGCAGGCCGCGCTTTTCGCGCGACAGCGCCTCTCCGCGCATGCGGACGTCGCGGTAGATGTTCACGGTGGTGTCGTCGCCGCTGGCGTCTACCTTCAACGGCCCAATGCGGACTTTAGCCGTTTCGCTGTCGCTGGAGATGTGGACCCCGGGAAGATCGACCTGGGCGGAGTTTGGGTCATCGTGGCTATTGTCACCAGAGCCGATGTGGATGCCGGCGTCGGCGGCCGCCTCGGCTTGAACCCGAGCCACGTCGGCGGCTATCGCGCTGACCCCGGCCTTCGTCGCGACGACCTCGGCGATCTTGGCGCTGACGTCGGCCTGGGTCGCCTCGGCGTCGGCGCTCATCGGACCTGGCGTGCTGCGCAGTTCGGTTTCGATCTTGGCCAGGGTGGTCTGCGCGTCGCCAATGATCGGCGTGAGCTCCAGGCTGACCTCGGCGCCGTCGGTCGATCGATAGGCGCAGGTCTTTCCGTCGTTGCTGATGCTGACGCGGGTCAAGTCGCCCTCTGTCGCCGGGCAATCGAGTTTGGCTGTGGACGGTGAGGGGGCCTGGCAGCTCGCGAGTGTCAGGGCCGAAGCCGCGATCAGCAGGGTGGTTCTCATGAAAAAGGCTCCAGTCGGTTCATGTCGAACCTGACCGGAGCCCTTTGTAACGTCGAGTGAATTCGGCGTAAGCCTATTGCTGGCCGGGACGCGATCCAGCGCCCTCGCGGCGGGCCAGGAAGGCCAGTCGCTCGAACAGGTGGACGTCTTGTTCGTTCTTCAGCAGCGCGCCGTGCAGCGGCGGGATCAGCTTGGTCGGATCCTTTTCCGCGAGCGCGGCCGCGTCGATATCTTCGACCATCAGCAGCTTCAGCCAGTCGAGGAGCTCCGAGGTGGAGGGCTTCTTCTTCAGGCCTGGAACCTTGCGCATGTCGTAGAAAATGCGCAGCGCCTCGGCGACCAGCTTCTGCTTGATGCCTGGATAGTGGACCTCGACGATTTCGTTCATCGTCTCGGGTTCAGGGAAGCGGATGTAGTGGAAGAAGCAGCGACGCAGGAAGGCGTCCGGCAGTTCTTTTTCGTTGTTCGAGGTGATGATGACGATCGGGCGGATCTCGGCCTTGATCGTCTCATTGGTCTCGTAGACGTAGAATTCCATCCGATCGAGCTCTTGCAAGAGGTCGTTGGGGAATTCGATGTCGGCCTTGTCGATTTCGTCGATCAACAGGATCGGGCGCTTGCCGGCGGTGAACGCCTCCCAGAGCTTGCCCTTCTTGATGTAGTTCTTGACGTCCTTGACGCGCTCGTCGCCGAGCTGGCTGTCACGCAGGCGGGTGACGGCGTCGTATTCATAAAGGCCTTGGTGAGCCTTGGTCGTGGACTTGATGTGCCAAGTGATCAACTCGGCGTCGAGCGCCTTGGCGATCTCATAGGCCAGGACCGTCTTACCGGTGCCGGGCTCACCCTTGATCAATAGTGGGCGTTCGAGCGCAACCGCAGCATTGACCGCGACCTTCAAATCTTCAGTGGCGACGTAATTGTCGGTGCCTTCAAAACGCTGGCTCATTGGGCTCCCCAGGTGCGGGCTCATAATGGGACCCGCTTTCGAACAAATGTTTCAACTGGGGCCAAACTAAAGGCACGGGCGCGACATTCAAGCTGATTGAGCGGGTTATCGCGGACGATGTTTTAAAGGTCGCAGGGATCGTCAGGTGTGGCGGGGTGAGATCGAAACCGGATCGGAGGCCGGAAAGGTCTCCTTAAGGCCCTCATCCAAGGCGTTTTCCGTTCGAAGATCACGATTATCCTCGACTTCGGCCGGCGTCGCTCGCCGCGAATAGCCCATGCGTTCGAGATCTTCGTCGCTCAAACCCTTCGACTGAAAGTTCGTGAAGTCGTCCTCGCCGCCGCTCACCAGCGCCGCGTCGGCGACTTCATCAAGGCCATCAATCGAATCGGGTTCGACCTGATCTTCATCGAAGGCATCGTCGTCCTCATCGTCGTCGGCCGGGACGGCACGGTAGTGAAGCTCGTCATCCTCGGCCGGATCGTCCTCGTCGAAGGCGGCCTCATCGAACTCCGAAGCGTCGAGCGCGACGCCTTCGTCGTCGTCGCGATCACCCTCGGCGGTGGTCAGGTCTAGAAGGTCGGGCAGTTCTTCAAAGGTCCGCATCTCGTTCAGGTCTTGGTCGTCGTCGAGGTTGGTCTCGTCGAAGGCCTCGGCGCCTGCCTGATCATCGTAGCCGTCTTGCACGTCGGGCATTGGATCGCTCCTGGCATCGAACGCCAGAGAGGCGCCCTTCGCCGAATCAACCCGCCGTGGCCGGTCGTGTTCCGCCTTGGATCAAGACCTTGGCGATTGTCGCGGGGGAGGGGGTGAAAAAGGATCTGAGCAGATCAGAGGAAATCAGCTTAACGGTTTGCTGGCGCCGTCGGGGGGCGGGGCGCTCGTCGCAAGGAGCGGTTAACGCTCTCGTATCTAGCGTTGAGGCCAGCCGCGTTTCGGACCGTTTCGAGACCTGGGCGACACGCCTCTCATGGAGACTGAGGAATGCCGCTTAAACTATCGCTGAAGCCTGGTGAGAAGTTCGTCCTCAACGGCGCGGTGGTGCAGAATGGGGATCGTCGGACGACCCTGGTCTTGCAGAACAAGGCCTCGGTCCTGCGCGAAAAGGACATCATGCAGTTGGACGAGGCGGTCACGCCGGCCCGGCGCATCTATTTTCCGATGATGATGATGTATCTCGAGGATGGCGCGAACAATCGCTACTATGACGAGTTCGCTCAGCGCCTGACTGAGTTCATGGGGGTCATCCGGAATCCAGAAATCTTGGCGGACTGCGTGGCTATCTCGAAGCACGCCATGTCGCGCGAGTACTACAAGGCGCTCATGATGTGCCGGAAGCTGATCGAATACGAAGGCGAGAGGTTGGGGAATGTCGCTTCGAGCTTACCAGCAAGCGGCCACGAGGGCTGAGGCCCCCAAGGACACCGAGTATCGGTTGTTCGGTCAGGCGACGCGGGCGCTTATCGCGGCGTCCGAGGTTCCGATCAGCGATCTTGCGACGCGGATCGCGGCGATCGATTGGAACCGGCGGCTGTGGTCGACCTTGGCGCTGGACTGCAACGAGCCGGGCAACGCTTTGCCGTCACAGGTGAGAGCAAACATAATCTCGCTAAGCCTGTTCGTTGGCCGTCACTCCAGCGAGGTCATGCGCGGACAGGATGATTTCGAGACTCTGATCGAGATCAACAAGATCATGATGCAGGCCCTGGGGCACAAGGCTGAGCCGCCGGTCGCCGCCTGACGACCGCCTCGCGAGCTAGTTCGCATCGCAGGCTGTTAATTTCCCGGTAACCAAGATCTCTCTAGCGTTAACCATGTCTGCGACGCGTGAGTCGCGCGGAAATCATGGGTTCTCTGAGGGAGATCAGCGCCATGTCGGTGAGCATCAACACCAATCGACCGGCGCCGATTCCGCTTCAAAACCTTGCGAACGACAAGCGCGATCAGGTCCAGAATAAGGCCGACGCCGCCCTTGGCGTGGTGAGCGCCGAGCCAGCTGTCTACAGCACGGCTCAGAAGCAGCGCGCCGAGTTCTCTTCCTTGAGCGCGGTTAAGACGAGCCTCGATCGCGCGAGCTCGATCACCGATGTCGCCTTGGCCGCTGGCCAGCAGGTCGGCGATATCCTGAACCAGATGCGGGAGAAGGCTGTCGGCGCCGCCGACGACTCGACGTCGCCGACTTCGCGCGCGGCCTTCGATGGCGAATACCAGGCCTTGCTTCAATCGATCAGCCAGCTTTCGGCCTCGGCGAAGTTCGACGGTGTCTCGATGTTGAACGGGACGCTGACTTCCAACCTTAACGTCGTGGGGAGCGCCGACGGCGAGGCTTCCATCAGCCTGACGCCTCAGGATTTGACGGTCGGCGGGTCGGTGATCAACCTGGCTGGCACCGCCCTGACCGGGACGACGAGGGAGACCGGGGCGGTATTGGCCGCGGTTGACCGGGCCATAGTGAATGTCAGTTCCGCACTCGCCGAGCTGGACGCCCAGTCCAAGCAGATCGAGAAGCATGGCGCGCTCGTGACCAAGCTGGAGAACGTGCTAGATACAGGGATCGGCAAGCTTGTGGACGGCGACATCGCCAAGGAAAGCGCTCGCTTACAGGCCTTGCAGGTCCGCCAGCAGTTGGGCCCCCAGGCGCTGTCGATCGCCAACTCTCAGCCGGAACTCATCCTTCAACTCTTCCGTGGCGGCGCCTAAGGTCTCATCAAATCTTAGACTGCAATCTACGGTTGGCCTTGGCGCGTTGAGGCCGGACAGTAAGATTGCGGTGGCCGGTTCGTAACCGGCTCAGAACCGAGCCCCCGCTTGAAACCGTCACGAGCACGGTCTAGCGAGGGCCTATGGAATTTCTGAAAGATCGGCGCACGGTCCTGGTTCTCGTCGGCGGCGCGCTGGCTTTGCTGGCCGGCGTCCTCATCGCCACGATGCTGGTCGGCAAGGGCCGCAACGAAAAGACCTCGCCGCCGCCAGCCTCCCAGGGCGGTCTGGTGGTTGAGACCGGCGCGCCTGACGATGGCCGTATGGATCCCGCAAAGCCGCTGCGCTGCTACGTCGCCGGCCAGTATGTCGGCGAGATCACCCTGTCTGAATGCGCCAAGCGCAATGGGGTCGCCACCGGCGCCCTCGACGTCGGGGTCGATCAGGCCGGCAACTTGGCGGCGGCCGACCAGGCCGGGACCATGCTGACCCCGTTGCCGCCCAAGCCGGAGCCGGTTGCCCCGGTTCAGGCCCAACCGACCACGCCTGCGACGACTCCAGCCGTCACCCCGACGAGCGGCCCGGCGGGGAGCTGCTGGCGATATGCCGACGGCGGCTGGCGCAAACTTCCCAACGATTTGACGCTGAACGGCTGTGTTCAGGCCCTGTTCGCCGGTCGCTGCGAGCGACCCGGCGGCGCGACCTATGGCCGCTGGATGCAGCAGACGCTGCGCCTGGTGCCGGGCAAGGTCGAGGTTTCGGGTGACAATCGCAGCTTCCGGCCTCTAGCCGAGCAAGCTTCGAACTGCTCCATTCAATCGATCGGATAGCGCCCTCGCGCCGCCGCAATCGCGTCTATAGGCTCATGCCCATGCTTCGCACCGTCCTCATCGTCGGCTTCGCCGTCCTCGCTCTCGCCGCCTGCAGCAAGCGCACCCGGCCGCCTGGTGGGGACGGGATCTGCTGGCATGTCGCGCCCCAGACCGACGGGACGCTGAAATTCAACAAGCTGAAGACCGGCGTGGCGGATCTCGAACATTGCGCCGCCGAACTGGAATCGATGCGCGTGCGGTTCCTGCGGTTGGGCGGCTCTCAGCGTGAGGTGGTTGGCGCCTTCAAGGGCAACTTCATCTTCATCGATCGCAAGGGCATCTTCACCGCCCCGTCGCTGGAGGAGCATCGCTACCTGGCCATGGTCCGCACCGGTGACGGTCGTTTGGCGGTGCCGGGCGCCATGCCGCGCGAGCCTGCGCCGGCGGCTCCCGCGCAGTAGGGGCGTTCGCGCCGCGCCATTCCTCTGTGGAGAAGCGCGTCGCGACGTGAACGAATACGGAACATCAATATTGATCCGGGCGGCGGGGTCGTCTAGCTTCCCGCGCTTGGGCCTCTAGCCCGCAAGCACGGAAAGCAAGGGACAAGCTCATGGCGGGCAGCGTCAATAAAGTCATTTTGGTTGGCAATCTGGGCGCAGATCCCGAGATCCGCAGCCTGAATTCCGGCGACCGGGTCGCCAATCTGCGCATCGCGACGTCGGAAACCTGGCGCGACAAGTCTTCGGGCGAGCGCAAGGAAAAGACCGAATGGCACCGGGTCGTGATCTTCAACGACAATCTGGTGAAGGTCGCCGAGCAGTACCTGAAAAAAGGCTCGAAGGTTTACATCGAGGGCTCGATCCAAACCCGCAAGTGGACCGACCAGTCGGGCGTGGAAAAGTTCTCCACCGAGATCGTCCTGCAGAAGTTCCGCGGCGAACTGACCATGCTCGACGGGCGTGGCGACGGTGAGCGCGACAGCAGCGGTGGCGGCGGCGGTGATTACGGCGGTGGCTATGGCGGCGGAAGCGGTGGCGGCGGCGGTGGCTTTGGTGGCGGTCAACGCAACCAGAGCTCGGGGCCTCGCGAGAACTTCTCGGCCGATCTGGACGACGAAATCCCCTTCTAGGGCTAGGTGCATCATCGTTGCGCGGACAAGACGGTCGGCCTTCGGGCCGGCCGTTTTTTCGTGCGGCTGCCATCCTCGCCGTAAGCCCCGAACGCTAGGCGTGCTGACGATGACGTCGAGCGAGACCGGCGGGCCGCGAGCAGCCCGCCGGCCTCCAGGGGGCTAGCTGCCGGCGATGACGCCGCAGGCGATGCGCGCGCCGGCGCCGCCGATGGGCTGGGTCTTGTGGTCGTCGGCGTTGGCGTGGATCACGATGGCCGAGCCGTCCTTGTCGGCCAGGTGTTCACGGCCGGCGGCCGTCCTCAGCGCCACCGAACCGGAGAACACTTCGGCGGCGCCCGTGCCGTCGGCGGCGACATAGAGGTTCGGCAGGTCGCCGGCCTCGTTGGCGTCGGGGTTCAGCAGGCCGTGGACCAGGGTCGACTTGCCGTGGACGTGGGCGCCGGCCGAGGTGAAGTCGGCCTTGGAGCAGTCACCCTTCTCGTGGAAGTGCAGGCCATGCCAGCCGGGGGAGAGGTCTTTCACCTGCAGGCGAACCAGCACACCGTTCGGGGCGTCCGTCAGGGTCGCCGAACCGATCACCGCGCCCGTGGAATTCTTCAGTTCGATCTGTTGGTTGGCGGGCGCATCGGCCGCAGTCGCCGAACTGGCGAAAAGGGTGGCGGCGAGAACGGCGAAGGCATATTTCATTTGGGCTGGCACCTGGGTTTGAAACTGTACGGACATTTGGCCTTGCGGCTTCCGGGATGGTAACAACTCAACTCAGTTTTGTGTCCGATTCTAAACGGATAAATCGCCTCCTTGACCGACGAAACCCACACCCCGTCCGATGACGGTCGGCGCCGGGGCATTGCCCCTATCGCCATCGAAGACGAGCTGAAGAAGTCTTATCTCGATTACGCCATGAGCGTGATCGTGAGCCGCGCCCTGCCGGACGCGCGCGACGGCCTCAAGCCCGTGCACCGCCGCATCCTGTTCTCGATGAACGAGCAGGGCCACACGCCCGACCGCTCGTATGTTAAATCGGCGCGCGTGGTCGGGGACGTGATGGGTAAGTATCACCCGCACGGCGACGCCTCGATCTACTTCACCATGGTGCGAATGGCGCAGCCCTTCTCGATGGGGCTGCTGCTGATCGATGGTCAGGGCAACTTCGGTTCGGTCGACAACGACCCGCCGGCGGCCATGCGCTACACCGAAAGCCGGCTGAGCAAGGCCGCCATGATGGTGGTGGCCGACCTCGACAAGGACACGGTCGACTTCAAGGAAAACTACGACGGCACCGAGCAGGAGCCTGTGGTTCTGCCGTCGCGGATCCCGGCATTGCTGGTCAATGGCGCGGGCGGCATCGCCGTCGGCATGGCGACCAACATCCCGCCGCACAATCTGGGAGAAATCGTCGACGCCTGCCTGGCCTATGTGGACGATCCCGAAGTCTCGCTGGACGCCCTGCTGGACATCGTGCCCGGCCCTGACTTCCCCACTGGCGGCGAGATCATCGGCCGTGCGGGGGCTCGCAACGCCCTGATGACCGGCCGCGGCTCGGTGATCATGCGCGGCAAGGCCGAGATCGTGGAGCTTCGCAAGGATCGCGAAGCCATCATCATCAACTCGATCCCCTATCAGGTGAACAAGGCCGCGATGGTCGAGCGCATCGCCGAGTTGGTGCGCGAGAAAAAGATCGAGGGCATCTCCGACCTCCGCGACGAAAGCGACCGCGACGGTATGCGGGTAGTCGTCGAGATGAAGCGCGACGCTTCGCCTGACGTCGTCCTGAACCAACTCTATCGCTACACCCAGCTGCAGTCGTCCTTCGCCGTGAACATGCTGGCGCTGGATCGCGGCCGGCCGCGCGAGATGAATCTGCGCGACCTGGTCGTCGCCTTCGTCGACTTCCGCGAGGAAGTGGTCGTCCGGCGCGTGAAGTTCGAACTGTCCAAGGCCCGGGACCGCGGTCACGTCTTGGTCGGCCTGGCGATCGCCGTGGCCAATATCGACGAGTTTATCCACATCATCCGGTCCTCGAAGGACCCGGCCGAGGCGCGCGAGCGCCTGGTGGCCAAGGATTGGCCGGCCGGCGACATGCTGCCGCTGGTGGAACTGATCGCCGACCCGCGCACCCTGGTGATCGGCGGCGACAAGATTCGTCTGACCGAAGAACAGGCCCGGGCGATCCTGGCCCTGACCCTGTCTCGTCTGACCGGCCTCGGCCGCGATGAGATCTTCGGCGAGGCTCGTGAACTGGCCGGCGCCATCCAGGGCCATCTGACCATTCTGTCGGATCGCGCGAACGTCATGGCCATCGTCCGTGAGGAACTGGTGGCGGTGCGTGACGCCTTCGCCGTGCCGCGCCGTTCCGAGATCGTCGACGGCGACGCCGACGTCGAGGACGAGGACCTGATCGCCCGCGAGGAGATGGTGATCACCGTCACTCACGGCGGCTATGTGAAGCGCACGCCGCTGACCACCTACCGCACCCAGCACCGGGGCGGGAAGGGGCGGTCGGGCATGGCGACAAAGGACGAGGATGCGGTCACTCGCGTCTTCTCGGCCTCGACCCATACTCCGATGCTGTTCTTCTCGTCGGGCGGCAAGGTCTATCAGCTCAAGGTCTGGCGTCTGCCGGTCGGTAATCCGAATTCCCGCGGCAAGGCCTTTGTGAACCTGCTGCCGATCGAGCCGGGCGAGAGCATCACCTCGATCCTGCCGGTGCCGGAAGACGAGGCCGCCTGGGCGCAGTACGACGTGATGTTCGCCACCAAGTCGGGCGGCGTGCGTCGGAACAAGCTGTCGGACTTCCAGGGCATCAAGCGCAACGGCAAGATCGCCATGAAGCTCGACGACGGCGACGCCATCATCGGGGTCGGCCTGTGCAACGCGGCCCAGAACGACATCCTGCTGACCACGGCGCTCGGCCGCTGCATCCGCTTCGCGACCGAAGAAGTGCGCGTGTTCGCAGGCCGTGATTCGACCGGGGTCCGGGGTATCCGCCTGGCTGAGGGCGACAGCGTCATCTCGATGGCGATCCTACGTTCGGTTGAAGCCACGCCTGCCGAGCGGGCGGCCTATGTGAAGCACGCCAACGCCATGCGCCGGGCTATCGATGACGACGCCGAAGTGGAAGACGCCGCGGCGCCTGACGACGACGAGGCCGAGGGTGGCGATCTGGCGGCGCTCAGCCCTGAGCGTATCGCCGAACTGGGCGCGGCCGAGGAGATCATCCTCACCGTTTCCACCGAAGGCTTCGGCAAGCGCAGCTCGGCCTATGAGTTCCGCCGGACGGGTCGGGGCGGGCAGGGGCTGCTGGCCCAGGACCTGACCAAGAAGGGCGGCCGCCTGGCGGCCTCCTTCCCGGTCGAGGAGTTCGATGAGATCCTGTTGGTCACCGATCAGGGCCAGCTGATCCGCACGCCGGTCAGCCAGGTCCGGATGGTCGGTCGCAATACGTCGGGCGTGACCATCTTCCGTACCGGCAAGGACGAGCACGTGGTCTCCGTCGAGCGCCTGGCCGATCAGGGCGGCGGTGAGGACGACGGTTCTGACGCGCAGGCCGATGAGACCAGCGAATAAGGCCATATCCGGCAAAGTTGTAACTTCGGGTTCATCCGGGACCCGAAGGCAACATTTCAGCTTGCTTTCGTGGGGCCTGCCGGTGAAATCCTGCTGCACCGCAGCAGGGGGAGTAGACGTCGAATGACGCGCATTGGGCTGTATCCGGGGACCTTCGATCCCATCCACAATGGCCACACCGACATTATTGGTCGGGCTGTGAAGCTGGTGGACAAGCTGGTGATTGGCGTCGCCATCAACGCCGGCAAAGGGCCCCTGTTTTCGCTCGACGAGCGTGTCGCGCTGCTGAAGTCTGAGACCGCGCACCTGACCGACCGGGCCGAGATCGTGGTCCAGCCGTTCCAGGGCCTGCTGATGCACTTCGCCCGTGAGATTGGGGCTGGAGTGATCGTCCGAGGCCTGCGGGCCGTGGCTGACTTCGAGTACGAATTCCAGATGACGGCGATGAACCAGCAACTCGACCGTGAGGTGGAGACCGTCTTCCTGATGGCCGATCCGCGTCACCAGGCGATCTCGTCGCGACTGGTCAAGGAGATCGCGACCCTCGGCGGCGACGTCTCCAAGTTCGTCGGGCCGCGAATCAATGACGCCCTGATCTCGAAGGTCAGGGCCTAAGTCGGGCTGGCGGCGCATGCCGCCTCCCGCTACGAGTGCCGACCATGATCCGAACCGTTCTTTTCGCCGCCGTCACCTTGAGTGTCGCGGTCCCTGCCGCCGCGCAGGCGCCCAAACCCAATCTGCCCCCCGCCACCGGCTCAGCCGCGGCGCCCGCAGAGCCCACCGCGGCCGATTGGCGGACGCCCAACCCAGCCGACGTGCTGGTGATCGACACCAATAAGGGCCGCATCATCGTCGAGATGCTGCCTGAGGTGGCCCCCAACCACGTGACCCGGATCAAGGAATTGACGCGCGCCGGCCTCTATAACGGCCGCAGCTTCTTCCGGGTGATTGACCAGTTCATGGCCCAGACCGGCGATCCTGAGGATCGCGGCACCGGCGGCAGCGACAAGCCGGACCTGACGCAGGAGTTCGTGTTCCGCCGCGGCGCCGGCGACATGACCTTGGTCGCCGATCAGACTGTCAGCCAGCTCGGTTTCGTCAAATCCTTGCCGGTGGCGAGCCAGGGCGAAATGCTGATGGCCATGACCGCGGACGGCAAGGTCTCGGCCTGGCCGCTGTTCTGCCCGGGCGTCGCGGCCATGGCGCGCGGCGAGGGCGTCGACAGCGCCAACAGCCAATTCTTCCTGATGCGTCAGGCCTATCCGTCGCTTGAGAAGCGCTACACCGGCTGGGGCCGCGTGATCTCCGGCCTCGACGTGGTGAGGGCCATCAAGGTCGGCGAACCTGTGGTCGCGCCGCAGGACAAGATGGACAAGGTGCGCATCCTGTCGGATATCCCGGCCGCCGAACGCCCCAAGGTGCGCGTGATCGATCCCAAGAGCACCTGGTTCAGGGCTGAGATCGAGAGCGCCCGCGCCAGACTGGGGGCGGACTTCTCGGCTTGCGCGATCAGAATTCCCTCGGAGGTGAAGTAATGGAACCGGAAAACACCCTCATCCTGACCCTGGACACGGGCCCGGTGACGATCAAGCTTCGTCCCGACCTGGCTCCTGGCCACGTCGACCGCATCAAGGAATTGGCGCGTGAAGGCTTCTACGACGGCGTGGTGTTCCACCGCGTGATCGACGGCTTCATGGCCCAGGGCGGCGACCCGACCGGCACCGGCACGTCGGGTTCCGACAAGCCGAACCTGAAGGCTGAGTTCTCGCGCGAACCGCACAAGCGCGGCGTCTGCTCGATGGCTCGCACCTCGGCTCCGAATTCGGCCAACAGCCAGTTCTTCATCTGCCTGGATGACGCCACCTTCCTCGACGGCCAGTACACGGTCTGGGGCGAAGTGGTTGAAGGCATGGACGCGGTCGACGCCCTGCCCAAGGGCGAGCCGCCGCGTGCGCCCGGTAAGATCGTGTCGGCCAAGGTCGCGGCCGACGCGTGACGCCGGACCTGGAAGCGGCGTATGCGGAACCGCACCGCCGCTATCATACCCGGGCCCATATCGAGCAGTGCCTGGCGCTGCTCGATCAGGTCCCCGATCTGACCGAGACCGAGCACCAGATACTCACCTATGCGATCTGGTGGCACGACGCGGTCTATGATGCGAGCGCCTCCGACAACGAGGCCAAGAGCGCGGAGATGGCCAAGCGCGATCTCCGCGACTTCGACGTGTCGCTGCACGCCCGCGACGAGGTCGCGCGCCTGATCCGGCTGACGGCGGGGCATGCGGTGGAGGAAGGTGATCGGCTGGGCGAGATCCTGGTCTCGATCGACCTCTCCATCCTGGGCGCGCCCGAAGATCGCTACGACGCTTATGTCACGGCGGTCCGCGAGGAATACGCCCATGTGCCGGACGATCTCTGGCGCACGGGCCGAAGCGCTGTGCTGCAACGCTTCCTGGACGCGCAGGTTATCTATCCCGATCCGGCCTTCGCCCAGTGGCTGGAGACCCAGGCGCGGGCCAACCTCTCACGGGAACTCGCGGCGCTGAACTAGGAGCCCGGCGGTGGCGCAGCGGTTGAAGGTCTTCGTCACATCCGATGGCCTGACCGACTACGTGGTCGCCGCCAGTTCGAGAGCCAAGGCGCTGGCCGCCTGGGGCGCGCACCAGGATCTGTTCAAGACCGGCGGCGCTCACGAGACCGATGATCCTGACCTCGTCGCCGCTGCGACCGCGACCCCCGGCGAGGTTTTGCGCCGAGCCGCCGATACTAAGGCGGCGCTCGCCAAGGCGCCAAAGCCCCCCAAACGAACGGAGCCCTCAAAGGCCGCGACCCAGAAGGTCGCGAAGCTCGAGCGCGAACTGACCGACGAGGCCGCGAGGCACGAGGCCGAACTGGCCGAAATCCAGGCGGCCCAGCTCGAGCTTGAGACGCGAAAGGCCGCTGTCCAGGAGGGCTTTGCGGCACGTCGCGCCAAACTTCAGGCCGCCCTGCGCGAGGCGCGCGCCGCGCTAAGGTGAGGGCGCCAGGGTCACGATGACCGGATAGTGGTCCGAGCCCGTTCGTGGACCGCGTTCAACCTTCACTGTCCGCCACCCAGATCCTGCGTAGACGTGGTCGATGGGCAGGAGTGGGAAAGGCGTGCCGCGCCCACGTCTGGGAACGTCTCGAGCTGGCCAGGTGAACATGCCCCGGGTCAGCCGCTCCAACCCGAACATGGCGTCCTCGCGCCGACGGCTGAAGGACCAAGGCGTGGAGTTGAAGTCGCCGGTGAGGATCAGTCTTTCCTTCGGGATGCTAGCGAGCAGACGGGCCAGGCTGCGCCCTTGCGACTGCTGCAGTCCGCCATGAACTGGCCAAGTGTAGTGCGTGCCGATGACCGTGAACTCGCCTTGCTCGTCGCGGAGCGTCACACCGGCGGTCGGCGCGCCTAGGCGTTTGTCATTCGGCGTCGGGGTGTTCAGCACGACCGGCTTGGTTTTCGAGAGGATCACCACCGCGCAGCCGTCGCAGCTGGCGTGATAGGCCGAGCGCAGCTTCAGCAGCGGTCCGACGATGTCGGCCTCTTGCAGAACGATGACGTCGGCGTCCTGCGCCAGCAGCCACCGGACCGTACCCTCCGGGTCTCTGTTCCCGCGCCAGGCGTTCAACTGGATGACCTTGATCTGACTTGGCGTGTCGTCCGCCGCGACGAGCGCTCGGCGCGCAAGGTATTCTGGCGCGATCAGCCATCCGGCCAAGACCAGGCCGGCTCCGCCGAAGCCGGCCAGCGCCAGTTTCGCCCACAATGGCTCGGCGAAGATGGCGTAGAGGACCGTGACAGCCGCGGCGCCCATGATCATGGGCAGGAAATGGGTCAGCACGTCGAGCCGGGCGCTCCAGCGACCGCCCTGGGCGGCGAACGCCCATCCGGCGCAGCCAACCGCGACCAACAGCATCAGGCCCGTCAGGAGCGATCGAAACGGTTCCACGGGCCTCGTTGCGTTCAGGAGACCGGCGCCAGGACGGCGACGATGGGATAGTGGTCTGATCCGAGGTTAGGGCCGCGCGTCACGCTTACTGTCCGTAGGCCCGGCCCCGCATAGACATGGTCGATGGGCAGGAACGGAACGCCAAAGGTCGTCGGCCAGGAGGCCAGCGCGTGGGTTCGGCGCTCCAGCCCGTTGCGCGCATCCTCCCTGGCCCGCGCGAACGACCAGGGCGTGGAGTTGAAGTCCCCGGTCAGGATGATCCGCGCCTTGGGGAGGGGACCTATCAGCTGCAGCATGCGAGCGGTGTTTTCCCGGTGGGTTCGGACGGCGGTGGGCCACGTATAATGCGTGCCGACCAGGATATAGCCGCCGTCCTGCGGCGACATGTGGACGATGGCGATCGCGGGGCCCAGGCCATAGCGCCCTCGGCGCGGTTGCTCGGCTTTCTCGGGCGGCGTGCGCGTGAAGATCACCGTCTCGCAGGTCCTGCCGCAGGACATGTGGCGGGGTAGGTGGCGCAGGACCGCCGCGCGCATCGCGGGCGTCGATTCCTCCAGGATCAGGAAGTCTGGATCCTGCTCGGCGATCCATCGGACACGGTCTTCTAGCCGCGCGTCGCGGCGACTGACGTTGAACTGGATGACCTTCACCTGGCCGGCGGCGTTCGTCTGGGCGCGAGGCACGGCTGGGCGGGTCAGTTCCGGCGCCATCAATCCAAGGCTCGCCACGGTCGCCACGCCGCCGAGCATGGCCAGGATCAGCTTGTCGCGGGGGGGAGGTGTGAAGATCGCGCAGATCAACACCACCGTCGCGGCGGCCAGATAGAGAGGCGCGAAGTGGGTGAGGACGTCGAGGTGGCCGCTGAAACGACCGCCGTGCGCGAGGATTGCGCCCGTGGCGCTAAGGGCTCCGAGCAGCAGCGCCAGGCCGCGAAAGACGAATCGAACCGAGCGCATGGCCAAATCTAACATGCCGCGATGCTTGACGGGTGAGCCCGCCCGTGCGCTTCAAACGCGCCCATGCAACTTGCTGATTTCGACTTCGAACTTCCCGAGGACCGCATCGCCCTACGGCCTGTCAGTCCGCGCGACGCCGCGCGGCTGCTGTTGGTGCGTTCCGGGCAGGCGCTCGCTGACCTGACCGTCGCCGATCTGCCGAGCCAATTGCGAGCTGGCGACGTCCTGGTTCTCAACGACACCCGAGTGATTCCGGCGCGCTTGAAGGGCCGCCGGGTCCGCGAGGGCTCCGACATCGCCGTGGAAGCCACTCTCCACAAACGGCTCTCGCCGTCCAAGTGGTCCGCTTTCATGCGGCCTGGAAAGAAGCTGGCGCCCGGTGATCGGATCCACTTCGGGGCGATGGAGGACCGCGCCTGCTTCCTCGGCGCGCTGAACGCCACCGTGGTCGAGAAGGGCGAGGGCGGCGAAGTGACGCTGAGCTTCGACCTGTCGGGCCCGGATCTCGACGCCACCATCGCAGAGCGCGGCGCCATGCCGCTGCCGCCCTACATCGCCGCCAAGCGGGGCGAAGACGCCCAGGACCGCGCCGACTATCAGACCGTCTATGCCGATGAGGAGGGTTCGGTCGCCGCGCCGACCGCCGGCCTGCACTTCACGCCCGAACTATTGGCGCGGCTGCAGGCCATGGGCGTGACCCTACACTTTGTGACCCTGCATGTCGGGGCCGGCACTTTCTTGCCGGTGAAGACCGAGAACCTGTCCGAACACCGGATGCATGCCGAGTATGGCGAGGTCGACGCCCAGACGGCGGCGGCGTTGAACGCCGCCAAGGCCGCCGGAGGACGCATCATCTGCGTCGGCACCACTTCCCTGCGGCTGGTCGAGAGCGCGACCGGCGAAGACGGGATCGTCGCGCCCTTCGCGCAGGAGACCTCGATCTTCATCACCCCTGGCTACCGGTTCCGGGCCGCCGACGGGTTGATGACCAACTTCC
>NZ_JAURWM010000302.1 GCF_030654915.1 Phenylobacterium sp. | reverse complement strand
ACGCCAAGTCCAGCTGCGGCTGCGGCGTGAGTTTCTCGATCTAAGTATCAAAGGCTGTCGGCGGAGGCCCATCGGACCTCCGCCTGGTTCAGCTTAGCGCGACGGCTCGAGCTTGGTGTTCAGCACCCAGCCGACATTGTCGTTCTCATCGGCGACTTCCCACCACAGGCCATTCTTCTGACCGGTCGGATAGACGATCGAACCGGGCGGCAGGTTGCGGATCAGGGCGCCCTTGGCGTCGGCGATCTTGCGCATGTTGACCGGCGCGGTCGCGGTGAAGGTCTTGGACGGCGCGGCTTGGGCGGCCGAGCCCTGGTTGGAGACCAAGCCCAGCTCGTTGACCATCTTCGAATAGGCCTGGACGAAGGCCAGGGTCACGATGCGGCCGGTGTCGGTGTCTTCATAGCCGCCGCCAACCGCGCCGCCAAAGCCGCCGAAACCGCCAGCTCCGCCGCCGGCGCTCCACCCGATGTCGTTCTTCACGGCGTAGCCGTCGGTCACGGCGATGGTTTCGGTGGTCCGCACATTGGTGAGCGACAACACGGTGTTGGCTTCCAGTTTGCGCGTCTTGATCCCGCCGATGAGGCCGCCGGCCGTTCCACCGATCAGACCGCCGGCGATGCCGGCCAGGGCCGAACCGCCCGCGTTACCGTTCGCCGCCTGGACCTCGGCGACCAGCACATAGTCGGCCGCCTTGACCTGGCCTTGGCCGACATTGGAGCCGCGCTGCATGCCCAGGCCCGCGCCGATATCGCGCTCGGTCACCGCCGCGTTGAGGCCGGCGCCGCGGTCGACGAGGTTGAAGCAGCCGGACTTCTGCACGATCGAGCGCAGCAGCTTGGCCGGCGGGGCGAGATTGTACTGGTTCCAACCGCGCGGATCATCGCCATTGGTGATCGACAAGGTGCCCAGCTTGCGGGTGCAACGCGGCACTTCGGCCATGGCGTTGGTCTGCATCTTCTGGGCGTTCGTGGCCTGGGCCGGGCGACCTTGCGCCAACGCGCCGGTCGGAGCGGCGGTCAAGAGCGCTGCACCGAGCATCGCGATCTGAGTAGCCTGACGCATAAAACGAGCCTTCATATGAACAGCCTTGGGGGAGACGCCTGGCCTTATATGCAGCGCCGCAATCATTGTTAAGGTTCAACCTGCGGTCTGGCGTGACGCGGCAATGATTGTTGGGCGGGCGCGTCCTGGTGGCGCCGGCTCTAAGCAGCCGCTAGGTTCACCAGCTCTTTCGAGCGCCCACCTCAGCGGAAACATCGATGCGTATCGCCACCTGGAACGTAAATTCGGTCAACGCACGGTTGGAGACGGTGCTGCGCTGGTTCGAGGAAGCCGCGCCCGACGTCGCCTGCCTGCAGGAGATCAAGTGCGTCGACGAGAAGTTCCCGGCCGAGGCTTTCGAGCGGCTGGGCTACAACGTCGCCGTCCACGGTCAGAAGTCCTACAACGGGGTCGCGATCCTCTCCAAGACGCCACTGGAAGATGTTCGCAAGGGGCTTCCTGGCGACGACGCCGACGATCATGCGCGCTATCTGGAGGCCGTAGTCAGCGGCCCCACCCCGGTTCGCGTCGCCTCGATCTACCTGCCGAACGGCAACCCCATCGACACCGAGAAATTCCCCTACAAGCTCAACTGGATGGCGCGGTTGAACGCCCATGCCCGTGAACTGCTCGCCTATGAGGAGCCACTGGCCCTGGTCGGCGACTACAACGTCATCCCCGAGCCGCGAGACGCCGCCCATCCGGAGAACTGGGTCGGCGACGCCCTTTTCCAGCCCCAGACCCGCGAGGCCTTTCGCGCCTTGAAGTGGCTTGGCCTCACCGAGGCCTTCATGGAGATCGACGGTTCGCCCGAGGCCTACACCTTCTGGGACTATCAAGCCGGCGCCTGGCAGCGGAACAACGGCATCCGCATCGACCACGCCCTGCTCTCCCCGCAGGCTGCCGACAAGCTGCGCGGCTGCGTGATCCACAAGGACGTCCGTGGCTGGGAAAAGCCCTCCGATCACGTGCCGTTGGTCATCGAACTCGACCTCTGAGATCGCGAAGGGTTCATTTCGGGTTCACCCAAGGCGGGCCCTATAGCGACGCTTCTCAACTGAACGGGTGACCCTATGCGCGCTCTGATCTTCGCTTCCCTTGGCTTGGCGCTCGCCGCTGGCCCCGCGCTCGCTCAGGACAGCGTCGCCAACGCATCGGCCGCGGGTGGCGCATCGTCCGAAGTTGTAACCCATCTGGCCGCTTCGGGCGTCCAGACCGTGATCGGCGTCGCGGCGATTCCGGTCAGTGTGGTTGGTGGAGCCTCGGTGGCGGGCGGATCGGCGCTGGTCGGCGTCGGCGCAGGCCTTTCGGAAGCC
>NZ_JAURWM010000299.1 GCF_030654915.1 Phenylobacterium sp. | reverse complement strand
TGTGTCAGCTCTCAAAACGGGTCGCGCCGGGACCTTCGCCCAGGCGGGTAAATTGGAGGCGCGGATATACGGGACGTAGGTCCCGGGGTCAATGCGCCCGAGGCGAGTTTAATCCACAAGGGTGACGCAGCCCGTCGCAGCGGGTGCGACGAACCAGGTCAGGTCCCCGAGAAGTCTGGTTTACGCTTCTCGATGAAGGCCGCCATGCCTTCCTTCTGGTCGTTGAAGGCGAACAGCGAGTGGAACAGGCGGCGCTCCAGGGCCACGCCGGTGGCGAGGGTGGTTTCGTAGGCGGCCTCGACCAACTCTTTGTTCATCTTCACGGCCAGAGGGGACTGGCTGGCGATCTTGGTCGCCGCGGCCATGGCTTCCTCGATCAGCTTGTCGCCGGGGACCACCCGAGAGACCAGGCCCGAACGCTCGGCCTCGGCGGAGTCCATCATCCGGCCGGTCAGGATCATCACCATGGCCTTGGACTTGCCGACGAAGCGGGTCAGGCGCTGGGTGCCGCCGATGCCGGGCGCGACGCCCAGATTGATCTCTGGCTGGCCGAACTTGGCGCTCTCGGCGGCGATGATGAAGTCGCAGAGCATGGCCAGCTCGCAGCCGCCGCCCAGGGCGTAGCCGCTGACCGCCGCGATGATCGGCTTGCGGAACTGTTCGATGCGCCGGGCGCTGGCCCCGAAGAAGTCTTCGCTGAACATCTGGGCGTAGGTCTTGGTCGACATCTCCTTGATGTCGGCGCCGGCGGCGAAGGCGCGATCCGATCCGGTCAGCACCACGCAGCCCACGCCGGCGTCGGCCTCGGCGACGTCCAACGCCGCGCACAGTTCGGTGAGCAACTGGCTGTTCAGCGCGTTCAGCGCCTCGGGTCGGTTCAGGCGGATCAGGGTCACGCCGACCCCGGTCTCCTGGGGCGTCTCGACGACTAGGGTCTCGTAGCTCATGGCCGTCTCCGTCGGAAATGTTGGGTCGGGCTTAAGGCCCCTCGACGGAATAGCCAAGCGCGCGGAGGCGGGCCGGGAGGCCGTCATCGCCGACCAGATGGCCGACCCCGACCACGACGACGGTGGCGCCTGAACCGTCCATCCGAGTCTTCAGCTCGGCGATCCAGCGTTCGTTGCGCTCGGTGACCAGCCGGGCATAGAGGCCGGGCGCGGCTTTGCGGAGCGGGCCGAGGGCGTCCTCGTCCAGGGCTTTCAGGTCGCCGTTCAGCCAATGGCCGATCAGTTCGTCATAGGCGTTTGGATTGGAGTTCAGTTCGCGCAGGGATTCTTCCAGTGAGGCGATCTGCTGAGCTCGCGGGGCGGCGTCGAAGATCGCGATCTGTTCTTCCGGGGTCTCGAAGGCCCGGCGCTTGGCCGAGGCTGGAGCGGTCGCGGCGATGGTCTTTTCAACGCCGGAGTTGGCGTCCGCCCCGGCCTTTATGAACTCGGCGCTGGCCAGCATGACTTCGGCGAACCAGGGCTCGAATTGGTCGAGCACGGCCATGCTCAGACCGAGACCCTCTGCGGCGATCTCAAGCCGCTTGGCGCCCTGCGGCGAGAGCAGCTTGGAGAGGGACGCCCCCTCCGGCAGCCGGCCCATGGTCGCGGCCAGTTGTCCGACCCGCGCCTCGGAGACCGGGTCGATCGGCAGTTCGAACCAGAGATCGTCGGCCTTGGCCAGGGCGGCGTCCAGGGCCTTGGGCCGCCAATCGAGGCCGGGGGGCAGGACGTGGACCGAGCCGAAGATGACCATTTCGGAATCGGCGTCGCGCACGGTCCAGATCGGTGGGCGGGCCTGGGCCTGGCCGTGGGCGAAGCCTGCAAGCACGAGACCGGCGAGAGCCGCCGCCAGAACGCTTTTCAACATGGGGGCTACTTCTGGCAAGCGGAGCAAAAGAAGGTCGAGCGTCCGGCCTGGACCTCGCGATGGATCACGCCCTTGCAGCCCTCGTTCAGGCAGGGCTCGCCCTCACGGTCATAGGCGCGGAAACGGTGCTGGAAGTAGCCCAACGCTCCATCGGCGGCGGCGTAGTCGCGCAGGGTCGAGCCGCCGGCCGCGATGGCCTCGTCCAGCACCTCGCGGATGATCCCGACCAGGGGCTTGATCTGAGCCGGCTTGATCGCGCCGGCCGGCTTGAACGGCGAGATGCGGGCGCGGTTGAGCGCCTCGCACACATATATATTGCCCAGGCCGGCGACGACGCGCTGATCGAGCAGCAGGGTCTTGGGACCCTGCTTGCGGCCGGCGAAGGCGTCGATCAGGCGCTGGGCGTCGAAGGCGTCCGACAGCGGCTCGGGTCCCAGACCGGCGAACCAGGGGTGCTCGGCCAGGGTTTCGGTCTCGATCAGCGCCATGTAGCCGAAGCGCCGAGGGTCGTAATAGGTGACTCGCCCGCCGCCATCGGTTTCGAAGACCACATGGGCGTGTTTGGGATTGGGGTCTGGCGCATAGTGGAACTCGCCAGGGCGGGTGGATCCCTCCGGCCGAGCGATCTCGAAACGGCCGCTCATCCCTAGGTGCATGACCAGGGTCTCGCCGCGGTCGAGCACCGCCATCAGATATTTCGCCCGTCGCTCAAGGCGCTCGATCGTCGCGCCGGTCAGGCGCTGGACGAAGCCGTCGGGAAAGGGAAAGCGCAGATCGGCGCGGCGCGCCTCGACGCGCGACAGGCGCTGACCTTCAAGAACCGGCTGCAGGCCGCGCCGGACCGTTTCGACCTCGGGAAGTTCGGGCATGGGGTGGAAGTGGCATGGCGTGCCCCGAACGACAAGCCGCGCCCCCGCTGGCGCGTCTCGCGTGCGCGAGCTAATACCCTCCTCATGACAGGACCTGCCGCCACCTTCGGATTCCGCGACGTCGATCCGGCTGAAAAGCCTGGCCTGGTGCGCGGGGTCTTCGACCGCGTCGCCAGCCGCTACGACCTGATGAACGACCTGATGAGCGGGGGCGTCCACCGGTTGTGGAAGGACGCGGTCGCCGCGCGGCTCAATCCTCAGCCCGGCGAAGTCATCATCGACTGCGCCGGCGGCACCGGGGACATGGCGCGCCGTTTCGCCAAGATGGCCCGCGGCGCCCAGGAGCGTCGCGGCGGCCCGGACGCCTCGGTGATGGTCATCGACTACAATGCCGAGATGATCGCGGCGGGACGCCAGAAGGGCGGCGAGCCGGAGATCACCTGGACCGTCGGCGACGCCCAGAACCTGCCGCTGCCCGACGCCTGCGCCAACGCCTATGTCATCTCGTTCGGCATCCGCAACGTCACCGACGTCTCGGCCGCCCTGCGCGAGGCGCGCCGGGTGTTGAAGCCGGGCGGCCGCTTCCTGTGCCTGGAATTTTCGCAGCCGCCGGCGCAGGCGTTGCGGAAGGCCTATGACGCCTATTCCTTCAAGGTGATCCCGGCCATCGGCCAGGTCGTGCTGAAGGATCGCGACAGCTACCAGTATCTGGTCGAAAGCATCCGCCGGTTCCCGGACCAGCGGACCTTCGTGGACATGATCGAGCAGGCCGGCTTCAGCCGCGCCGGCTACACCAATTTCACCGGCGGCGTGGCGGCCATGCACCACGGCTGGGCGATCTAGTTCAATGGGAAGTGTTGCGGCGTTCGGACGGCTGACAGCGGCGGCGTGGTCGCTGGCGCGCAATGACGCCCTGTTGCCGCGCGAGCTGGACGATCTCTACCCGCCCAGCCTCAGCGCCCTGTCCAAGAGCCTGCAGGTCTTCGCTGGACGCCAGGCCCGTGACGGCCGGCCCGGCGAGCGCCTGGCGCGGTCGCTGGAGAAGCTGGGGCCGGTGGCGATCAAGCTCGGCCAATTGCTGTCGACCCGCGCCGACATCTTCGGCGCCCCCTTCGCCGAGGATCTGTCGCGGCTGAAAGATAAACTCGAGCCCTTCCCGACGGAGGTCGCGCGGCGTGAGGTCGAGGCGACACTGGGCCGTCCGGTCGAGGCGCTGTTCTCGCGCTTCGGCGAGCCGGTGGCGGCGGCCTCGCTGGCCCAGGCCCATGACGCGACCCTGATCGACGGGCGCCGGGTGGCGGTGAAGGTGCTGCGTCCCGGCATCGAGCGTCGGGTGGCGCAGGACGCCGAGGTGTTGAACCTGGCGGCGCGGATCGTCGAGCGCTGGTCGGTGGCCGCGCGGCGGCTGGAGCCTCGCGCCCTGGCTGACACGGTGATCCGGGCGACCGCACTTGAGCTAGACTTCCGGCTGGAGGCGGCCGGTGGCGACGAACTGTCCGAGGTCATGGCCAAGGACGGCTATATGTCCGCGCCCAAGGTGGTGTGGGACGGGGTCGGCAAGCGGGTCCTGACCCAGGAGTGGGCGAGCGGCACACCGTTGTCGGAAGCCGCCGCGCTTGAACTGCCGGGCCTTGATCGCCCGGCCCTGGCCGACAACCTGATCCGCGCCTTCTTGGCCCAAGCCTTGGACCACGGCGTTTTCCATGCCGACCTGCACGAGGGGAACCTGTTCGTGGCCGCTCCGGCCCAGGTGAC
>NZ_JAURWM010000298.1 GCF_030654915.1 Phenylobacterium sp. | reverse complement strand
GAACATGTACAAGCTGTTCGTCCCGGGCGGCGTGCCTTGGTACATGCTGATCCTGGTCCCCCCGATCGAGATCATTTCCTTCCTGCTGCGTCCCGTGACCCTCGCCCTTCGTCTGTTCGGCAACATGCTGGGCGGCCACGTGGCCATGAAGGTGTTCGCCGGCTTCGTGGTTTCGCTGGGCGCCATGGCGGCCGGCGGCGGCCTGGGCCTGCTGGGCATCCCCGGCGCGGCGCTCTCGCTGGGCGGCGTCGTGGCGCTGACGGCGCTGGAGTTCCTGGTGGCCTTCCTACAGGCCTTCGTGTTCGCGGTTCTGGCCTGCGTCTATCTGAACGACGTGGTCAATCTTGGTGATCACCACTGATCGCCGAGCGAAAAACTCACCTCTATCAACCTACCAAACGGGACTGAAAACTATGGACGCGGAATCGGCTAAGTACATCGGCGCGGGCCTCGCGACCCTCGGCATGATCGGCTCGGGCATCGGCATCGGCACCATCTTCGGCCACTTCCTGGCGGGCGCCACGCGCAACCCGTCGGCCGCCGGCGGCCAATTCACCAACCTGATCCTGGGCGCCGCCCTGACCGAAGCGCTGGGCATTCTCGCCTTCGTGCTCGGCCTGCTCATCCTGTTCTCCTAAGCCAAGATCCGCAGGTCCCAGAGGGCGCGCCGACTTCGTCGCGTCCTCAGCCTGCGCTTTAAGGACGTCTAAGCCTTATGGCCGCCGAGACCACACCCCCGCCGGGCGCGGATATCCGCGACGGTAACGCCGCTGAATCCGCCGTCGCCGCGCACGGAGACCACGTTCCGGCCGGCACGACGGAAGTCGCTGCCCACGGCAGCGAGAGCGGCGGTTTGCCCCAGTTCAAATTTGAACATTGGGGCGGCCAGATCGTCTGGCTCTTCCTGATTTTCGCGGTCCTGTACCTCCTGCTCGCCAAGGTCTTCGTGCCGCGGCTTCGCAAGATCCAGGACACCCGCCAGGCTACGATCGCCGAAGCGGTGAACCAGGCGCGCAGCGTTCAAGCCGAAGCCGAAGCTCAAGCCAAGGCCGCCCAAGCCGAAATCGACGACGCCCGCGCCCGTTCGCGCAGCCTCGCCGCCGACGCCAAGGCCAAGGCCACGGCCGAACTGGCGCTTAGCCAGAAGGCCGAGGACGACCGTCTGCAAGCTCAGATGGACGAGGCGGAGGCCCGCATCCGCGGCCTGCGCGATCAGGCCATGACCAACGTCCGCGGCATCGCCGGCGAGACGGCCCAGGCCATGGTCGAAAAGCTGACCGGTCAAAAGGTGACCGCGGCTGAGATCGACGCGGCGCTCACCGCTCAAGGAGCCGCTTGATGCCTGTTTTCCTCAACCCCGCGAATGCGGAAGCGTGGGTCTTCGCGGGCCTGCTGATCTTCCTGGGCATCGTGATCTTCGTGGCCAAGGCCCCGAAGGCCATCAATTCGGCCCTCGACGCCACGACCGCCAAGATCCAGGCGGACCTGGACGAAGCGGCTCGTATCCGTGAGGAAGCCCAGCGTCTGCTGGCCCAACTCAAGGCCGAGCGCGTCGAAGCCGAGGCGCAAGCCAAGGACATGCTGGCCGCTGCTCACGAAGAAGCCCGCCGCTACGAGATCGAAGCCAAGGCCAAGCTGGAGGAGAGCCTCGCTCGCCGCCAGAAGCTGGCCGAACGCAAGATCGCCAACGCCGAGGCCCAAGCCGCGGCAGAGGTCAAGGCAGCCGCCGCCGACATGGCAGCCGCCGCCGCTGAAGTCGTGCTCACCAAGCGCCTCGCCGGCGCCAAGAGCGACCCGCTGATCGATCGCGCGATCAGCCAGCTGGGCTCCAAGCTCCAGTAGATAGGGTTTAGCGCCGACGCCTGAAAAGGCGTCGGCTGCGAACCGCGAAGCGCAGTTTCCTCGGCACCAGAAGACGCTCAATCTTCAAAGCCTGATGCCACGACATTTGAATGATATGCGGGTCACGCCGTAGTAGCCGCCGGATCGGCGAGATCATCTTCGGATGCGCGTGATGCAGGCGGACGAACTGCCGCCTAGCCTTGAACGAATTGCGCAACACGATCATCAGCCCGACGACGATGACCGGTATCCCGCCAGGTCCAGGCAAGGGCGCGATGGCGATCCCCGCCACCACGATCAGCGATCCAAGCACGACTAGGCCAAAACGCACGACGCGACCCGCGAGATCGCGGGTGGCGGCGTCGGAGGCGCGGCGGCCGCGCACGCTCGGCATGGCGAGGGACAACTGGTTTCCTACCTGGATCGCGCCCGCGCGCGGCACTGGGGGAGGACCAGCGGTCGGGACAGCACTGCCGATATGAGAACGTATCAGGGAGTCGTAAAGGCAGACCTGGGGTTAAATTTTGTCCAGGCGCCCCTATTCGGCCGCTAGAGGCGCCGGGGACACACCCTTGTCCTCCGGCCGCCAAGTCAGACGCGGTTTCCGGGCCGCCTGGGTCTCGTCCAGGCGGCGCAGCGGCGCGAGGTAGGGCGCGCCCTTGAAGCGGTCCACGTCGCCTTCCTTGGCGGCGAGCGCCAGGGCGGTCAGAGCGTCGCAGAACCTGTCCAACTCCAGCTTGGATTCGGTCTCGGTCGGTTCGATCAGCATCGCCCCGTGGACGACCAGCGGGAAGTACATGGTCATCGGGTGGAAGCCCTCGTCGATCATCGCCTTGGCGAAGTCGAGCGTGGTGATGTCGGTGCCCTCCAGCCAGGTGTCGTCGAACAGCGCCTCGTGCATGCACGGGCCATCCGGGAACGCCGGGGTCATCACCGGCGACAGCTTGGCCTTGATGTAGTTGGCGTTGAGGACAGCGTCCTCGGCGACCTGACGCAGGCCATCGGAGCCATGGCTCAGCATGTAGGCGTAGGCGCGGACGAACATGCCCATCTGGCCATGGAAGGCGCTCATGCGGCCAAAGCCCTGGGCGGCTTCTTCAATGGTCTCCTCAACGAGCTTGAAGCCGCCCTCACCGGCCACGACCCAGGGGGCCGGGGCGAAGGGGGCTAGGGCCGCCGACAGCACCACAGGGCCAGCGCCAGGACCCCCGCCGCCGTGGGGCGTCGAGAAGGTCTTGTGCAGGTTGATGTGCATGGCGTCGACGCCCAGGTCGCCGGGGCGCACCCGGCCGACGATGGCGTTGAAGTTCGCGCCGTCGCAATAGAAGTAGGCGCCGGCCTCGTGGGTCAGGCGACCGATCTCGATCACGTCGCGCTCGAACAGACCGCAGGTGTTGGGATTGGTGACCATGATCGCCGCCACGTCCGGCGACAACTTGGCGGCCAGGTCGGCGATATCGACGCGGCCGTCGTCGGTCTGAGCGATCTCAACGACCGAATAGCCGACGAAGGCGGCGGTGGCCGGGTTGGTCCCGTGGGCGGAGGTCGGCACCAGCACGGTGCGGCGATGGCCCTGCCCGTTCGCCTCATGGGCGGCGCGAATGGCCAGCAGGCCGCAGAGCTCGCCGTGGGCGCCGGCCTTGGGCGACAGGGCGACGGCGGGCATGCCGGTTAAGGTCTTCAGCCAATGGGCCAGCCGGTCCATCAGGGCGAGCGCACCCTGGACGGTCGATTGCGGCGCCAGCGGATGCAGATCGGCGAACCCGGCCAGGCGGGCCACCTTCTCGTTCAGGCGCGGGTTGTGCTTCATCGTGCACGAGCCCAGCGGATAGAGCGCCAGGTCGATGGCGTGGTTCTTCTGGCTGAGCCGCACATAGTGGCGCACGGCCTCGGGCTCAGAGAGGCCCGGCAAACCGATCGGCGCGGTACGGACCAGGTCGCCCAGATCAGACGCATCGTGCTGGGACGGGGCCAGATCGACGCCGGTCTTGTCCCAACCGCCGAGTTCAAAGATCAGCGCCTCGTCCTGCAGCAGGCCGCGGGCCCCGGTCAGGGAGGTGTGGCCGGACTGGGTCACGGCTTGCGGGCGCGTCGGGCGGCCAACGTTCTGCATGGTCATTACGCGGTCCTTCCGGCGAGCGCCGAGGCGAAGGCTTGGATGTGTTCGGTGGTGGTGGTCTCGGTCGCGCTGACCAGCAGGACATCGTCCAGGCCGGCGTGCGGGTTGAGCCGCGAGAACGGCACGCCGCCAACGACGCCGTCGGCCAGCATCGCCTCGACCACGCTCGCCGCGTCGCCCTTCAGGCGGATGGCGAACTCGTTGAAGAACCGCGGGGTCAGGATCTCGACGCCCGGCACGGCCGCCAGGGCGTCGCGCAACTCGCGGGCCTTGGAGTGGTTGAGCGCCGCCAGCTCACGCAGGCCCCGCTCGCCGAGCAGCGAGAGGTGGATGGTGAAGGCCAGGGCGCAGAGGCCCGAGTTGGTGCAGATGTTGGACGTCGCCTTCTCGCGACGGATGTGCTGCTCGCGCGTCGACAGCGTCAGCACGAAGCCGCGACGGCCCTCGGCGTCCACCGTCTCGCCGCAGAGGCGGCCGGGCATCTGGCGCACCAGCTTTTCGCGGCAGGCGAACAGCCCGACATAGGGACCGCCGAAGTTCAGGCCGTTGCCGATCGACTGGCCCTCAGCCACGGCGATGTCGGCCCCCATCTCGCCCGGCGACTTCAGCAGGCCGTAGGACACAGCCTCGGTCGTCACCACGATCAGCAGCGCGCCGGCCGCGTGGGCGGCATCGGCGATCTTGGTGACGTCGGTCACCACGCCGAACACGTTCGGGGTCTGGACGACCACGCAGGCGGTTTCAGCGTCGATCGCGTCCAGGACGGCGGCCTCGGCGTCAATCGCGGCCGCCTGGCGCACGATGTCCATGCCCTCGGCATGGGCGATGGTCTGGGTGGTCGCTGCGTACTGCGGATGCAGGCCGCCCGACAGCACCGCCTTCTTCCGGCGGGTGACCCGCTGGGACATCATCACCGCCTCGGCGCAGGCCGTGGAGCCGTCGTACATCGAGGCGTTGGCCACATCGAGACCGGTCAGGGCCGCGACCTGG
>NZ_JAURWM010000297.1 GCF_030654915.1 Phenylobacterium sp. | reverse complement strand
GGTGTCCGTCGGCGACAAGGTCACCCGCGGCCAGGCCCTGCTGACCCTCGAAGCCATGAAGATGGAACACGCCCTGACCGCCCCCTTCGACGGCGAGGTCGAATCGATCTCGGTGTCAGTCGGAGATCAGGTCAGCGAAGGCGTGAGCCTGGCGCGGTTGACGGCGAGCTGATCAGGCGAGGGGAGCCAGCCGATGATAGACGCGGTGGTGCTGAGGCCCGAGCAGCCGGACACCCCGGAAATCCTTGCCCTGTTGGCCGAGCGCGACGCCCACTTCGACCGGCTCTATGCTGGCGAGGATCGCAAGCCCGGCAAAGTCAACCTGGGCCGCGCGGACCTAGTGTTCTTCACCGCCCGCGTGCAGGGCCAGCTCGCGGGCTGCGGCGCCCTGATCGTCCATGGCGCCTATGGCGAGTTGAAGCGCTTCTATCTGCGGCCGCAATTCCGAGGCCTGGGCCTGGGTCGGCGCCTGGTCGAAGCCCTGGAGGCGGAAGCTCGCACGCGCGGTTGCAACGCCCTGAAGCTTGAGGCCGGGATCTTGCAGCCCGAGGCTATCAGCCTCTATCGCTCGGCAGGCTTTGAAGACGGCGAGTGCTTCGGCGAACACCTCCCCAATCCCCTCAGCATCTACCTGAAAAAGGACCTCTGAGGGCCCGGCGTGAAACACCCCTGCGCGCAGGCCAAGGCGCTGCTAGCTTCCCGCCATGTCGCTTGATCTCACCAGCCCGCTCGACGCCAACCCAGCCATCCGCGAAGTCCTCGCTATCGCCGGGCTTTCCGCCGGTGCGGTGGAGATCCAGATGATCAGCCACGGCCAGTCCGGCGATCTGGTGGCCCAGGTCGGCGCGCTGGTCGTCAAGCGGGCCCCCGCCGAACGGCCGCACAACATCGCCCTGCTCCGCCAGGAAATCGACGTGATGCGCTGGCTGGGCGAGCGGGCCAGGACCCCGGCCATCCTCTGGGCCGGCGCGTGCGACGCCGGCTACGGCCTGGTCAGCGAGGCGGTGAACGGGACGCCGGTGTCCCACGTCGCCGAAGACCAGGCGCGCGCCGCCCTGATCGCCACCATCGGGGCCCTGGCCGCCCTGCATGCTCTGCCATCGGCCGACTGCCCGTTCGACCGGACGCTCGCCGCGCGTTTCCCGATGGCGGAGGCCCAGGTCGAGGCGGGCCTCGTGGACGAGGACGACTTCGACGCCGAGCGCGCCGGCTGGACCGCCCCCCAGGCCCTGGCCCACGCCCGCGCCACCGCGCCGACGTCGGAAGACCTCGTCCTTACCCACGGCGACGCCAGCCTGCCGAACTTCATCTGGTCGCCGGGCCAGGCCGTAACCCTGCTGGACCTCGGCCGCTTCGGCCTCGCCAACCGCTATCAGGACCTGGCGATTTTCCTGCGTTCGGCCGAGTACAACCACCCCCACATCGACGCCCGCGCGCTGCTGCGCGAACACTACCCGCTAGAGCAGATCGACGAGACAGCCTGCGCGTTCTATCGGCTGCTGGACGAGTTCTTTTAGAGGCCTTGGGCCCCCAGAAGATCGACGGTGTTCTAACGGCCGTTGGACGAACCGTTCTGGGGAACGGCCGCGGCAGCCCCGGTTGGAACCGACTGACAAATTTCCGCCGTCAGATCCAGAACGACCGGCTCCTCATTTCGCAGGCTGTAGCGATAACGGGCTGAAGCGCCTGTGCGCAGCAATTCCCGAAGCAGTTCGTCCGCGCACGCTTGAGCCAAGAGGCCCGTACGAATCGTTTGTTCGAAATGTTCACGTGAAACCTGATCGGTAGGTGAGAAGCGATAGTCGAGGACCAGCGTGCGGCCCTCTCGCCGGGCGTCCGTCATCGTCGTGAGCTCATCGATCCTTATAGGCGCCGCGGCTTTCACCGCAGCCACTTCCTGATCGATAGCGGCTTCAGCCGTAAGGTCGGGAGCATCGCCTCGCGGCGATGGAGCGTTCATCGCGTTGATGTTCGAATAGAGCAGCCAGCCCACGACGGCGGTGAGCCCCACGAGTTCCAGCCCCTTCCGACTTTTCGTCGCAGGTTTGACAGAGGCCAAGCCCAACGCGGGCGTCTTGGCGTCCCCATAGAGCCGCCGCACGAAGTAGATGATCCCACCCCAGAAGACGATCAGGAAGGCCACCCCGACGAGAGCCACCATCGGCCCGTCATCGGTCGCCTGGCGAACGGCGCGGATAATCAGCCCATCCCGCTCCGGTTCTTCCAGCGATCCAAACGCCGCGAACAGGAACATCGCGGCCGACTGCCAAATGAAGATCGCCCCCACCCAGCGCCAATAGCTCAAGCGCCGATACCGTAGGATTCCCATCACGGCCGGAATGTAGACCAGCAGCCACATGCTCGTTCCCCTTTGAAGCGATCATAATGTTCTTATTTTGTTCTAGTCAAGATTACCACCATAAGTTACATATAGACCCTCGTCCGCGGTCAACATGACCGCGCCGGCCAGCTTCATTTTATGATCGGGAGATTGTGGATGCCTCAGGGGCGACCGCCTAGGAGCGTGCTTAGTCAGTTGGGGGCGACCACTGCAGCCGCCCTAAAAAGTTATCAGAACGCGGTGTTCTTTGGTCAGGACGACAAGTTGATCGCGTTGACGCAAACCGCATTGGGGCGAGGTCGCGGCGGGAGCGCGCTTGAGCGGCTTGCTGACAATTTGGCGCTGCAGCAAATTCTGTCCGCCCAACAGGCAAAGGATCATCCGGTCGCGGCATCGGTCGGCGCGAACGCCGCTATTGGAAGCTTACTTGCTGTAGGCGCGCCGCTAGCTGTTGGCAGAACTATCAGCAGTAGTGGCTTGAGGACGGCAGCGCGCCCACGCCCACGCCCGGCGTCAGCACCAAGACTCAACGTTAAGCCGGTTGAATACGCCACCACAGCAGCCGCTGCAGGCGGCGCCAATGCCGCCATAGAGTTGGCTGGCTCCCAGGTCTCACAACGACCAGCCACGGCTGGCGACCTAGCAGGGGCGACTATCGGCGGAGGGGCTGGCGCACTGGCGACCTTCCCCGCCGGTCCAAGAGTCGGCACCATGGTTGAAGCAGCGGCTACGCCCCTAGTTCAGGATTTGCTGAACGGAGAACTCCCTTCCGAAAAGAAGGTAAGAGATCGAATGATAGCGGGTTCGATTGCGGCGAATAAGGCCGAACTCAAAACTATCAAAAGAATCAATACATTCACGCCCAAACA
>NZ_JAURWM010000288.1 GCF_030654915.1 Phenylobacterium sp. | reverse complement strand
GCAGTCCTTCCACTGGACCATGGAGACCAAGTTGCCGTGGGTGTTGCTCGCGAGCGTGGCGCTCGCCCTGGTGGCGTCGGCGGCGGGGACGGCGTTGCTGGCTGGGCGGCGGGCGCTGTCGGCGGATGCTGTCCGCGCAGTGCGGGAGGATTGGTGATGGCGCGGCTCCTGGCGATCCTTGGCGCCTTGCTGGTCCTGGCCAGCCCGGCGGCCACTCAACCGAAATCTGATGCGCGGCTGCCAACCTATCCAGCTGTGCGCCCCGGCGTCGCCTTGACGTTTCCGGCCGACCACGGCGCGCATCCGGAGTTCAGGACCGAGTGGTGGTATGTCACCGGCTGGCTCGACGCGGGCGACGGCCAGCAGATCGGCTTTCAGGTGACCTTCTTTCGGTCGCGTCCTTCAGTCGATCAACGCAATCCCAGCGCCTTTGCGCCCAAGCAGATCCTGTTTGCTCACGCGGCCATTTCCGATCCCCAGGTCGGCAAGCTGCTGCACGATCAACGTGCGGCGCGGGCCGGCTTTGGTCTGGCGGAGGCGGCGACCGCTGACGCCGATATCGTCATCGACGACTGGCGTTTCCGCCGGATGGCCGATGGACGCTTCATGGCTAAGGCGGGCGGCAAGGCGTTCACGCTCGATCTGAGCTTCCAGCCGACCCAGCCGATCCTGCTGCAGGGGGAGGGCGGCTACAGCCGCAAGGGGCCGCAGCCCGGCCAGGCGAGCCACTACTATAGCCTCCCGCAGCTAAAGGTTTCCGGGACGGTGACGCGCAGTGGAAAGCCCGTCGCTGTCAAGGGTTCGGCATGGCTGGACCGCGAGTGGTCCTCGACCCTGCTGGATCCCAAGGCGGTCGGCTGGGACTGGGTCGGGCTCAATCTCGACGACGGCGGCGCCCTGATGGCGTTTCAGGTGCGCGACGCGGCGGGCAAGCCGCTCTGGGCGGGCGGATCGCTGCGTAGTGCTGGCGGCGGCGTGACGCGCTTCACGCCTGACATGGTGCGTTTCGGCGCCGAGCGGGTCTGGCGTTCGCCGCGCACGGGCGGGCGCTATCCAGTCGAGCGGTCGCTGACCATCGCCTTGCCTCAGGGCGAGCGCCGATGGAACCTGAAGCCGTTATTTGACGACCAGGAACTCGACAGCCGAGCGGCCGGAGG
Organism: Phenylobacterium sp.; assembly: GCF_030654915.1. Taxonomy (GTDB): domain Bacteria; phylum Pseudomonadota; class Alphaproteobacteria; order Caulobacterales; family Caulobacteraceae; genus Phenylobacterium. The sequence continues at coordinate 9,677 of NZ_JAURWM010000288.1, read as the reverse complement.
CCCGATCTACTGGGAGGGGGCGGTCAGGACCGAGGGCGGCCGCGGCTATCTGGAGCTGACCGGCTATGTCAGCCCGATGAAACTCTAGGCGGCGGCCCACGCGTCCGCCACGCTCAGGAACTCCCCGGCCAGCTGCTCTTGGCCAAGCTGGTGGAGCAGCAACCCCGTGGAGACCCGTTCGATCAAACCCCATTGCCATATGGCACTAGGATCGACTCCGGTCAGCCCGGCCAACTGTTCGCAACGGCGGCGACCCAACAGGACCGGATCACCGGCCAACAGCTCCTCGCCCCACTCACGCATGGGGATCGCCAGGTCGTAGGCGCGCTCGATGAACAGCCCGTCCGGGTCGATGAACTTGAAACGAGCTCCATCGCCAGGCGTGGTCAGCGTGTTGGCGGCGTGGGCGTCGCCGTGGGCCAACACGCAGGTCGCTGGATCGAAAGCCCTGCGACGCAGGTCTGCGAAGTCGTAGGCCTGATCGATTGTCCGTTGGGCGCAAACGCCTTCGAAGTGTCGCCAGAGCTCGGCTATGAAGTCCGCTAGGCTATCAGCTTTCTCCGCTCCGGTGGTGAAGCCTGCCCCGTCCGGATTGGCCAGCCAGGTCTCGCGCAGGGTCGCGCAGATGACCTCGATCTGGCGGGCCACGGGCAGGCCCAGCTCGCCGAGTTGAGGGCCGAGCTTCTCCAGCAGGATCGCGTTGCGGCCCGCGTCATGCCTGTACACCGCTGCATAGCCTTGGCCGCCGAAGGCCTGCAGCGCTCGCACCTGGTCGTTCCCCGGCGTGAGCCGGGGCATCATGACCTTCAACACGACCTCTTGGTGGTCGTGGGTCCGACAGGTCATCACCAGGGCGTCCGTGCCTCCACCCAGGACGGAGCCAAGCTCCAGATCCCAATCCTGGGCCAGGCTGGCGGTCAGGGCCGGAAGCCCATCAAGCCAAGCGAGGCCTTCGTCGCCGCGAAGGCCCGCCCTGGTCCGCACGATCTCCGGTATGTGGAGCCGGCGCACGCCGTCAGCGCAGGTCCGGTTGGACCAGAATCTTCACATGGGCTTCGGGATCTCCGAGGTCCTTGAAGGCCTGGGCGACGCCGTCGAGGCCGACCGTGCCGGTGACGACGCCGCTGACGTCGATCACGCCTTGGGCGATGTCGTGCAGGGTTTGGGCGAACTCCTCGGGCGTGTAGCCGAACACGAAGGTGAGCTCGATCTCCTTAGTGATGGCGATGGCCGGCTCGATCCGGTCGGTTTCCATGCAGACGCCGGCCACGACGATCTGGGCGCCGGCGGGCGAGGCCTCGATCAGGCTTTGGACCACGCCAGGTTTACCGACGCATTCAAAGACCACAGGGCGACCGAACGATCCGCCCATCATGCGGACCATGTTCTGCGCCGCCCGCGCGGTTGGAACGCCGAAGCCCTCCCAGCGTGCGTGTGGGCTCTCGACGGCTGGGTCGATGATGACATCAGCGCCCATCAACTCCGCGGCGGCGCGGCGGCGCGGTGAATAGTCGGCGGCGATGACCGGTCCATGGCCACGCGCCTTGAGGCTGGCGATCACGGCAAGGCCGACCGGGCCGCAGCCGACCACTAGGGCGACGCTGTTGGCGTCCAGCCTGGCCTTGGCGACCGCGTGGGCGCCGACAGCGAAGGGTTCCGTCAGGGCGGCCTTGTCGGTCGGTAGGCCGTTGGGGACCTCCAGCAACAGCGCCTCGGAGAGGATCATCTGCTCGGCGAAGCCGCCGGGCAGGTTGTTCGAGAAGCCGAGCATTTCGACGCCGCCGACCGGAGTGAGGGTGGCGGGGATCGAGACGACTCGCGTCCCGGCCTTCAAGGTCTTCAGGGCGCCCGGGCCATGGTCGAGAATCTCGGCGCAAAACTCGTGGCCGAACACGGTGTCGGCGGTGGGGTCGAAACCGTTGGTCATGCCGCCGTTGGCGCGGCTGGTCAGGCCGATCATGTGCTCCATGTGATGCAGGGCGTGCAGGTCGGAGCCGCAGATACCGCAAGCGAGCGTCCGGACCAGGACTTGGCCTTGATCGGGCTTCAGATCCGCGATTTCGTCACAGACCAACTGCTTGTCACGCCGGATGACCGCTCGCATTGCTCTCTCCCGTTCCTGATCGCCCACCTTGCCGGGGCTTGGCATATCCCCTAACCCTCCCGGCTCGGAATCGTAAGTGCGTGGGAGACGCGCAATGAGCCTCGCCTTCATTTTCCCCGGTCAGGGCAGCCAAGCTGTCGGCATGGGCGCTGATCTCGCCGAGGCGTTCGCTTCGGCTCGAGAGGTGTTCCAAGAGGTCGACGACGCCTTGGGCCAGAAGCTGTTCGCGCTGATGCGCGAAGGGCCGGAAGACCAGCTGACTCTGACGGAAAACGCCCAGCCGGCCCTGATGGCGGTGTCGCTGGCCGTCACCCGGACTCTCGAGAAGGAGTTCGGAATCGGGATCGAGCGGGCCGCCTTCGTGGCTGGTCACTCGCTTGGCGAATACTCGGCCCTGGCGGCCTCCGGCGCGATCAGCCTGGCCGACACGGCTCGGCTCCTGAAGCTGCGCGGCCAGGCCATGCAGCGCGCCGTGCCGGTGGGTGCGGGCGCGATGGCCTCGCTGATCGGTCCCAAGAGCGACGTGGCATTGGCTGAGGCCGCCGCCGAGGCCGGTTCGGCCGCCGGTGTCTGCGTCGTCGCCAACGACAACAACAACGGCAACGTGGTGATCTCCGGCGACAAGGCCGCGGTCGATCTGGCCATCGAGAAGGCCAAGGAGCTTGGCGCTCGGGCCATTCCCCTGAACGTCTCGGCGCCGTTCCACTGCCCGCTGATGCAGCCCGCCGCCGATGAGATGGCGCAGGCCTTGGCCAGCGCGACCATCCTGGCGCCGCGCGCGCCGCTGGTGGCCAATGTGACCGCGCGCCCGACCTTGGATCCGGAAGAGATCCGCCGTCTGCTGGTCGAGCAGGTCACGGGCCGCGTGCGTTGGCGCGAGAGCATGATCTGGCTGGCGGGCGAGGGCGGTGTGACCCGCTTCGCCGAGGCAGGCGCCGGCAAGGTGCTGTCGGGCATGGCCAAGCGCATCGCCCCGGACGCCGAGGCGACCCCGCTCAATACGCCTGCCGACCTCGAAGCCTTCGCGAAGGGACTCTGACATGTTCGACCTGACCGGAAAGACGGCCTTGGTCACCGGCGCGACCGGTGGCATCGGCGGCGAGATCGCCAAGGCCCTGCATGCGGCTGGCGCCCACGTGGTGCTGTCTGGCACCCGCGAGGCGGCCCTGCAGGAGCTGGCCCAGGCCCTGGGTGAGCGCACTTCGGCGGTGGCGGCCAATCTCTCGGACGCCGAATCTGTGGATGGATTGATCGGTCGCGCCGAGGAAGCCGCCGGCGCGGGCCTCGATATCCTGGTCGCCAATGCGGGAATCACCCGCGACGGCCTGCTGATGCGGATGAAGGACGAGGACTGGGACGCGGTCATCAAGGTCAATCTGGAGAGCTACTTCCGCCTTAGCCGTGCGGCCATGCGCGGCATGATGAAGCGTCGTTCGGGCCGAATCATCGGCATCACCTCGGTGGTCGGCGTGATGGGCAACCCAGGTCAGGCGAACTATGCGGCCTCAAAGGCCGGCATGATCGGGTTCTCCAAGGCCCTGGCCCAAGAGGTCGCAACCCGTGGCATCACTGTGAATTGCGTGGCGCCAGGCTTTATCGAGAGCCCGATGACTGAGGCTCTGAATGAGCAGCAGAAGGCGCAAATCCTAAGCACGATCCCGGTGGGCCGCCTTGGTTCGGGCAGTGACGTGGCCGCAGCCTGTGTCTATCTGGCAAGCCAAGAAGCTGGTTACATGACGGGGCAGACCCTGCATGTAAATGGCGGCATGGCCATGATCTGAGCCTGCTGGCGTGGCCGTAGCGAACATGCTACGTCGCCGCCCGAACCGGCGAGGCGAACGTCTCAACCTGTATGTTTGCAACGGTTGACATCCTGTCAGCCGTCGCAGATGGATTTAGAAACAAAGGGACTTAAGCGAATGTCCGACATCCTCGAGCGCGTGCGTAAGATCGTCATCGAACATCTCGACGCCGATCCTGAGAAGGTCACCGAGAAGGCGAGCTTCATCGACGACCTGGGCGCTGACAGCCTCGACAACGTCGAACTGGTTATGGCCTTCGAAGAAGAATTTGATATCGAAATCCCCGACGACGCCGCGGAGCATATCCAAACCGTTGGCGACGCGGTGAAGTTCATCGGTGAGCGCCTGGGCGCCTAAGGCAACCCACGGAATTCATTGACTATTCGACCGCCGCGAAGCTCTTCGGAGTTCGCGGCGGTCTGCGTTTTGGAGGCCCCCTCGCATGCGTCGCGTCGTCGTCACCGGTATCGGTCTGCTCACCCCTTTCGGCCAAGGCGCCGAGCTTAGCTGGCAAGCCGTTCTGGCCGGCAAGTCGGGCGCCGGGCGGATCACCACCTTCGACCCCACGGACTACGCCTGCCAGGTGGCCTGCGAAATTCCCCGTGTCGACGGACGCGGCGGCGGCGGCCCAGATGTCCCGGGTTCATTTAATCCCGACGACACCATGCCGCCCAAGGACCAGCGCCGGGTCGATGACTTCATTCTCTATGCGATCGCCGCGGCCGACGAGGCCGTGAAGGATTCCGGCTGGGTTCCCCAGTCCGATGAGGACAAGGAGCGCACCGGGGTCATTATCGGGTCGGGCATCGGTGGCCTGGCCACCATCGAGAAGACCTCGATCGAGCTCTATGAAAAGGGTCCGCGCCGGGTCAGCCCGTTCTTCATCCCCTCGGCCCTGATCAACCTCGCCTCGGGCCAGGTCTCGATCCGCCACGGCTTCAAGGGTCCGAACCACTCCGTGGTGACGGCCTGCGCGACCGGCGCCCACGCCATCGGCGACGCCGCGCGGATGATCAAGTACGGGGACGCCGACGTGATGGTGGCCGGCGGCGCCGAAGCCGCCATCTGTCCGGTGGGCGTCGCGGGCTTCATCGCCTGCCGTGCGATGTCGACCGGCTTCAACGACACCCCCCAGAAGGCCAGCCGCCCCTATGACAAGGATCGCGACGGCTTCGTGATGGGGGAGGGCGCCGGCGTGCTGGTGCTGGAAGAGTACGAACACGCCAAGGCGCGTGGCGCGAAGATCTACGCCGAGGTCGCCGGCTACGGTCTGGCGGGCGACGCCTATCATATCACCGCCCCGGCCGAGGACGGCGACGGCGGCTTCCGCGCCATGAAGGCGGCGATCAAGGACGCTGGGATCGAGCCGTCGGAAATCGATTACATCAACGCCCACGGCACCTCGACGCCGCTCGGCGACGAGATTGAACTGGGCGCCGTCACCCGCCTGCTGGGCGACGCCGCCAAGGGCATGACCATGTCGTCCACCAAGTCGGCCACAGGCCATTTGTTGGGCGCGGCGGGGGCCATCGAATCGGCCTTCGCGATCCTGGCGATCCGTGACCAGATCGCCCCGCCGACCATCAATCTCGACAATCCATCGGTCGTCACCGAGATCGACCTGGTTCCGAACAAGGCCAAGCCGATGAGGATCGATATCGCGCTGTCCAACAGTTTCGGGTTCGGCGGCACCAACGCCTCCGTGGTCTTCAAGAAGGTCACGTGAGCCGCAAGCCCCGCAAAGCCAAGGGCAAGGGCCGGCGCGCCGCGGGCCTGTCGCCCATGCGCCGGCTGATCATCATGCTCGGCAGCGCCGCGGCCACCTTGGCCGTGGTCGTGGCCCTGGTCCTAGCCTGGGGCCTGTGGTCCTACCAGGGGCCGGGTCCGGCCACCGATGGCGGCGAGCCGCGCGTCATCATGCTGCGCAAGGGCTCGGGCCTGACTGAGATCGCCTCGACCCTGGAACGCGACGGGGCGATCCGCTCCAAGGCGATGTTCGCCGCCGCCGCTCAGATCACCGGCGCGGCCAAGTCCCTGAAGGCCGGCGAGTACGAATTCAAAAGCCGCGCCTCGATGGCCAGCATCCTGCGCGACATCCGCGACGGGAAGATCGTGGTCCACCAGGTCACGATTCCCGAGGGCATGACCTCCCAGGCGGCGGTCGAACTGCTGATGGCGCGGCCCGATCTGAGCGGCGTCGTGGCCGCCCCCCCCGAAGGCGCGATCCTGCCCGAGACCTATCAATACGAGCGCGGCGAAGACCGCGCCGCCGTGCTGAAGCGGATGATGGACGCACGCGACGAACTGCTGGTGCTGTTGTGGGACAAGCGTCAGCCCGGCCTGCCGATCACCACGCCGCAGGAGGCCGTGACGTTGGCTTCGATCGTCGAGAAGGAAACCGGCATCGCCAGTGAACGGCCGCAGGTGGCGGCTGTGTTCGTGAACCGTCTGCGGGCCGGCATGCGGCTGGAGAGCGACCCGACGATCATCTACGGCCTGACGGGCGGCAAGCCGCTGGGCCGTGGCCTGCGCGCCTCCGAACTGGCCGTGCCGAACCCCTTCAACACCTATCAGATCGACCGTCTGCCCCCGACCCCAATCGCCAATCCGGGCCGCGCGGCGCTGGCGGCGGTGCTCGATCCGCCGAAGAGCGAGGCCCTGTTCTTCGTCGCCGACGGCACCGGCGGCCACGTCTTCGCGCAGACCTATGAGGAGCACCTGAAGAACGTCGCCAAGTGGCGGTCGGTCGAACGGGAGCGCGAGGCCAAGGCGCTGCAGGAAAAGGCCGCCGAGCTAAAGGCCGATCGCTAGGCCCGCTCGCTAGATCCCTCCGGTAAATTCCCAGGTCCCCTCCGCAAATGGCCCTAGGGCCTGGGCAAGGCCATGGCCCTATCCGTGGTGAGAGCCGAATTTGGCGCGCCAGCCCGTGCTCCGAGTTCGACACCCCATCGAAGCGGATTGGAGGACGGGCCTATGGCCGAAGATTGGTCCATCGATGTCAGGAAGTACGTCCCGAACGCCGATTTGAAGGTGATCGACGCGATCGTCCGATACTGCGGGATCGCCCTGCAAAATCGGGATTCCTCCCTCGTGTCGTTCGGCGACGCCGCGGAGGTCGGCAGGGTTCGCGAGAACTATCTGAAGAAGAAACTGGGCCTAACCCATAGCGACGCCGAGCTGGATGATGCGATCGCCGAAGTCGGCACGCGCATGAAGGAAGATCGGACCAAGAACCGGGTCACGGTCTACTACCTGCTCGCCGAACACTTCAGGAAGCTGTCGGTGTTCGGCGGCGCCGACGTGGCGGGGATTGGGAATGCGGCGCTGGGGGCAGGCGCCCTAGGTGTCGGCGCGGCCGCCGCCTCCGTCGCCAACGCATCCACCGACGCCTCGGCGACAGTGGCCGATTTCCCTGACCGGCCGCAACGGGTCGAGGAGCGGCCTGCGCCAGCCGCTCCTGTCTACGCCGAGCGGTCGGCGGCGGCTGCGCCCGCCGCACGCGGTGGGTTGGTGCGCTGGCTGCCGTGGCTGCTTGGTCTGGCCGCCCTGGCCTTGCTCGTCTGGTTCCTGCTGGGCCGCCAGACCGCGACGACGACGGCTCCTGTCGCGGAGATGAAGACCGCGCCGCCAGCGGCGGCGGTCGCGCCGGTCGAGGCGGCGCCGACGACGGCCCCGCCAGCGATCGCCAGCGCGCCGGCTCCCGCGACAACGGCGGTGGCGGTTATCGCACTGCCGGCCGTGGTGCACTTCGCCTTGGGCTCGGCGGCGGTCGGCGGCGACGACGGCAGGGCCATCGAGGAGGCCGCCGCCGCGATCAAGCGGGACAACCTGAAGGTCGCGGTCACCGGCTATACGGACCAGACCGGCAATCTGGCGATCAACGCGCCGCTGGCCAAGCAGCGCGCCAGCGCCGTGCGTGACCGGCTGATCGCCGCGGGCGTTCCGGCGGGCGATATCGAGATGGTCGCGCCGACGGCGGTCGAAAGCGGCCTGGCCGGTGTCGCTGATAGCGAAGCTCGTCGGGTCGAGATCAGCCGGCGATAAGGCTGAACTGCATGGCGCCACGGCTTGCGCGAGGCGACGACTCGCCGCTCATCGCGAACCGACGTGACGCTAGGCGAGGGCGCAACGGGGCGTGACGTAGCCAGGCCGTTTCCGCAGCGTGTAAGCTGGCGCCAGTCAATGGTGCGGCTTTCGAGGGGCGTGGGTCCCAGGGGTGTTTTCAATGCCACTATCTGGGATGACGGGCTTTGGCCGGGCTGAGGCTTCGTCGGCGGAATGGAGCTGGGCGGTCGAGGCCCGCTCGGTGAACGGACGCAATCTGGAAATCCGGTTCCGGGGGCCGCCGGGCTTCGACCAGCTTGATCGGGCCGCGCGCGAAGGCGCGCAGAGCCGCTTCGCGCGCGGGCAGGTGACGCTGGGCGTCCAGGCCAAGAAGGCCGAGGCCGGCGTGCAGGTACGGGTCAATCAGGAACAGCTGGACCGGTATCTGGAGCTCGGCGCCCCGCTGATCGCCGCGGGCCGGGCCGGGCCGCCCAGCCTGGACGGCTTGCTGGCCTTGCGCGGGGTGCTGGAAGTCGTCGACACCGAGGATGATCCGGAAGCACAGGCGAGCCTGGAGGCGGCCATGGCGCGGTCGATCAACGCGGCGCTGGACGCCCTGGCGGTTTCACGGCGCGAAGAGGGTTTGGCCCTGACCTCCGTGCTCGTGGCGCTGGTGGATCGAATCGAAATGCTGGTCGCCCAGGCCCACGATCTGGCCGAGGGACAGCCCGCCACGATCAAGGACCGGTTCGCGCGGCGGATGGCCGAACTGATCGGGGAGGCCGCGCCGGCCGACAAGATCGTCACCGAGGCCGCCGCCATGGCGGTGAAGGCCGACGTCCGCGAGGAACTGGACCGGCTGCGAGCCCATGTGGACGCGGCCCGGGCGCACATCGTCGGCGAGGGGCCGCAGGGCCGCCGCCTGGATTTCCTGACGCAAGAGTTCATGCGCGAGGCCAACACCCTGTGCTCGAAGTCGGCGCTAGGCGCGATGACGACCGTTGGGCTGGACCTGAAGGCCACCATCGAACAGTTCCGCGAGCAGGTGCAGAACGTGGAGTAGAATATCCTTCCCCCTTGCGGGAGAAGGTGGCACCGCGCTAGCGGGGGCGGATGAGGGTTGCGCGCCCTCGCCGTGATAGACGCCGATCGGCTGGGAAATGACATTGAGAGTTCTGAGAGCCCCCTCATCGAGCCTTGCTCAGCAAGTCCGCCTTCGCCCACCAGGGGGGAAGGACTTCTGATGACTGACGAACACGCCAAGCCCTGGGAAACCATCCGTCGCGGCCTGCTGCTGCTGGTTTCCAGCCCCGCCGGCGCAGGCAAGACCTCGCTGTCGCGGCGGCTGGTGTCCGACCATGCCGATCTGATGCTGTCGATCTCCTGGACCACCCGGGCCGCGCGGCCCGGCGAGGAGGAGGGGCGCGAGTACTTCTTCGTCGACCGGCCGGCCTTCGAGGCGATGATCGCCAAGGGTGGGTTCCTGGAGTGGGCCGAGGTGAACGGCAACCTCTATGGCACGCCGATGGCGGCGGTGAGGTCAGCCCTGGAAGAGGGCAAGGACGAGCTGTTCGATATCGACTGGCAGGGCGCGGGGCAGATCACCGAGAAGGCCCCCAACGACAGCGTCGGGGTGTTCATCCTGCCGCCGTCCTGGGAGGACCTGTCGCGCCGGCTGCACGCGCGCGCCCAGGACAGCGAAGAGGTGATCAACCAGCGCTTGGCTC
>NZ_JAURWM010000039.1 GCF_030654915.1 Phenylobacterium sp. | reverse complement strand
TGCCGGCCGGATCGACCCGGATGAAGAAGAACGGCACTCGCTCCTGGCCGGGCTTCTGCAGGGTGGTCAGCCGGTGGGCGGTCTGCTCGAAGCTGGCGCTGAACTGGCGACCCAGGGCCTCGACATCGTAGCGACGCGCCTCGGCCGCCTTGGCGAAGGCGGTATAGGGCATCAGCAAGGCGGCGGCGGCGTAGCTGGCCAGCGCTCGCCGAGTCAGGCGCTCGCCGCTGTCGGTCGCGAACGTGCCCTCGTCGGCCACCGAGTCGATGTCGTCGCGCATCTCCAGATAGGCGAGCTGAAGCGCCAGCTGGAAGAGCTGGCTGGCGGTGTCCAGGCCGTCGTCGAGCAGGATTTCCTTACGGTGTCGGTCGAGCCTGCGGATCGAGCCGACCATCACGTTCGATGGCAGGCGCCGGACACGCAGATTATGGCGCGCCTTCAGGTAGCCGACGATGTTGTCATGGCTGCTGACGGCCTGGGCCAACCGCTCGGCGGCGTCGTCCAGGCTGGGGAAGCTGTTGCGGCGGGCGGCGAGAAACCGCCGCGATTCGGCGACCGGGTCGGGGGCGTCAGAGCCTCGCCCGCCCGTCGCCAACGCCTCTGCGCCGCGGTCGGCGAGGGCGAGTTGCTCCTCCTGATAGGCCGTGTAGAGCCGCAGGAGGGCCTCGGTGATGCCTGGGAAGTTGGTGGTGACGTCGGCGGTTTCGAGCGTGGGCAGGTCGATGTCGGTGAACATCGGATCCTTCAGGATCGCCTGGAGACGGACGGCTTCGTCCGAGCCGCCGTCGCCCGCCAGGGCGGCCATGTCCATCTTGTAGGTCTGGGACAGGCGCAGCAACATCTCGGCGCTGAGCGGGCGATGATTGCGTTCCAGCAGGGCGATGTAGGACGACGAGACGTCGAGATCGGCGGCCATGTCGGCCTGGGTGAGGCCGTGGTCGCGACGAAGCCGTCTAAGGCTTGGCCCCACATAGAGGCGGCGTTCCGGCAGCATTTTCAAACTCCGCAGCGTGTAGAGTTCTTACATCACTACAAGAGGCGTCTGTAAAGTTTGACATCCGCACCTCGCGCCGACTCCACACCGACGAAATGGCGCTGTACGCCGCCGTCCAAGTACCGGGTCCCAGTTTCCCCCGGCTGATCGGAAGAGGCACATGTCCTATCAAGACCATATCATTCAGATGAGCCAGCTCATTGAGGGCAAGAAGGGTCCGTGGAGCGGCATCGACGCCGAGTCCGTGGCTCGCATGCGTCTCCAGAACCGCTTCAAGACCGGTCTGGAAATCGCCCGCTACACCGCCGACATCATGCGCAAGGACATGGCTGGCTATGACGCCGACTCGTCCAAGTACACCCAGTCGCTGGGCTGCTGGCACGGCTTCATCGGCCAACAGAAGCTGATCTCGATCAAGAAGCACTTCGGCACCACCGATCGCCGCTACCTCTACCTGTCGGGCTGGATGGTCGCCGCCCTGCGTTCGGAATTCGGCCCGCTGCCGGACCAGTCGATGCACGAGAAGACCTCCGTGCCGGCCCTGATCGAAGAGCTGTACACCTTCCTGCGCCAGGCTGACGCCCGCGAACTCGGCGGAATGTTCCGCG
>NZ_JAURWM010000278.1 GCF_030654915.1 Phenylobacterium sp. | reverse complement strand
AAGGCGTGGTCGACGTGCGGCACATAGTGCATGGCCAGCACGATACCGGTGACCAGCTGAATGCCGAGGCAGACCGCCAGGATGCCGCCGAAGGTCCACCAGTAGTTCAGGTTCTTCGGGGTCGGGAAATCAATGATGCTGTCATACGCGAGGCGCACGACAGGCAGACGGACGTCGAGCCAACGCTCGATGCCGGTCTTGGGTTCGTAGTTCGAATGTCCGCTCATCGGTCTTAGCCCACCTTGACCTTGGTGTCGGAAAGGAAGGCGTAGTCGGGCACCGCGAGGTTCTTCGGAGCCGGTCCCTTACGGATACGGCCCGAGGTGTCATAGTGCGAACCGTGGCACGGGCAGAACCAGCCGCCGAAATCACCGCCGCCGAACGTGGGCACGCAGCCCAGGTGCGTGCAGGTGCCGATGACGACCAGCCACTCGGCCTTGCCCGGCTTGTGACGCTCTTCATCGGTCTGCGGGTCGCGCAGATCGGCATGGTCGTCCTTGATCGCCGCGGCGATCTCGGCGCCCGTGCGCTTACGGATGAACAGCGGCTTACCGCGCCACTTGATCACAACCTGCTGGCCCAGTTCGACCTTGGTCAGATCGAACTCGACCGAGGCGAGCGCCAGCGTATCGCCGGCTGGGTTCATCTGATCGATGAACGGCCAGGCGAGACTCGCGACGGCGCCACCGGCCGCGACGGCCGCTGCGATATGAATAAAATCACGCCGGTTCGGGTCGTCGCCCGCGGCATGCGTATCGGGATTTGCGCCCACGACGGTGTCGGCCACCTTAAAGCTACCCTTCGTTTGGGGCCGCAAGGACCGCGACCCTTCGGACCGCACCGAAAATCGGAGCGATCCCGCCTTCGACCCTGCCAGACGTTCTGATAAGGCCATCGGAACGACAACGCTGGAGCAGCGACGAAACCCTCGGAAGAGTTGCGGATTGCTGTTCGCAACCCACCTTCCGCGATTCGCCCCACGCCCCGGCCTCATCCCGTGGCTGGACCGCTTAGAATGCTGCTCGCGCTTTTTCAACCGGACATTCCGCAAAACCTTGGCGCGGCTCTTCGTCTCGGGGCCTGTATGGGGGTCTCCGTGCACGTCATCGAGCCCTGTGGATTCCCCCTCTCAGACAAGGCTATCCGGCGCGCAGCAATGGATTACGGCGAACCGGCCGACGTTACGCGGCACCCCGGATGGGCCGAATTTCACGCCGGACGCCAAGGACGAATTGTATTGTTCAGCACCAAGGCCGCGAGCCCTTTGCACGACTTCAGTTTCCGCCCGGACGACATATTGCTGTTCGGCCGAGAGAGCGTTGGCGTCCCCGAAGAGGTTCATGAGGCCTCTGACGAGCGGGTGTTCATTCCGCTGACCGCGGGCCGGCGCTCGCTGAACGTGACGGTTTCTGCGGCGATTGGGCTCTCCGAGGCGTTGCGCCAGACCGGGCAATTTCCTAAGCCACCGACATGACGACCCTACCGCCCGAGATCGAAGCGCGCCGCGCGCGCACCAAGGAATGGTTCGAGGCCCTGCAGCTGCGCATCATCGCGGCGCTGGAGCAGCTTGAGGACGAGGCGCCCGCCGACCTCTATCCGGAACCGGCTGGCCGCTTCGACATGCGCCCGTGGACCCGTGAAACCGGGGTCGGCGGCGGTATTGGCGGCCACTTCACGGGCCGGCTGTTCGAAAAGGCCGCAGTGCACACCTCCGCGGCGACCAGCCGGTTCTCGCCGGAGATGGCGGCCCAGATGCCCGGCGCGGACCAGGACCCGTCCTATGTCTCGGCCAGCATCAGCCTGATCGTCCACCCGCGCTCGCCGCGCGTGCCGACCGTGCACATGAACACCCGCTTCCTCTCGACCGCCGTGAGCTGGTTCGGGGGCGGCGCCGACCTGACGCCGATGGTCGACGAACAGCGCAGCCAGGAGGCTGACGACGCCGTGCTGTTTCATGCGGCGATGAAGGCCGCGTGCGATGCCTATGATCCTGATTGGCATGAGAAATATCGCGCCTGGTGCGACGAGTATTTCTTCCTGCCGCATCGGAACGAGACGCGCGGCGTCGGCGGTATTTTCTACGACCGCCACGACTCCGGAGATTTCGAAAAGGACTTCGCCTTCACCCGCGCCGTTGGCGAGGCGTTCCTCGACGTCTATCCCAAGATCGTGCGCCACCGGATGAGCGAGCCCTGGACAGAACAGGACCGCCGAGAGCAGCTCCTGCGCCGCGGCCGCTATGTTGAGTTCAACCTGCTCTACGACCGCGGCACGATGTTCGGCCTCAAGGCCGGCGGCAATATCGACACGATCCTATCATCCATGCCGCCGATGGTGAGCTGGGCGTAAGTAGGCGGCGCCGCCCTCTAGGCGCTTTCCAAGAACCGCTGGAGCCAGGCGCCAACCCTTAGGCGGTCATCGGGCTGCTCGTAGCTCATGACGGCCTTGTCGGCCTGCTCGTCCGTGTAGCGGCTGCCTCGCCGGTTCTCGATCAGCGCCCTGGCGTAGGCCGGCTCGAACTCCGGATGGAGTTGCAACGAGATCGCACGCGCCGGGCCATAGTCCAGCATTCCCATCGAGCAGAAATCGCTGCCGCCGATCACGCGCGCGCCGGGCGGCAGTTCGACCACCTGGTCCTGGTGCGAGGCGGGTACGGCGATCGGTTCAGGCGCGTCCATCCACGCCCTGGCCTCGTCTATGCGGTAGCGATGCAGACCAACGCCCCAGCCCTTGGGCGAGGCGATCACCTTGCCGCCGAACGCCTCGGCCATGACCTGGTGACCAAAACAAACGCCGACCAGCGGAACCTGCCCCTTCGCGCCGCGCAGGAAGTCCTTCAGCGGCTCGATCCAGGGCAGCGGGTCATAGACCCCCGCAGAGGAGCCGGTGACCACATAAGCCTCGCAGGCGTCGACCGCGCCCGGCAGCGCCCCGCCCGCGACGTCGAAGGTGGCGTAGTCATAGGCGGCCTCCCCGAACAGCCGCCGGAACATCGAAGGATAGTCGCCGAACCGCTCCTTGACGCCCGCCGGCGGCTCGCCGGTCTCGAGGATGCCGAGTTTCATACGGCCCTGCCCCATGCTCAATAGGCCATGCCCTGGGCCACGGCCTTCAGCTTCTCGATCGCCGAGAATTTGTCGTCGATGAAGTCGTGGTCGATCCACCAGTCCTCGACCTCGCGCAGGACCAGGCCGACCATCGGCCCCTTCGGCACGCCGGAATTGATCACGTCCTGGCCGGTGAGGGGGAACGGCGGCGGGGTCCAGCTCTCGGCCAGGGCCAGCAGGCCCCGCCACTGGTGGGTCGCGCCGGTTCGGCCGGCGTTGGCCCAGGCCAGCTTGATCCGGTCCGAGAAGGTCCCGACGCCGATCTGATAGACCGCGCGGCGGCTTTCGCGTGGGCTCATCCAGGAGGTGATGCGCGGCGTCTTGCCCATCGCCTGGATCAGCCGCTCCTTCTGGTCGTTGGAGAGCCGCAGCGCCTCGGCCGCCTTGCCGGCGCCGATCTGGTCATTGGGGACCAGGGTCGCCAGCCGCAGGACCGGGTCGTTGGTGAACAGTTGATCGACCTCGAACTCGATCATCGCATTGAAGGCGCTCAGGTCCTGAGCCGCCGGCAGCAACTCAGCTAGCACCCCGGTCTGGGCCATCAGGGCGAGCGCTGGACGCGGGTCATAGGCGGCCAGCAGCTTCAGCAGCTCCTTGGCCACCCGCTCGGCCGCGAGGTTCTTCAGCAGCCCCTTACCAGCGGTGCAGGCGGCCACCGCCGCGGCGTCCGGCTCGCCCTTGCCGTACCAGGCCAGGAACCGGAAGAACCGCAGTATCCGCAGCGAGTCTTCCTCGATCCGCGTCGCGGCGTCGCCGACGAAGACGATTCGGCCGGCCTGCGCATCGGCCACGCCCTGGCCGGTGGGGTCGAACAGATTGCCCTCGCGGTCGCAATAGACGGCGTTCAGGTTGAAATCGCGACGCTGGGCGTCCTCGCTCCAATCCTGGGTGAAGGCCACCACCGCCCGCCGGCCATCGGTGGCGACGTCGCGGCGCAAGGTGGTGATCTCAAAGGGCTGTCCGCCCGCCACCGCCGTGATGGTCCCGTGGTCGATCCCGGTCGGCACCGCCTTCAAGCCCGCCGCGACCAAGGCTTGCGTCACCTGATCAGGCGTCAGGATGGTGGCGATGTCCAGGTCGCCCACCGGCTGACCGATGAGCGCGTTGCGCACGCAGCCTCCGACGAACCGGGCGCAGCCGGGACCGCCCTTGGCCTCCAGCGCGTCGAACACCGGGGCGGCGGTCTTCATCCAGGGCTTTTGGCCAATGCTGTGCGTCACTTCGAGGGCGCCTTCTTTTCAAAATGGCCGGGCGTCACGCGACCGCCCGAAGTCACCTCCGCGGGGACATAGGTGTCCTCGCGATTGTCGTCATGGAACAACGCGCTCGCCATCAACGAGAGCCCGAACAGCAGGCCGGCGGCGGCCACCAGCCAGACCCAGGGCGTGGCTCCCATCGGCCGCCCGGTGCGCCGGGCGACCTCGCGCCAGATGAACCAGGCGATAAACGGGACTGCGATCAACAAGAGGCGGAATATGAGCATCCTAGGCGACCGCCGCCCCGTAGAGGCGATCATAGAGCGCGCGCAGCATTCCGGCCGTCGCGCCCCAGATGAACCGGTCCTCATGGGTCATGGCGTAAAACCGGCGAGTCTCGCCTGTCGGCGCCTGGCGCTCATGCTGTTCGTGATTGGCTGGATCCATGAGGAAGCCGAACGGCGTCTCGAAGATGTCGGCCACCTCGGCCGGATTGGCTTGCAGCGCAAAGCCCGGCTGGATGAACCCCACCACCGGAGTGACCAAAAACCCGGTCCCCGTGCGGTAAGGTGAGGAGAGCCCGGCCAGCGACACATAGTCGGGCGCGAGCCCCACCTCCTCGTGCGCCTCACGCAAGGCCGTCTGCCAGATGGTCTCGCCAGGATCGCAGCGGCCGCCCGGCAGGGCGATCTGGCCTGTGTGACGGCGCAAGGTATCGGCCCGGCGGGTGAGCAGCACCGAATAGCCATGCTCGCGCTCGATCAGGCCGACCAGCACGGCGGCCGGCATCAGCTCCACCGGCTCATTTGGAAAGGCGTTGGAGCCGAGGTCGAAGTCGGAGGTCACGGCGGACGAGCGCCCCTCCTCCAGCGGATCCAGATGATGCTCGATCCAGGCGCGCAGTTCGCCAGCCGGCGCGGTTGGGCTCACAGGCGGTGCGCCCCCGCAGGGCCGACCGGGAACCAGGCGCCGTTCGACTCAACGCCCAGGCGCGGCCCTTCGGCGGTGTCGCGCTCCTGCGCCATCTCCACCAGTTCGTAGAAGACCGGGCGGGCGATCAGGGCGTCGAGCCCGCGCCGGACATGCAGATAGGGGCGTGGCTCGCCGGTGGCCGCGTCCATTTCGATTCGAATTTCGTTGTCGGGTCCCGCCTCGACCTCGTCGCCGACATTGGTCAGGAACTTCAGCGCCTCGCCCTCGCGGTCCACGCGGGTGGCGATGAAGGGCGCGTCCTCGACGGTGATCTTCATCTTCTCGACCGGCGTCACCAGGTGGAAGCCGTCAGGATCCTTGCGCAACACCGTTGAAAACAGCCGCACCAGGGCTTCACGGCCGATCGGCGAGCCTTCGTGGAACCACAGGCCGTCCTTGCGGATGACGATGTCGATCTCGCCGCAATGGGCCGGATTCCACAGATGCACGGGCGGCAAGCCGCGTCCGGGGGCCTGCGCCTTGGCCGCGGCGATAACGCCTTCGAGGCCGGGTCGTGCTGTGATGTCTCCCATGACGGACAAGGTAAGGCCCCGGACGCCTCGCCTCAATGGCGACGCAGGGTCAAGCGTCGCCTTGAGGCCCGATCAGGCGGTGACAAGGCCCGTAAGATCGCTCGCGCCGAGCACCAGGACCCGGCGTTGATCGACCGGGCCGGGCAACCGCACGTCCTTGGCCGCGGCGACGGAATAGCCGAACCGGCCGAAATAGGGTTCGTCGCCGACCAACACCACCGGATAGCCAGCCGCTTGAGCCGCGGCGCTGGCGCGCTGCACCAGGTCGCCGCCGGTCCCAAACTTGCGCGCCTCAGCCAGCACCGCCAACGGCCCCAGGAACATCGCGGGCTGTCCGCCGACATAGATCGCCCACATGCGGACCGAGCCGACCAGCCGTCCGCCATCCCAGGCGCAGAACGACATCTCGGGACGAAACTCGGCGAACTCCCGCACGCGCTCGGAGACCTTGGTGAAACGGCCAGGTCCGAAGGCGTGGTCGAGCAGCGCCTCGATGGCGCCGGCGTCCTGGGGTTGTTCTTGGGTGAAGGCGAGGGCCTGTTCGGCGGGAACGATCATGTGCGGCTTTACGAACGACGTGGACTAAAGGGTCCGTCGCCGCGCGTGAAGCGCTGCGGGACGGAGGCTCAGTTGGCGCGGCTGGCGCGCTCGGTTCGTCGCTGGCGTCGCATGGACGTCGTCCCGTTCGTTCACGTAAGAGTGCGCGGCGATAAGGCCATGACAGCGCCGCGTCAATCGCGCGTTGCGGGCCGGGAAGCGGCGCGTCAAGTTGCCCCGCCCTCATTTCAGAGTTCCGATGACAGACGCCACCGCCGAAGAGCCCGACCAGCCCGTCTCGATCCGCGAGCTTCTCAAGCACACCGACTATGTGAAATTCTGGACGGCGCGCGTCGCCGCGACGCTCGGCGTGCAGATCCAGAGCGTCACGCTCGGCTGGCAGATGTACGCCGTGGCCCGCGAGACCATGGACGTCAAGCAGTCGGCCTTCTACGTCGGCATGATCGGGCTGGCGGCCTTCATCCCGGTGCTGCTGCTGTCCCCGTTCGCGGGCGAGACCGCCGACCGGCACGACCGGCGCAAGGTGCTGCTGATCTGCTACGCGGGCGAGATCACCACCGCGATCATCCTCGCCGCCGCCGCCATCTTCCACTTCGCTTCCATCCCGCTGCTGCTGGTGCTGTCGATGCTGTTCGGGGCCAGCCGCGCCTTCATGGGTCCCTCCTCGACAGCGCTTGGCCCGATGCTGGTGCCCAAGAGCCTGTTGCCGCGCGCCATCGCCTGGAACTCGCTGGCCTGGCAGGGCGGGTCGATCATCGGGCCGGCCATCGGCGGCCTGCTGCTGACCCACTCCACCGGCCTCGCCTACAGCGTCACCACCTGCCTCTACGTGCTGGCGGCGATCTGCGTGTTCCTGATCAAGGGCAACGCCAAGCCGGTGGTCCAGGTCGGGTCGCGCTGGGCGCTGATCAAGGAGGGGCTGGTCTACACCTGGACCAACAAGATCGTGTTCGGCGCCATCTCGCTCGACATGTTCGCCGTGCTGCTGGGCGGGGCCACAGCCCTGCTCCCGGTCTTCGCCCGCGACGTGCTGCATGTCGGACCCGAGGGCTTTGGCCTGCTCCGCGCGGGGCCGGCGATCGGCGCGACCCTGGTGGCCGTGGTGCTGGCGAGCTACCCGATCCGCAGGCATGCGGGCCTGATCATGTTCGCCGGCGTGGCGGTGTTCGGCGCCGCCACCATCGTATTCGGCCTGTCGAAATCCCTGCCGCTGTCGGTCTTCGCCCTGGCGGTGCTAGGCGGGGCCGACATGCTCAGCGTCTATGTCCGCCAGACCCTGATCCAGATCGTCACCCCCGACCACATGCGTGGGCGGGTGGCGGCGGTCTCATCGTTGTTCATCGGCGCCTCTAACGAACTAGGCGAGTTCGAGAGCGGTGTGGTGGCGAGGTTCTTCGGCCCCGTCGGCGCGGCGATCTTCGGCGGCGTCGGCGCGTTGATCGTCACCGGCACGTGGGCCAAACTCTTTCCCGCCTTGCGCAAGGCCGACCGGCTCGAATAACAAACACGGTATTCTTTTAGGGAGATAGAAACATGGGCGCTCTTTCAGGCAAGGTTGTATTGGTTACCGGCGGCGGCAACGGCATTGGCCGTGATTGCGCGCTGATCGCCGCACAAGAAGGCGCGAAGGTCGTGGTCAACGATCTGGGCGGCGGTCTGGGCGGCGGCGACGAAGGCTCGGCCGGTCCGGCTGAATCGGTCGCTCAGGAAATCCGCGCCGCTGGCGGCGAAGCGGTCTCCAACTCGGACAGCGTCACCGACCTCGACGCCGTCTACGGCATGGTCGAACAGGCCAAGAAGGAATTCGGCGGCCTGCACGCCGTGATCAATCCCGCCGGCATCCTGCGTGACGTGATGTTCCACAAGATGACCGAAGCCGAATGGGACTCCGTCATCGCCGTCCACATGCGCGGCTCGTTCAACGTGGCCCGTGCGACCATCGAGCTGTTCCGTGAACAGAACGACGGCTCCTACATGTTCTTCACCTCGACCTCGGGGCTGCTGGGCAACATCGGCCAAGCCAATTACGGCGCGGCCAAGATGGGGATCGCTGGTCTGTCGCGGATCATCGCCATGGAAGGCGCCCGCAACAACGTCCGTTCCAACTGCCTGGCGCCCGTCGCCTGGACCCGCATGACCCAGTCGGTCCCGGTGAAGGACGAAGCCGCCGCTGCCCGCCGCGCGGTGATGGCCGAGAAGATCCGCGCCGATCAGCCGGCCCGCCTGTCGGTGGCCCTGGTGACCCCGGCCGCGGCCCACATCTCGGGCCAGATCTTCGGCGCTTCGGGCGAGACGATCACCCTCTACAGCCAGCCCCGTCCGATCGCGACCGAGACCAAGGAATCGGGCTGGAGCGTCGATACGATCCTGTCGGAAGCCATGCCCGCCATGGCCGATAAGTTCTTCCCGCTCTCGCGGCCGGCGCTCGCCAGCCAGGGCGCGGAGCCGGCCAAGGCCGGCTAAGGCTCAGCACCTATCGGTGATGATACTGGCGGCGGCGATCCTTCGGGGTCGCCGCCGTTTTCATATCCGGGCCTAGAGCCGGTGCAGCCGGGTCCATTGATCGCGGCTCATCTCCCAATAGATCGAACGGCGGATCGAGCCGTCGGGGCGCATGCTCTCGCGCTCGCCCATCCGCTCGAACCCGGCCCCGTCGATGGCGGCGGCCGAGCGCACATTGTCCAGGGCCGCCGTCAGGCCGATCAGCCGCACGCCCAATGTCTCAAACATCCAGGCGATCGAACGCGCCACGCCCAGCCGCCCCTGGCCGCTGTTCTGGCGATCGGCGCGCGTCGCTCCGGCGATCTCGGCCGACGAGCGGTCCGGCCAGACCGCGAACCGCGAATAGCCGATGACCTCTCCAGCCTCGTCCAGGTTCACGGCCAAGACGCATTCGCCAGCCTGGCGCAGGGCCTCGCTTTCGGCCACCCAACGGGCGACATTTTCAGGGGTGATGGGCCGGGGCAGGTCATAGATCGGATCGGACACCCGCGGGTCCGACAGCAGGGCGGTCAGCCCCTCCACATGCTCGGGCCCAGCCACGACCTTGCCCTCGGCCGTGCGCACCGCCTGACGAATCGCGGCCTCTTCTTCCGGTGTGGCGACCAGGACGGTTTTCGGTGGTGCGCTCATGGCGTTCTCCTCCCCAGACGATCAGCTCGCCGGTTGGCCCGATTTTTGCTGCAGTCTAACCGACTAGGGGAGCCATCGCATGCAAGTCGGCGCATCCAGCCTCGCAAACAGCCTATTTGCGTCCGATCCGCTGAGCGCCTTGAACCAGGTCGGCAAGACCGACTCGGCAAGATCGACTCCGCCCAGCGCCGCCGATCTGGCCGCCCCAAAGGCCGAGGCCGCCAAGATCCGCCAACAGTCGGAGCTGGAGCAGATCCGCGACAAGGGCATCTACGCCTGGGCCCAGGAACAGAAGCTCGCGAAGCTGAAGGAGAAAATCCGCGCCGAGGTCATCGCTGAACGCGGCGGGTCGACCGACCTGGCGGCGATCGAAGGCGAAGTGGCCCGCCGGGTGCAGGAGGCCATGGAAGCGGCCCTCAAGGCGGAGGTCTCCGACGCCGCCAGGCGTGGCGAGGCGCCTAAACCGATGATCATCGACATCTCGGTTTAGGCCGGGCTTCAGGCCGGCTCGCGCGGCCCGACCGGGCTGGGCTTGTTCTCGGTGAACCAGCGCTGCTCGTCCTCGGTGTTCGGCAGCGGTGGGCGATGGCCCTCAATCGACCAGAGTTCGTAAGAGGTTTCATCGATGTGGAACTCCCACGAGAACCCTCGGTCGCCGATATAGGGCGCCAACGCGGCGTCGCACTGGCCGATCCACCAGGTCCGCGCCTCGGCGGTCGGCAGGGTTCGGGCGATGTGGTCCACCCAAATGCGCACGAAATTGTCCGCCGGCTCACCGCCGACATAGAACGAGTCCGCCGCGACTTCCTGGAACACCACGCCCACATAGAACTTGGGCAGACGGCTGTAGAGCGCGGTGATCGCCTCCGACAGCCCCTTCTTCTGCTCGGCGCTGAACGCCGCGACCGGGTGATAGATCTTCCAAAGCGGCATGGGCCGGCTCCCTTGAACAGCGACGCCATCGCCGCCTTGACTTCAACAATGACGATCATCATCATTGAGTCCAGCAGATCGTCAAGAGGGCAGCCATGAAAATCAGCAAGGCGCAGGCCGGCGAGAACCGCGACCGCATCGTCAGCGCCGCTTCCACGCTCTTCCGCGAACAGGGCTTCGACGGGGTCAGCGTCGGTGATTTGACCAAGGCGGCGGGCTTCACCCACGGCGGCTTCTACAATCACTTCAAGTCCAAGGACGTCTTGGCGGCCGAAGCGTTAGGCGCCGCCTTCGCGACCATGGCCGGGCATCGCGAACGCGCCCGCGATCTGCCCGAGATGCTCGCCCACTATCTCTCCCCGGCCGCGCGCAAGGCTCCGGGCAGGAGTTGCCCCGCCGCGGCCCTCGGCGGCGACGTGGGACGTCAATCCGATGATCTGAAGATGGTCTTCGCCGCCGGGGTCGAACAGATGATCGCCTCGGTCGAGGAGCGCCTGCCCCCAGGTCCCGGCCGCCGCGAGCGCGCGCTCGGCGTCGTCACACGCATGGTCGGCGCCCTGATGCTGGCCCGCGCGGTCCCCGACGGAGCCTTGGCTGACGAACTGCTGAACACCAACCTAAGCTTGGCGATCTCGGACGTGACCTGACCGGCCGCGGCCTTTTCCCCTCGACCAACATGCGCGGCACGCGGCAAGCTCGCCGCGAATTGGGGGAAGCTGGTTGGCCTATCTGATCATCAAGGCGCTGCTGTCGGGCGCGATCATCGCGGCGATCTCCGAGATCGCCAAGCGCAGCCCGGGCTTCGGGGCCCTGGTGGCTTCCCTGCCCCTGGTCTCGATCCTCGGCATGATCTGGTTGTGGCGCGACACCGGCGACGTCCAGCGGATCGCCGCCCACGCCGAGGCCACCTTCTGGTTCGTGCTGCCGTCCCTGCCGATGTTCCTGGTGATCCCGGCCCTGCTGCGGCGCGGCACGCCCTTCTGGACGGCGCTGGCGCTCGGCTGCGGCCTGACCGTCGGGCTCTACCTACTGATGACCTGGATCGGCCCCCGGCTCGGCCTCAAGCTTTAGCCGGCGGCCAGGGCCTTCAGCGGCTCGCCGGTCATCCGCCGGGTGATCCACTCGTTCAGCGCGGCCGCGCCGAGCGAATCGTAGAAGGCGATCGAGGGCGCGTTCCAGTCCAGGACCGCCCATTCCAGCCGCGCCAACCCTTGAGCCACGCAGCGCTTGGCCAGGGCGCGCAACAGCGCCTTGCCGGCGCCGAGTCCGCGAGCTTCCGGGACCACGAACAAGTCCTCCAGATAGATCCCGTGCCGGCCCTTGAAGGTCGAATAGTTGTAGAACCAGATCGCGAAGCCGACCGGCTCGCCGTCCGCCTCGGCGATGTCGCAAAACAGCCGCGGCGTCTCGCAGAACAGGTGCCCGGCAAGGTCCGCCTCGCTCGCCTCGACCTCGCCCAGCAGTTTCTCGTACTCGGCCAGGGCGCGGATGAAGCCGTAGATCAGCGCCGCGTCGGCGGGGGTCGCCTCCCGTATCGTCACGCTCATCCGACGACAACGCCGGGCGGTGGGACGGAGTCGGCCGGCACGAAGAAGTCCGGCATCAGCCGCGCGGTCGGGTCGACGCGGTACTTGTCGAAGTCCCGCTCGCCCTCGGCGTAGAGGACGCTGTCGTCGATCAGGAAGTTGCCGGTGAACTCGCGGGCCGACTTCACGAAGATCGCATGGGCGGCGTCGGCCATGATCTCCGGCGTGCGGCACTGCTTCATGCCCTCTTCCCCGGCCAGGGCGAACTTGATCGCCGCGGTGGCGATACCGGTGCGCGGCCAGAGCGCGTTGAAGGCGATGCCGTCGGCCTTGAACTCGGCCGCCATGCCCAACACGCACATGCTCATGCCGAACTTGGCCATGGTGTAGGCCGTGTGGCCCTCGAACCAGCGCGGGCTCATATCCAGCGGCGGCGACAGCATCAGGACGTGAGGATTGGCCGACTTCATCAGGTGAGGAATGCAGGCCTTGGAGGTCAGGAACGTACCGCGCGCATTGACCTGGTTCATCAGGTCGTAGCGCTTCATGTCGGTGGCCAGCGTGCCGGTCATCTGGATGGCCGAGGCGTTGTTCACACAGATATCGATCCCGCCGAACGCGGCGAGGGTCTTCTCCACCGCGTCATAGACGCTGGCCTCGTCGCGGACATCGACGATCAGCGGCAGCGCCTTGCCGCCGGCCTTCTCGATCTCCTCAGCCGCCGTATAGATCGTGCCCGGCAGGTGCTTGTGCGGTTCGGCGGTCTTGGCGGCGATGGCGATATTGGCCCCATCGCGGGCGGCGCGCAGGGCGATCGCCAGGCCGATGCCGCGGCTCGCGCCGGTGACGAAGAGCGTCTTGCCTTGCAGGCTCATGATCCCAGTCCCGTGGTTTCTTCCGAAATCACCCAGAGGCGCTCGGCCGCTTCTGGGTCCAGGGCGTGCGGCATCACCCCATGGACCGGATCGTCCTTGGTCCAGGGCGCGGCCTCGTGGCAGTCCTCGAGATAGAGCCCGCCGATCCCCTCAAGCTCCTCGCCGACCGCCGCCCAGACGCTGGTCGACGCGCCCTGCTCGGTCGTCTTGAAGCCCTCGCGGACATTGCCCTCGTCGTCCATCCAGCCCATGGCGACCATCTCCTCCTGGGGGAGATAGCGCTGCAGCGGGGTCATGATCCCGCCGGGCATGACGGCGTTGGCGGTGACGCCATGTTCCTCGAACCGCGCGGAGTAGCCCACGGCGAACAACGAGTTGGCGGTCTTGGATTGACCATAGGCCTCCCACTTGTCGTAGGGCCGGGTGCGATAGTGGATGTCGTCCCAGTTGATGCCGCTGCGTCGGTGGCCGATTGAGGACAGCTGGACGACGCGCGCCAGCCGGTCCTCTTCGGAGGCGTTCATCAGCGCCCGGGTCAGGCCCATGGTCAGGGCGAAGTGACCGAAGTGGTTGGTCCCGATCTGCAGTTCCAGGTCCTCGGCCGTGTGCAGCAACGGCGTGGCCATGACGCCCGCATTGTTGATCAGCACGTCCAGCGGCTGGTCGCCCCAGGCGTCGACGAACGAACCTACCGAGCCGAGACTGGCCAGGTCCAATGTCCCGGCCAGCACCCGGTCGGCGCCGATGCTCTGGTTGATCTCGGCGGCGACGCGCTCGCCGGCCACGCGGTCGCGGACCGCCAGCATGACGTCGGCTCCCGCTCCGGCCAGGGCTCGGGCTGTCTCCACCCCGATGCCGCTGGCGCCGCCCGTCACGATGATGTTCCAGCCCTCAAGGTCGTAATTGTTCACGACGATGCGGGCCGGGGTGAAGGCTTCGAAGCGGGACTTGATCATGGGACTTAGGCGACCTTTCCGAAGTCCGGCGCGCGCTTCTCGGCGAAGGCGGCGAAGGCTTCCTTGGCTTCCGGGGACTTGAGCTGGGCGGCGAAGTGCACGCCTTCCTCGTCCATGCGTGCGGCGATGCCTTCCGGATCGCGCATCAGCGCCTTGGTGATGGCGACGGCGGCCGGCGGACGGGCGGCGATCGCCTGGGCCGCGGCCAGGGCCTTGGCGCGCAGGTCGGCCAGCGGTACGGCGGCGTTGGCGATGCCCCAGTCGACGGCTTTCTTGGCGTCGACGGCCTCGCCCAACACGAACATCGAGAACGCGCGGGTATGACCGATACGGCTCGGCAAGGTCATGCTGGAGGCCGCTTCCGGCACCAGGGCCAGGTTCACGAACGGCGTGGTCAGCAGGGTGTCTTCGGACACATAGACCAGGTCGCAATGCAGCAGCATGGTGACGCCGACGCCGACCGCGCGACCGTTCACCGCGGCGACCAGCGGGGTGGTGGCGCGGGCCAGGGCGGCCAACAGCGGATTGCCGCCGCGGCGAGCCTCGCTGGCGTTCGATTCACCGGCGTTGACGGCGGCGAAGTCGGCCAGGTCGTTGCCGGCGGTGAACATGTCGCCATTGGCCTGGATCAGAACACAACGGACATCCTTGTCGAAGGCCGCCTGGTCGATGGCGTCGCCGAGCGACTGGTACATGGCGCGCGTCAGCGCGTTCTTCTTGTCCGGACGGTTCATGGTCAGCGTCAGCACGCCGCCGGACTTTTCGATGAGAATGTGATCGGACATGAAAATGCGCTCCCTAATACTTACAGCGTATACCTAGGCGCTCGCCCTGTACCAGACGACGCCGCCTGAGTCGGTTTCCTTGACGGCCTCGCCACGGGTCATCAGGCAGTTGAGGTGCGCCAGGCTCTCGCCGGTGGCCATGCCCAGCACCCACTCGTCGATCTTGCGTCGGAACAGCACCGGAAAGACGTCGACCGCCCGCTTCGGTTCGGCGATCAGCTTGTGCAGCCGCGTCAGGCCCCGCTCATGGCCGCCGATCAGGTGGTCGATCCGCGCGTGCAGGCCGTGGAAGGGCGCATTATGCGCCGGCAACACCAGCACATCGTCGGGCACCCGGCCCTTGATCGCCTCCAGGGTGGTCAGCCATTCGGTCAGCGGATCGCCGTCCGGCTCGGTCGGGAAGACCGAGACGTTCGAGGATATCTTCGGCAACACCTGGTCGCCCGAGATGAACAGCTTCAACTCCGGGCACCACAGGCAGGCGTGCTCGGGCGAGTGACCCGACCCCACCACGATCTGCCAGGTCCGGCCGCCGATCTCGATCTCGTCGCCGTCGTTCAGCCGGCGGAAGCTATCGGGCAACGCGTGCAGACCGCGCCCGAAGCCGCCAAACTTGGCGCGGTAGTTTTCCAACGCCTCCTCGTCCCAGCCGGCCGCCCGGTAGAAGTCCAGCGCATCGGCCGGCGCCTCGCGACCCGTGTCGGCCGCCAGCGAGCGGCACATCAGGAATTCCAGGCGGGTGATCCACAGCCGGCATTGGAACTTGCGCGTCAGCCAGCCGGCCATGCCGATGTGGTCGGGATGCATGTGCGTCACGAAGACGCGCGTGACTGGGCGATTGCCGAGTGATTCGGCGAAGGCCTTGCGCCAGGCCTGCTGAGTGTCGGGACCGCCCATGCCGGTGTCGACGATCGCCCAGCCGCCCTCTTCCTCGATGGCCCAGACATTGATGAAGGCCAGCGACCCGCCCAGCGGCATCCGCAGCCACTTAACGCCTGGCGCGATGTCGATGGCTTCGCCCGTTCCCGGTCCATGTTCAAAGGGATAGGTCAGTTTAGGTCGCGGGGCCTGCTCGTAGACCTCTTCGAATCCGTCGCGCAAAACTGCCTCCTCCATATCGCCGGCGCCCATTTTCGGACGTGCCGGGAGCGGGAGCAAACCCGCAATGCATGCAACCGACGCCTTGGTTCAGACGCTGTTCACGACAAACTTGACCCATAGAGCCGTCAGAGGCTTATGTCCGCCCTTAGGGAACTACCCAGGAGATTTAAACCCATGAGGCCATTCATCACCGGGCTGGCCGCCACTCTGGCCTTGCTGGCCTTGGCGCCTGCGGCCACCTCCGCACCTAAGAAGGTCGAGGAAATTACTGAAAAGGCGCGCACCCAGGGGATGGCTGAGGCCCCCGCCCTGGCGAAGGCCGCCGGCATCGCCTGCAACATCACCGACGCCCGCTTTGTCGGTAAGGTCGATGACAAGAAGGCCAAGACGTCGACCAACTTCTACGAGATCGATTGCGATACGGGCGTCGGCTTCGTCCTGTCGTCGGTCGTCGGCGGCGCCACGACCTCGTTCACCTGCATCGAGGCGAACAATCCGCAAGCCGACGGCTCGCCGTCCGGCCTGAGCTGCAAGCTGCCCGGCAACGCCGATCCGAAGGCCGATCTGGCCCCGATCATCGCCGCCGCCAAGATCCAATGCACGCCCGAACAGGTTCGCGGCGTCGGCCAAAGCGCCACGGCGACCTATATCGAAATCGCCTGCGCCGGCAGCGCCCAGGGTTTCATCGTGAAGACCAGTTCTCCGATGGACCCGGCCAAGCCCGTCGAAGCCACCGATTGCATGCTCTACGACAATGCCCAGAGCAACATTAAGTGCACCCTGCGTGACGCCGCCTCGCGTCTGGCGGTGGTCGACGGCCTCGCCGCCCAATCGGGCGGCGCCTGCGTCGTGAAGGACCGCAAGTACATCGGTCAATCGCAGTCCGGCTCAAGCTTCTTTGAAGCCGCCTGCGCCGACGGCAAGGGCTTCATGTTCCGCGTCGACAACGGCAAGCTGGCCCAGACCTACGAGTGCGCCAAGGCCTCGACCGTCATGGGCGGCTGCACGCTCACCGACGCCAAGGAAGCGGTGACCGAGCAGAACGGCCTCTACACCAAGCTGGCCAAGGCCGCCGGCTTCAACTGCGAAGTCTCGAAGTACGCGCCCTTCCCCGGCCCGGCCGGTAAGGACATCGTCGAAATGGCCTGCTCCAACCGTCCCGACGGCGGCGTCGGCGTCTTCGGCGGCCCGAACGACAAGCCGATCGTCTATGACTGCGCGCGCGCGCCGATCGCCGGTTACCGCTGCTCCTTCACCAAGCCGGAAACGGGCCTCGCCCTGATCACGGCCGACCTGAAGAAGCTCGGCAAGAACGAGTGCACGGTCTCCAACAGCCGCATCATCGGCAAGACCGCCAAGGGCACGACCTACATGGAAGTGGCCTGCTCGGACGGCCTGAAGGGCTACATCATCGAGTACGCCGCCGACCTGACCCCGCTGACCACGACCGGCTGCGCCTTCTCGAAGGATTGCAAGCTGCCGGGCAACGTCTAAGCGACACTGCCTAGCTAAACGACGAAGGCCCGGGGGCGACCCCGGGCCTTTTTCGTGGGCGCTTGTCGCTCTAGGCTTCCTCCCAATCTGGGAGGGAGCACGATGTCAGGGTTCAAGGACCTTTCCGAGCGAGCCTGGCGGGTGCGCCAACTCTACGCCAAGCTTGAGACGCTCCGGCATGGACGCGCCTGGAGCGCCGAAGAGGTCGCCCTCGGGTTCGTCGGCGACGTGGGAGACCTGGCCAAGCTGGTGCAGGCCAAGGAGGGTGTGCGCGACATCCCCGACGTGCAGAACAAGCTGGCCCACGAATTGGCCGACTGCCTGTGGAGCGTGATGACCCTGGCCCGGCTCTACGACGTGGACCTGGAGGCGAGCTTCCTGGCGACGATGGACGAGCTGGAGCGTGGGATCGAAGCCCGGCTTCAGAAAGCCGCCGCCGTCTAGCAGCGCCCAAACAGAAAGGCCCGCGGACATCCCCGCGGGCCTTTTCTCATTCTGGCGTCAGCCCTGGGGCTGGCCGGGCTTAAGCGTGGGACGAGGTCAGGTGGCCGTCATTGAAGCCGCGCAGACGAGCCAGAACCTTGCCCATGAAGGCGTTCACAACCCGATAGGTGGCCAGTTGGCCTTCGACGTTCTCAAAATCAGCAAACATGATCGCTTCCTTTCGCTGGAAACTATCTATGTTGCGACGCACAAAAAATCAACGCTGCAGTGCAAAAATACTTCGCAACTGCAACCGGACTAGATCGCCGCCTCGATGAACTTCGGGCCGGGCTCAGCCATGGCGCGGGCGAAGGCGGCGTCGAAATCCTCGGCGGTTTCGCAGCGGACGGCCGGCAGGCCCAGGCCCTTGGCCAGCGACACCCAATCGATCTTGGGATCACCGAGATCCAGCAGCTTGGAGGCCGAAGGACCAGGATTTCCAGAGCCGGTGCGGCCCATCTCGATGTTCAGGATGCGGTAGCTGTGGTTGGCGAACACAACCACCGTCACGTCCAGCTTCTCGCGCGCCATCGTCCAGAGGCATTGGACCGTATACATCGCCGAGCCGTCACCGTTCAGCGAGACGACCTTGCTCTCAGGCTTGGCGACAGCCGCGCCGATGGCCAGAGGTCCGCCGATGCCGATCGCCCCGCCGGTCAAGGCCAGGACATCGTGCGGCTTGGCGGTGCCGCAGGGCACGGCGACGCCGCCGCCCGAGGTGACGGAGTCATCGCAGATGATCGCCCCTTCCGGCAGGTGACGGGCGATGGAGACCCCAGCCGTCTGCGGGGTCAGCGGCCCGGTCGGCGCGGCGTCGGCGATCTTCAGCGGCTGCACCGGCCCCGAAGCCGGCGCGCCCAAGGCGTCAGCCAAGGCGGCGAGGCCGGCGACCGAGTCCTCTTGTCGCGTCGAGAGCGTGAGCGCTTCACAGCCCTCGGGGACCAGCACGCTCGGCCGGTCGGGATAGGCGAAGAAGGCGACCGGCGTGACCGTGCCGACATAGACCATCAGGTCCACACCCTGCAGATCGGCCAGGGCCGCTTCGCCGAAATACTGCATGCGACCGGGCTGGAAGACACCGGCGCCGCGCGGCTGGCGCGCGATGAAGGTGTCGGTCAGGACGCGGAAGCCCGCTGCGGCGAGGCGGCTGGCCTGCACCAGCGCCTCGGCGCGTGTGGCTTGGCCGCCGAGCAGCAGCACCGGCTTGGCGGCGGCGCGAAGCGCCTTGGCGACGGTGTCGACCGCCTCACCCGACGGCCCGGCGCGCACGGGAACCTCGGCGATCACCGGCTTGGTGGCGGTCGGCAACCAGGCCGAATCGGCCGGCAAGATCAGACTGACCGGACCGCCGGGCGGGCCGTAGCTGGCGCTCACCGCCTCGGCCGCGATAGCCGCGACGCTGTCAGGCGTATCGGCCGACTTCACCCAGATCGAGTTCGGACCGACGATGGTCGGGATATCGGAGTTGAGCGGCGCGTCGTACTGGCGGTGATAGGTGGCGTGGTCGCCGATCACGTTGACGATCGGGGTGAAGGCCCGCCGCGCATTGTGCAGATTGGCCAGGCCGTTGCCGTAGCCGGGACCCAGGTGCAGCAGGGTGCAAGCCGTCTTGTCGGCCATGCGGCCATAGCCGTCGGCCGCGCCGGTCGCCACGCCCTCGAACAGGCAGAGCACCGGGCGCATGGCCGGTTGGCGGTCCAGCGCGCTGACGAACTGCATCTCGCTGGTGCCCGGATTGGCGAAGCAGGCGGTGACCTCGTTGGCCACCAGGGTCTCGATCAGAGCGTCAGCGCCGTTCATGTCAGAACACCATCACGTCAAATGAAACAGGATCGGAAAACAGCCGCTCGACCGCCTCGGCGCGTCGCGAGCGGGCAAGCGATTGGGCGATGTAGCCCTTGTCGGTAATCTCGCCGGCGCCCGCGTCTGGCGGGCTGTCCAGCACCAAGGCGCGGCTGATGCGGCCGCCTGCGCCCTTGGCCTGGGCGTTGAAGCGCTCCAGCCCCATACGCACGGCCACCACGACTTCCTGCGGCGACATGTTCGGGTTGGGATAGAACAACAGGCCCACGCCCTCTCGGCCCTCGCCGCAGACCACCGCGTCGGTGACCGCGTCGCCCACGGCCGAGACCGCCTTCACCCGCAGGTCGCCAACGCCGACAAAGGTGCCGCTGGCCAGCTTGAAATTCTCGGAAATACGGCCGTCGAAGGCCATGCCCTGAGCCGGTTCGGCCGCCTCCACGAACCGGGCCGCGTCGCCCAGCCGGTAGAAGCCTTCCTCATCGAAGCTCTCGGCGGAGAGCTCGGGCCGCCCCAGATATCCCGCCGTGACCTGCGGCCCCTTCACCCGGAACTCGAGCTTGCCCGCGGCCGGAACGAGCTTCACCGAGGTGCCCGGCACCGGCAGGCCGATCAGGCCCATGCGCTCGTTGTGCCAATGGACGTTGCAGGCGGTGGGACCGGTCTCGGTCGCGCCATAGCCCGAGGCGAAGCTGATCTTCTCGCCCACCGTGGCCATCGCCACGGCCTGGATACGGTCGGAGATGTCCTGGCCGAGCGAGGCGCCGCCATACTGCAGCACGCGCACGCGGGAGAAAAAGGTCCGCGCCAGGTCCTGGTCGCGCTCCAGTTCGCCCGCCAGCAGCATCCAGCCGGCCGGGACCATGTTGTGATAGGTGGTCGAAACCTCCTTCAGGTTCCGCACCGTCTCGGCGAAGCGGCCGGCGACGGGTTGGCCGGCGTCGATATAGACCGTGCCCCCGCGATGCAGCGCCATCTGCAGGATCGAGTTGGCGCCCAGGCTGTGGCTCCACGGCGCCGAATTGACCATCACCGGCGGCTCGTCGTCCGCGAAGCAGGCGGTGATCTGGGCCGAATTGATCGCGATATTCCGGTGCAGGCAGATCACCGCCTTGGGCAGGCCGGTGGAACCCGAGGTCAGCAGATACTTGGCGTGGTCATCGGGGCGAGCGGTGGCGTCGACGCCGCCTGCCCGCGCCAGCCGCTCCAGCGGCACGTCGCCCGGCCGCGCGTTCTTACCGGCGATCACCGGCAGGCCGGCCAGGAACGGGGCTTCCAGCGCCTCGGAGAACAGCGCCGCGTCTTCCGTATAGATCGCCGAGGGGTTCAGCACCTCCACGGCGTGGGCCAGCCGTGCGAGGTTCGCGCCGGGCAGGCCGTATTGCGGAGAGACCGGGGCGACGGGCATGCCCTGGCTCATCGCCGCATACTTCACCAACGCGTGGTCGATACCGTTGCGGGCGAGGATCAGTAGCGGCCGGGCTCCCACGACGCCCAGTTCGCGCAGACCGCCGGCGATCGCGCGAACCGCGTCTCGCGTCTCGACGAACGACACCGTCCGCCAGCCCTCGCCGGAGCGTTCGGCCAGCCAGGTGCGCGCCGGCGCCTCAACGGCCCAGCGGTCGAGCGCCTGGGTGACAATGGTGAAATCGGTGGAGAACGCCGCCGGGTTGGTCAGCACCCGCTCGCCGCCCGGCCTTTCCTCCACTTGCAACTGCCGGGGCGCGTAGCGAGCGTCGCGGAAAGGGGCGTTCGAAAGTCGGATCTTAGCGTCCATGCCCTAGCCTTAGCGGGCCAGCGCCAGCCCCGCCAGTCTGTGTTCGAGATAGCGGCGCTCGGCCGGCGCGGGCTTCAGCGCCAGGGCCGCACGATAGGCGCCGGCGGCGTCGGCCAGCAGCCCCGCTCCCTCGCAAAGCCCCGCACGCGCCGCCTGGTAAGGGAGCCAGCTCGCCAATCGACCACCGCCCGGGATCTCCTGGAGCGCCGCGAGACCGGCGCTCATCCCCCGCGCCTCGCCGACCGCCACGGCGCGGTTCACGGCGGTCACCGGGTCAGGCCGAAAGTTCATCAACGCGTCGTAGAGCCCCACGATATCGGCCCACGGCGTCATCCCGGTTTCGCGACGCGACAGGTGCGCCCCGTGAATGGCCGCCATCAATTGGCGCGGGCCGAGGACACCAAAGCCCGCGGCGCTGTCGAGCAAATGCGTTCCCTCCGCGATCAGGTCGGCACGCCAGAGGCGGTCGTCCTGAAGCGACGGCGCGATCATGGCGCCGTCGGCGTCCAGCCTGGCCGGACGCCGCGCCTCGGCGAAACGGACGAGTGCGGCCAGGCCCAGGACCTCAGGTTCGCGCGGCATGAGTTCGACCAGCACCCCCGAGAGCCGTAACACCTCTTGCGCGAAGAGCGCGCCATCGTCGGCCAGAGCTGCGTCCTGATAGGCTTGGGCGTAGGCGATCTCGAGCGTGGCCAGCACCGCCTCCAGCCGCTCGCTCCAGCTCTCGCGGGCGGGAACCTCGAACGAAACAGCCGCATCTCGGGTCTTGCGCTTGGCCCGCGTGATCCGCTGCAGCATGGCTGGCTCGGCCACCAGGAACGCCCTGGCGAGGCGCTCGGTCGACAGCCCGCAGACGACCTTCAAAGTCAGGGCGGCCCGCGCCTCGGCTCCGACAGCGGGATGGCAACAGACGAAGATCAGCCGCAGCCGTTCGTCGGGAATGGGCTCGTCGGCCGCCAGGAGGTCATCCTCGGGCGTCGGCGCGGCTGGACGTTCGTCGTGGACGGCCTGCGCCCTGACGGCGAGGCGGCGCTTGGCGTCGAACGCCTTGTGAAGCGCGGCCCGCCACAGCCAGGCGGCGGGATCTCGCGGCGGCTCGCGGCGCCAGGCCGCGATCGCCGCCACACAGGCCTCGGCGAAGGCCTCCTCGGCCATGTCAAGATCGCGCAGACGGGCGGCGAGCGCGGCGACCACCTTGGGCCGCGCGGCCGCCATCGCCCGTCCGGCGTCTTCCATCAGTATTGCGCGACGGGCCGGACCTCGACCATTCCACCCTCGGCGACCGGAACCCTGCGTGCGTAGGACAAAGCCGTGTCGAGGTCCGGAACGTCGAGCAGGAAGTAGCCGCCCAAGTGTTCGCGGGTCTCTGCGAACGGTCCGTCGTGGAGGCTATGGCCGCCGCCGACCAAGGTCTTGACGGTCGTGGCGCTCGCGCTTGGCTGCAGGCCGTCGCCGCCGCGCAGAACGCCATTGGTCGCCATCTCCTCCGACAGAGCCGTGTACTTGGCCACTACCTCGACCAGCTTGGCCTCGCCCGCCGGGCCTTCGTAGGCGTCTTCCGGCTCGTAGATCAAAAGCATGTACTGCATGGTTCTCACCCCTTTTGTGCGACACGACCGCCGCGTCGAAGGGTAGACGCGCCACCTAGCCCCGAGTCGACAGGCGCCCAGGAAATTATCCGAGCCAGAGGGTGCCGCTCAGCCGCTGCAGCATGAAGGCGCTGGTCCGGGCCTGGACGAAGGGGCCAAGGACGCCCAGCGAGGCCAGCCGCAAAAGCGCGTTGCCGGCGTTCAGACCCGCCATGTTCCACCAGCAAATCGGCAGCGAGAAGCCGAGGCCGGCCGCGATCGAACTCCACCGCGCGGCCTGATAGGGCGCCCAGGCCGCAGCCAACAGCACCGCCAGCACCAACGCCATCACAACGAGCGCCGCCACCTCCCCGACGCTTGCCGACACCAGGTCCAGCACAACACCGGATGTAAGACCCAGCAGAATTCCGCCTGCGAACAGCAACATCATCACCGTGCCAAACCAGCCGATCGCAAAGGCGCTGTAGACATGCCGCCGGCGCGAGGCCGCCATGTCGAAGCCCAGCCCCTGCCCCATGAAGGACAGCCCGCCCCAAAGGCTCCAGGCTTGCCGCCGATGTGCGACCGGGAGCCACCATCCGAGCGTCACCAAGGCCAGCGAGGCGTCTTTCATGTGTGAGAGCGCGAAGTCGAGCGGCGAGCCATGCAGCTCGAAGTGAACTCGGCGCCACTCCGTTCGGCTGGCCGTGTAGAGAAAAGCTCCGAACCGGCCGAGCCCCTCGACAAAGGCGATGATCAGCCAGGCGGCGGTGGCGACCAACGCGCCCCGAAGAGGACCCCAGGCCTGCACGGCCAGAACGGCGGCCAGCAACGGCCCGCCGATTGTCAGGACTTTCAGCAGGAAGCCCGCGAACAGTTCTCGGCCGCCCCCGACATAGGTCAGCGGCTCGCCATAGAGCCCCATCGAACCCCAGATCCGGCGGCGCACCTGGCTCTGCCCCCAGAACCGATGCCCCGACAGGGTGACGAGATTGAGCAAGCCGTGCTTCAGGCTCAGCCGAAGGAAGGCGCGCGGCTCGATGCTCTGGACGAAGGCCAGTCCGAGGCCGCTGAACTCAACACTGTCGCCCGCTCGCGACATCTACTCCCCCGCTACCCGTCGTGACCAAGCCTGTCACGTCCGGCGCACTGACGCCAAGGTCTTCCCCAGGTGAGGGAAGCCTAGCCGCCGAGCGTTTCGGAGAAGCGAACAGGTTCGCCCAGGCTCGGCGCCACGATCTCGTCATCGCGCATGACCACCCGGCCGCGGATGATGGTGGCCACCGGCCAGCCTTTGGCCTCGAAGCCGTCAAACGGGGTCCAGCCGACGCGGCTGGCCATGTCCTCATGGCTGATGGTGCGGCGAGCCTTGAGATCGACGATGGTGATGTCGGCGTCGTTGCCGACCGCCAGCCGGCCCTTGTCGGCCATGCCGAACACCCGGTTCGCGCCGTGGCTGGTCAGGTCGACGAAGCGCTCCAGGGATAGGCGCCCCTCAGCCACATGGGTCAGCATCACCGGCACCAGGGTCTGCACGCCGGGCATGCCCGAGGGCGAGGCCGGATAGGGCCGCGCCTTTTCTTCCTTGGTGTGCGGAGCGTGGTCAGAGCCGAGCACGTCGGCGATGCCGGCCGCGATCCCGTGCCACAGGCCCGCCTGGTGATAGGCGTTGCGGATCGGCGGGTTCATCTGGGCGTAGCCCTTCAGCCGCTCATAGGCCTCGGGCGCGGTCAGGGTCAGGTGCTGGGGCGTCACCTCGACGGTGGCGACATCCTTGTGATGGGCCAGGAAAGTCATTTCCTCGGCCGTGGTCACGTGCAGCACGTGGATGCGTTTGCCTAGCGCCTTGGCGATGCGAACCAGGCGATGGGTGGATTCGAGCGCCGAGGCGGCGTCGCGCACTTCCTCGTGGCTGGTCCAGTCGCCGGTGCGGGCCAGCGGCCGGCGCTCGGCCAGGCGGTACTCGTCCTCGGAGTGGAAGGCCGCGCGGCGGTTCACATGGCGCAGGACCTGCTCGATGCCCTCGTCGTCCTGAACCAGCAGGCTGCCGGTCGAGGCGCCCATGAACACCTTGATGCCGCAGCAGCCCGGCAGGCGCTCCAGCTCGCCGAGGAACGGCGCGTTCTCATGGGTGCCGCCGACATAGAAGGCGTGGTCGCAGTGCATGCGGTGATTTGCTCGGGCGAGCTTGTCGGTCAGCGAGTCGGGATCGGTGGTGGTCGGCTCGGTGTTCGGCATTTCGAACACCGCGACCACGCCGCCCAGGACCGCGGCGCGCGAGCCGGTCTCCAGGTCTTCCTTCCATTCCAGGCCGGGTTCGCGGAAGTGAACCTGGGTGTCGATCACGCCCGGCAGGACCGTCAGGCCCTTGGCGTCGAAGATCTCGCCGGCCGAGGCCTGCGACAGGTCGCCGATCTCGACGATCTTTCCGTCGCGCACGCCCACATCGGCGAACCCCCGGCCGGCGTGGTTCACCACCTCGCCACCCCTAACGATGAGGTCGAAGGTCTCGGGCATGTGTGGTCCTGGGTCTTGAGTTAGGTCTGGGTTTTGGCGAGCAGGTCCTTGGCGGCGGCGGTCACCGTCTCCACCGGTAGGTCCATCATGTGACAGAGCGCCTGCGAAAGCCCCGGGTCAACCGCCCGGATCTGTTCGAAGCTGCGCGGGCCGCGCACCACGCGGGTATTTTCGCCCCACGGGCCGTAGAGCTGATCATCCGACGGCCCGAACAGGCCGATGGTCGGCGTGCCGGCCGCGGCGGCCAAGTGCATCAGGCCAGAATCGTTGCCGATGAACAGCCGGGCGTGTTTCAGGCAGGCATAGGCCGCCAGCAGCTCGACCTTGCCGGCCAGGTCGATGGTCCGCTCGCGCGGGATCACGCTGCGCAGGGCCGAAATCGCCTGCATGTCGTCTGGGCCGCCCAGCAGCATCAGCCGACCACCGGACAACGGGCCGTCCAGCAGTTGCGCGGCGACCTGGGCGAAACGCTCGACCGGCCATGTCTTACCGCCCCAGTTGGCGGCCGGCGCCAGCGCCAGGATCGGCCCCTTGCCGGCAGTCAGTTCGCGGGCATAGGCCTCGGTCGCTTCTGAGGTGAAAAGGTAAGGCGCGGGCGGATCGCCCTCGATTTTCAGCAGCCGCGCGGCCTCGACCACCTTGTGCACCGGCGGGCCGGCGTTGCGCTTGAATACCGCGCGGCGTTCGCGTTTCAGGAATTGAGAAATCGCCGAGCCGCGCAAATCGACGACCAGGCCCCACTTGCGACGACGCACCTGGCGCCAGAGCCGCAGCCAGTGGCCGCCGTTCTTGGATTTCTCGAAAACGATGACGCGATCAAGGTTCGGCGTGTCGGCGAACAGCGGCGCGGCGGCCGGGCCGGCGACGATTGTGAACCGGGCATGGGGGATCTCTTCCAGCAACCGGCGGATCAGGCCGGAAGACAGCACCGCGTCCCCGATCCGGGTCGCGGTAATGAACAGAATCGGGAAGGACCCGTGCGCCATCGTCCTTCTATAGGGCTCCTGCCGCTGGCGCTCCACCCGCCGAGCCCTTAACTGCTGATCCATGACGACAAATCCCTCCATCGCCGCCCTGACCAGCCGAGCGCTCATCGCGGTTTCCGGTGAGGATTGGCGAAGCTTCCTGCAGGGGCTGCTCACCCAGGACGTCGAAACCTTGGCGCCGGGAGAGGCCCGTTTCGGTGCTTTGCTGAACCCGCAGGGCCGACTTTTGTTCGATCTGTTCGTGATCGGCCGCGACGCCGGGGTGTGGATCGATGTGGAAACCACCCATCGCGAGACATTGATCGCGCGCCTGACCATGTACCGCCTGCGGGCCAAAGCGCAGATCACAGCCGACGACACGCCGGTATTCGCCGCCTTCGGCGCCGATCCGGGCGTGGGCTGGATCGCCGACCCGCGACTGGACGCCCTCGGCTGGCGCGGCTACGGCGTGCGCGCCACGCCAAACGTCGATGAAGCCGCCTATGACGCCCACCGCCTCACGCTGGGCGTGCCCGGCCCGTCCGATTGGGGCGTCGAAAAAACCTATCCCATCGAAGCCAACTTCGACCTGTTGCATGGCATCGACTTCAAAAAGGGCTGCTTCATCGGCCAGGAGACCACCTCGCGCATGAAGCGTCGTGGCCAGATCAAGAGCCGCATGCTGCCGATCCGCTTTGAAGGTCCTGCCCCGGCCTCAGGGTCGGAACTGCTGAACGGCGAGCGACGCGCCGGCGAGGTGCTCTCAGGGATCGAGGGCCAAGCCATCGCCCTGGTGCGGCTGGACCGCGTGGCCGAAGGCGACCTCACCGCCGATGGCCTCAGCGTCCGAACCGAGCGACCCGACTGGATCGGCGCCGCCGGCGATCCGCCCGCGGCCGTCTAGAGGAAGAACGCCCGCAGCGCCGCCAAGGTCTCGGCGGGCCGTTCCTCGGGGATGAAATGCCCAGCGTCGATGGCTTGGCCGGTGACGTCGTCGGCCCAGTCGCGCCAGATCGCCAACGGGTCGTACCAGGCGCCTACCGCCCCCTTCGAGCCCCACAGCACCTGCAGCGGCGCGGCGATCTTGCGCACGCCCCGATCAGCCTCGTCGGCGACGACGTCGTAACGGGCCCCTGCGCGATAGTCCTCGCACATCGCGTGGATGACCGCCGGATCGCCCAGCGCCTTCACATAGTCCGCATAGGCGTGAGCCTCGAAGATCGACGCCCCGGCAGCGATACGGAAGGCGAAGTGCACCGGGTCGGCGGCGATGAAGTGCTCCGGGAACGGATGGGCCTGGGCCAGGAACGACCAGTGCCAATAGGCCAATGCGAACCGCCGGTCGGCCAGCCGCCAGACATCGGCGGTCGGGATGATGTCCAGCACCGAGACCTTGCGGACCACCTCGGGCCGATCCAGCGCCAGGCGATAGGCGACCCGCCCGCCCCGGTCGTGTCCGGCGACGTTGAAGCTATCGAAGCCTAGCCGGGCCATCAGGGCGACGACGTCCCGGGCCATGGCGCGCTTCGAATAGGGTTCGTGATCCTCGGTCGTCGCGGGCTTGGAGCTTTCGCCGTAGCCGCGCAGGTCGGGCGCCACCACCGTAAAATCGCGCGCCAAGTCATCGGCGATCTTGCCCCACATCATGTGGGTCTCAGGATAACCGTGCAGCAAAAGCAGGGGCGGGCCGGACCCGCCATGGCGAACCCGCAGCGTCGCCTCGCCCGTATCGATGCGCGACAGTTGGAAGCTCTCGAACGCCATGCTGCAGGCTCCGCTTGATAGGGGCCGGCCCGAGCGCCAAAACTCAGCGCCATGACCGACGATCCGATTCGTTGCGGGTGGCGCGGCATGGCCGGCGACCCGCTCTATGAGGCCTATCACGACACCGAATGGGGCGTGCCGGAATACGATTCGCGCGCGCTGTGGGAAAAGCTGGTGCTGGACGGGTTCCAGGCCGGGCTCTCCTGGAGCACCATCCTGCGCAAGCGCGACGCCTTTCGCGCCGCCTTCGCCGACTTCGATCCCGAGATCATCGCGCGTTTCGGCGAGGCCGACCGCGCCCGGCTGATGGCCGACGCCGGCATCGTCCGCTCCAACGCCAAGATCGACGCGGCCATCAACGGCGCCCGAATCTATCTCGACATGCGCGAGACGGGCGAGGACTTCTCCCAGTTCCTGTGGAGCTTCACCAACGGCCGGGTGATCCAGAACAACTGGGAGCGCATCGACCAGGTGCCGGCCCAAACCCGCGTCGCCGAGGAAATGGCCAAGGCGCTGAAGGCCAAGGGCTACAAGTTCGTCGGCCCGGTCATCGTCTACGCCTTCATGCAGGCCACCGGCTTCGTGAACGACCATC
The DNA here is from genome assembly GCF_030654915.1 of Phenylobacterium sp. Lineage (GTDB taxonomy): Bacteria > Pseudomonadota > Alphaproteobacteria > Caulobacterales > Caulobacteraceae > Phenylobacterium. Next base: position 2,948 of record NZ_JAURWM010000278.1, on the reverse strand, counting down.
TGACCTGCTGCCACCGGCACGCCCAGGTGAAACGGATGGGCCGCTGATGCCCGACATGATGCTGGAAATGGCCTGTCCCGGCCCCGTCTGCGGGGTGGATGAGGCCGGACGCGGTCCCTGGGCCGGCCCGGTCTCGGCCGGCGCGGTCATTCTAGATCCGAACCGGCTGCCGGAGGGCCTGGACGACTCCAAGAAGCTGACCGCCAAGGCGCGCGCGGCCCTGGAACTGGACATCAAGGACAAGGCCCTGGCCTGGGGCGTCGGCTTGGCCTCGGTCGAGGAGATCGAGGACCTCAATATCCTGCAGGCTACGGGCCTGGCCATGCGCCGCGCCGTGGAGGCGCTGGCCATCACCCCGGCCTTCGCCCTGGTGGACGGCAACTATCGCTTCAATCTGCCCTGCGAGATCAAGACCGTGGTCAAGGGTGACGCGATCTCCTCGTCCATCGCCGCGGCCTCGATCCTCGCCAAGGTGGCCCGCGACCGACTGATGACCGAGATGGACAGCGTCTATCCCGGCTACGGTTTCGCCGCCCACAAGGGCTATCACGCCCAGGTTCATGTCGAGGCGCTCCGCACGCTCGGCCCCTGCGCGATCCATCGACGTGGCTGGGAGCCCGTGCGCCTGCTGCTGATCGAGCGCGGCGAACTGATCGTCGATTGACGGGGTGAATCAAGATTGACGCTTTGGCCCCCGCGCACATTCGTTGGGGCATGAGCAACGATCTGTCCCAAGCCCTAGGTTTGCAGTCCAAGGCCTGCGCGCATCTGGGCTCGCCGTTCCACGCCGAGCTGCTGAACCACGCCGCCGATGATCTCGAGGCCGGCGGTGCAGTGACCACCCTGCTGGCGCCATGGATGGGGTACGACCTCAAGGCGATCATCGCCGCCGCTGTGCCGCTGCGATTGCTGGGCGCCCTGCACGACCTGGTGCTGAGCGGCGAGGCCGCTGCGCTGGCGGCCACCTATCCCAAGCCCGGCGAGACCGCCAACGCCGAGGCCGCCTGGCAGGAGGCCGCCCGCGCCATCACCGAGCGCCAGGCTCAGTTGGTCGCCTTCATGCAACACGAACCGCAGACCAACGAGGTCCGTCGCTCCGTCTGCCTGCTCGGCGGCTTCCTGACCATCGCCCAGGAAACCGGCCTGCCGCTGCGCTGTTTCGAGATCGCCGCCAGCGCCGGGCTCAACCTCTCCTGGGACCGCTATCGCTACATCCTGGGCGACGCCGCCTGGGGCCCCGACAGCACGGTGCATCTGCCTACGGAGTGGTCGGGCCCCTTGCCGCCGCTGGAGGCCAAGGTCGCGGTGGTCGAGCGCGCGGCCTGCGACCGCAGGCCCGTCGATCTCACCGATCCCGTCCAGCGCCGCCGGCTGCTGGCCTATGTCTGGCCCGATCAGTTCGAGCGGCTTGAGCGCCTGCGCGCCGCCATCGATGTCGCCCTCGCGCTGAACATCGGGGTGGAGGCCGCCGACGCCGTCGAGTGGACCGCGCGAACGGCAGGCCCCGCGCCTGGAACGGCGACCGTCATCTATCACTCGGTTTTCTGGCAATACATGCCGCACGAGAGTCAGGCAGCCCTGCGCAAGACCATCGAATATCTCGGCCTCGGCGCCACCGCCCAGGCGCCGCTGGCCTGGCTGCGCATGGAGCCGCCACCTGAGAACATGGCCGGGATGGAGGTTCGCCTCACCCTCTGGCCGGGCGGCGAGGAACGCGTTCTGGCCGACGTCCACCCGCACGGCGCCTCGGTCCGGTGGCGAGATCCCGCCTAGCGCCGCTTAGTCGATCATCAGTTCATCGGGGCCAGCGAGGACCGCGCCGAAGTGGTGTCGCCACAGGCGCGCGCCGAGTTCGCCTGACCGGTCCAGGGACGAGCCGATGCTGAGCCAAGGGATCAGGGTCGGGTGAAGCCCCGCGTCGAACAGGGCGAACCCAGCCGCCAGAACGCAAGTGTCGGCCTGGATGCCGCAGACCAGCACCCGCTCGGTCCCAAGGCCGCGCAGATACTCGATCGCCTCGAGCGGCGGCAGATAGCCGTGCTTCGCGAACACCCGGTCGGCGGACACCAGGCTGTCGTCGGCGAGGCCCGGCTTCCACCCCAGCTGGCGCTCGAACGGCGTGACCGCCTCGTTGTGTCGTTCAACGGTGGCGATGCTCGGCATGCGGACCGCCAGCCGAGAGATATCGCGCACCAGGTCAGGCGGCGGGGAAAAGCTCGGTTGGACATCGACGACAAGGAGCGCCTGCTTCATCCTGCACGCCAACCTCATTGTGATTCGCTTGGCAAGATCGGCCAGGTCGCCACCAGGGGTTTTGGGCGAGCCAGACGGGCGCCGCGCCGCTTTTATGCGGTTCGCGCACGATTTACCTTTCGCTAACCACGTTTTTCAACTCCCCCTTCACCACGATGACTCAGGATTCTGACTCCGGACATCGAGGTTAGTGACATGGGCGTTTCGACCGACACCATCATCCACGGGGACTGCATCGAGGAGCTGAAGAAGCTGCCCGAGAAGTCGGTCGATCTGGTCTTCGCCGATCCCCCCTACAATCTCCAACTCGGCGGCGACCTGCTGCGGCCCGACAATTCCAAGGTCGATGCGGTCGATGACCACTGGGACCAGTTCGAGAGCTTCGCGGCCTACGACAAGTTCACTCGCGAGTGGCTGACCGAGTGCCGCCGGGTCTTGAAGGACGATGGCGCGCTATGGGTGATCGGTAGCTACCACAACATCTTCCGGGTGGGTTCGGCGCTGCAGGACCTCGGCTTCTGGCTGCTGAACGACATCGTCTGGCGCAAGGCCAACCCGATGCCGAACTTCAAGGGCACCCGCTTCACCAACGCCCACGAGACCCTGATCTGGGCCGCCAAGGCCCGCGGCTCGCGCCGCTACACCTTCAACTACGACGCCATGAAGATGGCCAATGACGACGTGCAGATGCGCTC
>NZ_JAURWM010000276.1 GCF_030654915.1 Phenylobacterium sp. | reverse complement strand
GGCGGCCTTAACCGGCGGCCGGCAACCTGTGCGCGCGCCAGGGAGCCTCACATGCCGGAGACGCCGACGTTCGGCCGCCGCAAGCCCATGGCCTATGCGCCTCCGGCCCCAAGCCAACGCGCGCCCAGCTTGGCTGAACTGGGTGTCGCGCCCTCCGATGGCGGCGACCAAGAGCTGGAAGCCTGGCGCAAGGAGCGACGCGAGAAGCGACGCAGCGCCTACCTGCGCCAGATCACCGGCCTGAGCGGCATCGGGGTCGGGCTGATGCTTTGCAGCCTGATCCTGAAGTTGGCCGACCTCGATCTGCTCAGCGCGATCCCAGGAACTCTCGGCTCGATCTGCATGTTCATCGGCTGGCGCCGCAACCGCGCGAGCAGCTGAACCTGCGTAGCTCGATAGCCCGTCGCGCAAACCCCGCGCAGCGGCTATCTAGGGACATGGCCAAGACACGTACGCTGAAATCCACGCGCTTCGCCCCCAAGACCGAAAGGCCACCTCAGGGGCTGCCCGATCGCGAGACCTTGCTGAAGTTCATTCGCGAGGCCGGTGAAGCCGAGAAGGCCGACATCGCGCGCGCCTTTGGCCTGAAGGGCAATGACCGCCGCGCCCTGCGCGACATGCTCAAGGAACTCGAGACCTCCGGCGCGCTGGGCAAGCGCGGCCGCAAGGGCTTCTCCGAATCCGGCGCCGTGCCGCCGGTGGGCGTCGTGGACGTGGTCGAGCGCGATCCGGACGGCGACCTGCTGGTCAAGCTGGTCAAGGGCGACGATGTCCCGCTGGTGCGGCTGGCTCCCGACCGCACGGGCGCCGTGGGCGGCGCGCCGGGCCTGGGCGACCGGATGCTGGTGCGCTTCGAGAAGCGCGAGAACGGCGAGCTCGAAGCCCGGGTGATCAAGCGTCTGGGCCAAAGCGCCCACCGCATCCTCGGCGTCGTCCGCAAGGAGAACAAGCAGGTCCGGGTCGAACCGGTCGATCGCCGCTCCAAGGAGAGCATGATCCTGGTTCCGGCCGAGGCCGCGAACCTGAGCGACGGCGATCTGGTCCTGGCCCAGATCACGGTCGAGGAACGCTACGGCCCCAAGCGCGGCAAGGTCCTGGAGGTCGTGGGCCGGGTGGACCAACCGCGCGCCGCCTCGCTGATCGCCATTCACTCGCACGGCATCCCCACCGGCTTCAGCCAGGACGCCGAAGCCGAGGCCGAGGCCGCCGAGGCCCCGACCCTTAAGGGCCGCGAGGACCTGCGCGCGGTTCCGCTGGTCACCATCGATCCGCCGGACGCCCGCGACCACGACGACGCGGTCTATGCCGAGGCCGACACCGACCCGGCCAACGAGGGCGGCTGGATCGTCTGGGTCGCCATCGCCGATGTCGCGGCCTATGTCCGCTCGGACTCGGCCCTGGACCGCGACGCGCGCGACAAGGGCAACTCCACCTACTTCCCCGACCGGGTCGAGCCGATGCTGCCAGAGCGGCTGTCGGCCGGTCTCTGCTCGCTGCGGCAAGGCGAGAACCGCGCCTGCCTGGCGGTGCGGATGGTGTTCGGCAAGGACGGCCGCAAGCGCTCGCACAAGTTCGTCCGCGGCCTGATGCGTTCGGCCGCCAAGCTCTCCTACGAGCAGGCGCAGCGCGCGATCGACGGCTTCCCCGACGACCAGACCAACCCGCTGCTGGAACCGATCTTGAAGCCGCTGTGGGCGGCCTATGAGACGATGATGAAGGGCCGCCGCGCCCGCTCGCCCCTGGCCATCGAGAGCCAGGAGCGGAAGATCGTCATCAACGCCGAGGGCGAGGTCACCTCGATCACGCCGCGCGCCGCGCTGGAGGCTCACAAACTGATCGAGGAGATGATGGTGCAGGCCAATGTCTGCGCCGCCGAGACCCTGGAGCAGAAGAAGAGCCCGCTGATCTACCGGATCCACGACACGCCCAGTCAGGAGAAGGTCCAGTCGCTGGCCGAGTTCCTGCAGACCCTGGGGATCGCCTGGAACAAGGGCGAGGCGCCGCGCACCGACCGCTTCAACAAGCTGCTGGAAGAGACCCGCGAGGGTCCGAGCGCCCAGATCATCAACGAGGTCGTGCTGCGCACCCAGATGCAGGCGATCTACTCGACCGAGAACATCGGCCACTTCGGGCTGAATCTTGACCGCTACGCCCACTTCACCTCGCCGATCCGCCGCTATGCCGACCTGATCGTGCACCGAGCCCTGATCCGCGCGCTGGGCCTGGGCGACGACGGCATCACCGACCGCGACATCTCCCAGATGAAGGACACCGCCGAGCGGATCACCTTCGCCGAGCGACGCTCGATGGCGGCCGAACGCGACGCCACCGACCGCTATGTGGCGTCCTTCCTCTCCGACCGGGTCGGCGCGGAGTTCCCCGGCCGCATCACCGGCGTCACCCGCTTTGGCCTGTTCGTCCGCCTGGACGAAACCGGGGCCGACGGGCTGGTGCCGGTCTCGACCCTGGGCGACGAGTACTTCGTGCACGACGACAAGGCTCACGCCCTGGTCGGCGAACGCACCGGCCGCCGCTGGCCGCTGGGAACCTCGGTGCAGGTCAAGCTCAAGGAGGCCGCCCCCATCACCGGTGGGCTGGTCTTCGAGATGATCAGCGAGCCCCTGCCCGTCGATCCGAACGCGCCCCGCCCGCGCCTGGGCGTGCGCGCCCGCACCTTCACCGGCCCCAAGCGCGGCGGCGGGGCCGGCAAGACCAAGGCCAAGGCCAAGACGAAGAGCGGCAAGCGCCGCTAGCGGGCTGACGGCTCGCCAATGGAATTTTGCGAAGCTTCACTGGTAGAACGGCGTAGTCAGTACATGAACAAGAACGTGGGCGTCTCAGTCGCGGTCATCGCTGTCCTGGCGGCGGGAGGCCTGTATCTCCTGGTGAAACCAGCAGGGGACGCGCCGGCTCCCGCCATGCCCGCCTCTGCCCCCGTGGCGTCTGCAGGGCCGGCGACCGCGCCGGCGGCGTCCATCGATCAAGCGGCGCCAGCCGGTCAGGTCACTTTCGACCCCAAGAACTCAACATTCACGCTCGATGGGCAATCCGTAACTCTTAAGAACGGCATATCGAGCATCCAGTCGGCTCCGGAGTCCGCGAGTTCAACAACCACGCGCTATTTTGGCGATGAGGGACGAGGCGATTTCAATAACGATGGCCAAGAAGACATAGCCTTTATTGTCACCCAGGACGCGGGCGGCAGCGGCCTCTTCTATTTTATCGTGGCCGCGATCAAGGGATCCGATGGTTATAAGACCACAAATGGATTTTTCATCGGCGACCGCATCGCCCCGCAGTCCATCACCATTCCACGGAGCTCAAATGAGCTCCAAGTCAACTTCGCTGACCGCCAGCCCGGAGAGCCTATGACGGCTCCGCCTACGGCGGGGCGCGTTCTGCTTCTCAAAGTGACGCCGCAAGGCGTACTTGAGGGCGTGATGAAATAGGCCCTAGGAAGAGGACTTCCAACCCGAGTTCCGGCGCCGCTAGGCGGGCTGCAAGCCCGCCAGGAAGCCTTGCTTGGTCACGGTGATCCGCTCGTCGCCGAGCTCCAGCAGGCACTCCTTGTCCCGCAGCGACGTGAACGCGGTGTCGAGGCGTTCGCCCTTGAAGCCGCGGGCGATGGCGGCGTCGCGGACCGGCTGGCGCGACATCGCCTCGCCAGGCCATATGTCCATGTCCCGCAGAACAGCCAGCACCGCGCGCTCGGCGTCGTCGAGGATCAGCAGCCTGGGGCCGGTGGGGGCCAGCTCGGCGCCCAATGGAGGCAGCGCGCCTTCCAGCGGGCCTTCGGGTTCGAGCATGCCGCGGGCGATCTGGGCCTCGCCCATCACGACCCGGTCGGCGCCGTGGGCGATCAGGTGGGTGGCTTCGGCGTCGGAATGGGCCCGCGCCACGATCTCCAGCCCCGGATTGGCCTTGCGCGCCTTGTCGACCACGCCGCCGCCCTCGAAGCCGTCGGCGACGGCGACGAACACCCGCACGGCGCGCTCGATGCCGGCCGCCTCCAGCACCCTGGGATCGGTGGCGGCGCCGATGATGGTCTCATAGCCATGGTTTCGGGCCTTGAGCGCCATCTCGGTCTGGTTCTCCACCAGGACGAAGGGCGCGGCCTGCGCCCTCAATCCCGAAGCCACCACCTCGCCCACCTGGCCATAGCCGATCAGGATGGTGTGACCGCCCAGCTGGGTTGGCGACAGATCGTTGGCGGGTTCGGGATCTGGCGTCGGGACAGCCGGCGAGGGCTGGGCGCGCGGGGTGCGCGTGGCCAGGCCGAAGATGAAGGGGTTGAGCATGATCGAGATGATCGCGCCGGCCAGGATCAGGTCGCGGCCCTCCTTGGGCAGGATCTCCAGATCAACGCCCATGGTCGCCAGGATGAAGGAGAACTCGCCAATCTGGGCCAGGCTGGCCGCCACCGTGACGGCGGTGGTGTTCGAGCGGCCGAAGGCCTTGATGATCGCCATCGCCGCCAGCGACTTGCCGACAATGATGATGCCCAGCACCGCCAGCACGGTCCACGGATGGGCCAGCACCACGAAAGGGTTGAACAGCATGCCGACCGACACGAAGAACAGCACAGCGAAGGCGTCGCGCAGCGGCAGGGTCTCCTCGGCCGCCCGCTGGCTGAGTTCGGATTCGGCCAGGATCATGCCGGCGAAGAAGGCCCCGAGCGCGAAAGAGACGCCGAACAGCATCGCCGCGCCGAAGGCGACGCCGAGCGCGACGGCCAGCACCGCCAGGCGAAACAGTTCGCGCGATCCTGTATGGGCCACATAGTGCAGCAGCCAGGGCACCAGTCGGCGCCCGACAATCAGCATGAAGGCGACGAAGCCGCCGACCTTCAGCAGGGTGACGCCCAGCGGCATGACCCAGGCGGTCATCGGATCGACCGCACCCTCCCCGGCCTTCAGCGCCCCGGCCAGGGCCGGCAGCAGCACCAGGGCTAGGACCATGGCCAGGTCCTCGACGATCAACCAGCCGACGGCGATCTTGCCGCGGTCGGTCTGGATCAGCCGCCGCTCCTGCAACCCGCGCAGCAACACCACCGTCGAGGCGACCGAGAGCGCCAGGCCGAACACCAGCCCTGAAATCAGCGGCCAGCCCATCAAGGCGGCCAGACCCATCCCGAGCAGGGTGGCGACGGCCATCTGGCCGAGCGCGCCCGGCACCGCGATCTTGCGAACCGCCAGCAAGTCCTTCAGCGAGAAATGCAGCCCGACCCCGAACATCAGCAGAATCACGCCGATCTCGGCCAACTCATTGGCGATCTTCTGGTCGGCGACGTAGCCCGGCGTGAACGGCCCGACGAGAACCCCCGCCAGCAGATAGCCCACCAAGGGCGACAACCGCAGTCGCTGGGCGATGGCGCCCAGGGCGAACGCGGCCACGAGGCCCGCGACAATGGTGGCGATCAGCGGCGTGTGGTGGGGCATGTGCCTCCCGGAAACTTGAGCGTGAGCCGCTTGAATTTGGGGTGTTTTGGGCGCAGATCAACCAAAATGGCTGAAACCGCCGGACACAACGACGTCATCCATCCCTGCCAGTGCCGAGCGGCGCGCGGGCTGCTGGATTGGACGCAGGATCACCTGGCGCGGACCGCCGGCGTGTCGCGCAGCACGATCCGCGACTTTGAGAGCGGACGTCACGCCCTGCACCGCTCGACAGCCGCCTTGATCGAGACGGCGCTGCGGCAGGCCGGCGTCGTCCTGCTGTGCGCGGGCGACGGCGGCTTTGGCGTCAGGCTCGTTTCGGCTGAGTGAAGACCAGAACTATCCACGCCGCCAGCGCCCAGCTGGCGCCGAGCGCCCAGCCGGCCAGTACGTCGGTCGGCCAATGGACCCCCAGATAGACCCGGCTGACGCCCACGGCGATCATGGCGGTGATGGCCAGGGCGTAGATCAGCGCCTTGGTTCGCCGCCGGCTTTCGAAGCTCGCCAGCACCGTCGCCAAGGTTAGGAAGGTGGCGGCGGCCGCGGTCGAATGCCCGCTCGGGAAACTCTGCGAATAGACGATGCTGCCGTGGGCCACGAGCATGGGTCGGTCGCGGTCGTAGAACGCCTTCAGGACCTCGCTGGAGGCATAGGCCAAGATCACTGTCCCCGCGAAAATCAGGGCCTCGCGACGTCGCTGATGGAAGACCAGCAGCAAGACAGCCACGATGGTGAGAAGGGTGACCACGGTGAAGCCGCCGAGCGCGGTGATGTCGCGCATCGATTCTTCGAACCATCGCGGTCCGAGCGGATCGGAGGGATCGCCGGGCGAGCGGAAGGCCAGCAAAAGCCGCCGGTCCAGCGCCGCGGTCTCGCCCTCGGCCACCTCGCCGGCGATGGAGAGGAAGAGCGACGGCACCCCGACCAGGGCGACCAGCACCACCAGGGTTCGCGTCTCGAGCTTGCCCAGCAGTGACTTCAGGCGTCCGATCATGACGCCAGCAAGTCGATGTGAGCGGCGCCGAGGCGGGCCAGGACGGATTGAATGAAAGTCATGCTCTCTTCCTGGCAGATGTGGGCGCTGTTGTCGGCAGGGTTTACGGCCCAAACCGCCGTCTTCGCCAAGGTGAGCTTGGACAATATCAACCGCGACGGGCGCCAATTGGGCGGGCGTGGGCGGGATCGCGGCCGACGCGATGCTCGTCGCGTGGCGCGGTTGACCTAAGGTCGGTATTCCCTCGGCCTGAGTCGGCTCATACAGTTGTTTCATGAGCAATGTTGAAACAGTCCGGCGCCCGGAGGGCGGTCGACTTCGCGCCGACGGCGCCCGCGCGGTGCGTCCGCGTAACGCCGCCACCCTCATCATCGTCCGTCGTGACCGCAGCAAGCCCCAGGTGTTGATGGGCAAGCGCCACAGCGGCCATGACTTCATGCCGAACCTCTGGGTGTTCCCCGGCGGCCGGATCGACCGCAGCGATTTCCGCGCGCCCTTCGCCACCGATCTGAAGCCCGACGTGGCGGCCAAGTTCGAGGCCCACATCCCGATGAGCCGGGGCCGGGCCCTGGCGTTGGCGGCGGTGCGCGAGACCTATGAGGAGGCCGGGCTGCTGCTCGCCAAGCCGGTTCCGCCGCGACCCGTGGCTGGTCCCTGGCGCGAGTTCGCCGCCCACGGCGCGGCGGCCGACCTGGAAGCCCTGCAAATCATCGCCCGCGCGGTGACGCCGGCCATGCTGGCCAAGCGGTTCGACACCTGGTTTCTGATGGCCGAGGCCGAGCATCTGATAAGCTTGGAGCGCCAGCCGGACTGCGGCGAACTGGAAGAGATCGCCTGGGTCGACTTCGACGAGGCCATCGCCCTGCCCCTGCCCTCGGTGACCCGCACCGTGATCGGCGAGGCCATCCAGCGCCTGGAAGACCCCAGCCGGCCGCAGCCGTTCATGCGCTTTGGCGCCAACAAGACGAAGCTGACCCACCTGTAGCGCCAACACGTTTCAGCTGCGAATTATTCGCAACAAGCTTGCGCTTGGCCGCCCCCGTTGTTAGTGCGAACCATTCTTAGCACCTGCGGGGGATTTGGATTTTGTCGGCTTCTGAGCTCGTTGGCGCCAAACCGGCCATCGATGAGGCTAAGGCTCGCGCCAAGCGCGCGGCTCAGCGCCGCGCCGCACTCATGCGCCAGATGGTCCAGTGGCACTGGATCAGCGCCGCGATCTGCCTGGTCGGCATGCTGTTGTTCGCCATCACCGGCATCACCCTCAACCACGCCGGGGCCATCGAGACCAAGCCCCAGACGATCGAGGTCGAAGGCCAGCTTCCGCCCGAACTGATCGCCGCGGCCAAGACCGCCCAGACCTCGAAAGGCGCACTGCCCGAGGATATCCGCGTCTGGCTGGCCAAGGACCTCGACGTGAAGGCCCCCAAGGCCGCGCCCATCGAGTGGACCGACGACGAGGCCTATGTCTCGCTGCCGCGCCCGGGCGGCGACGGCTGGGTGACCTTCGACGCCGTGTCCGGCGAGGTGCTGCACGAACGCACCGACCGGGGTGCGATCGCCTATCTCAACGACCTGCACAAGGGGCGCAACTCCGGCGCGGTCTGGAGCCTGTTCCTCGACATCTTCGCCATCGGCTGCATCGTGTTCTGCGCGACCGGCCTGGTGCTGCTGCAGCTTCATTCACGGGCTCGCAAGATCACCTGGCCGCTGGTCGGCCTGGGCCTTGCCGTACCCCTGATCCTCGTCCTCCTCTTCCTCCATTGACTGGAGCCTCCATGCGCCTGCCCGTCTACACCGCCGCCTTGACCGGCCTGATGGCGAGCCCCGCCCTGGCGGCCGACCTGGAACTCAGCCTGGAGATCCCGCGACTGACGGTGGCCGAGTATCACCGGCCCTATGTCGCGGTCTGGATCGAGAACCCCGACAAGACCGCCGTGAAGACGCTGGCCGTCTGGTACGACGTCAAGCTGAAGAACAACGAAGGTCAGAAGTGGCTGAAGGACATGCGCCAGTGGTGGCGCCGCGCCGGCCGCGACATGAGCCTGCCGGCCGACGGCGTCAGCGCCGCGACCCGCGCGCCTGGCAAGCACCAGGTGGTGTTCAAGGGCGGAGCCTCGCCGCTGGGGAACCTCCCGGCCGGCCAGTACAACCTGGTCGTCGAGGCCGCCCGTGAAGTCGGCGGCGTCGAAGTGCTCCGCGCCCCGTTCCAATGGCCGCCCAAGGCCCGCGCCACCTCCTCGGCGAAGGGCTCCAGCGAGCTCGGCGCAATGAGCGTCACCGTCAAGCCGTGAACCCCAGAAGGATCCATCAGATGATCTCGCTTCGTCGCGGCGCGCTCGCCGCCGTCTCCCTCGTCGCCCTGCTGGCCGCTCCGGTCGCCGCCAACGCCCACCGCCAGTGGCTGCTGCCCTCGGCCACGGTGCTGTCGGGCAATGATCCCTGGATCACGTTCGACGCCGCGGTCTCCAACGACCTCTTCTATTTCGATCACGTGCCGATGCGGCTGGACGGCATCGCCGTCGTCGCGCCCGACGGCTCGAAGGGCGAGATCAAGAACGGCGCGACGGGCAAGTACCGCAGCACCTTCGACGTCCAGCTCGACAAGCCCGGCACCTACAAGATCACCAATGTCAGCGATGGCCTGATGGCCTCCTACAAGCTGAACGGCGAGGCCAAGCGCTGGCGCGGCAACGAAGCCGAGTTGGCGACCGCGATCCCGAAGGACGCCACCGAGGTCAAGCTCACCCAGTCGCAACGCCGGCTGGAAGTCTTCGCCACCCGCGGCGGCCCCACCAAGGAAGCCCTCAAGATCACCGGCAAGGGCCTGGAACTCGAGCCCGTCACCCACCCCAACGATCTCGTCGCGGGCGAGGCGGCCACCTTCAAGCTGATGCTCGACGGCAAGCCGGCCCCGGGCGTCGAGGTCGAGGTCGTTCCAGGCGGCAATCGCTATCGCAGCGGCACGGGCGAGATGAAGCTGACCACGGACGCCCAGGGGGCCTTCACCGTGAAATGGCCGAACGCCGGCATGTACTGGCTGGAAGCCTCGGTGCGTGGCGGCAAGGCCAGCGTGCCGAACGCCGAGCGCAACGCCTCCTACGTCACGACGCTGGAAGTCCTCCCGGACTAGGGCGCCCCAATGAACCGCGTCGCGGTTCCCCTTGAGCTGTCGCCGCCGGCCGCACGGCCGCGCGGCGGCGCCATGATCGAGCTCGGCGGCCCCACCATGGGGGTCGCCTGGAGCGCGAAGGCGCTCGCCCCGCCGCGGTTCGACGCGGCCGGCGCCCAGGCCGGCATCCAGGCCCTGCTCAACCGGCTCGTCGCCCAGATGAGCCCGTGGGAGCCGCAATCCGACATCAGCCGGTTCAATCAAGCCCCGGCCGGCGCATGGCTGAACATGGCTCCAGCCTTCCAGCACGTGCTGACCGGCGCGCTGGCCTGGGCGCAGGCCAGCGAGGGCGCGTTCGACCCCACGGCGGGACGGCTCGTCGATCTCTGGGGATTTGGCCCCCCCGGGGCCGTGGAGGCCCCGCCAGCGCCCGCCGACATCGCGGCCGCCCTAGGCGCCCGCGGATGGGACCGACTGGCCCTGGAGGGCTCCAGGGTGTTCCAGCCTGGCGGGCTGGCGTTGGACTTCTCGGGCATCGCCAAGGGCTTCGGCGTCGACGAGGTGTCGCGGGCGCTCAACCTGCTGGGCCTGCCCGACCATCTCGTTGAGATCGGCGGCGAACTTCGCGGCCAAGGCGTCAAGCCAGATGGCGAGCCCTGGTGGGTGGAGATCGCGGCGCCGCCCGGCGCGCGCCTGCCCGGAGGGCCGATCCTGCTGGCCCTGCATGGGCTGTCGATCGCCACCTCGGGCGACTACCACCGATTCCTGGATCACGGGGGACGCCGCTACGCCCACACCCTCGATCCGCGATTCGGGCGGCCGATCGACAACGGCGTCCGCTCGGTCAGCGTGATTCATCGCACCTGCATGGACGCTGACGCGCTCAGCACGGCGCTTGGCGTGCTGGGAGCGCTGGACGGGCCGCAATTTGCTGTAAAACATGGGCTTGCAGCCTATTTCCTGGTGGACGACGGCGACGGTTTGCGCGAAATCCTCTCCCCGAAGTTCGAAGCCATGCTCGGCTGAGACATCACCCCATGCGGCAATTTCCCAGCCCGGATTGACTTTGGGTTTGGGATTCGTATTGTCCGCCGCTCTTTCGAACACCTGCCGGTCAAGCCGGCCCCGCGAGGACCGACCATGGCGAAGCCCGCCTCCATCAAGATCCGTCTGAATTCGTCGGCGGACACCGGCTACTTCTACGTGACCAAGAAGAACGCCCGCACCAAGACCGAGAAATTGGTGATGATGAAGTACGACCCGGTAGTCCGGAAGCACGTCGAATTCAAAGAAGGCAAGATTAAGTAGCCTTCGCAGACTCCAGTCTGTGAAAACGCCCGGCTGCATGGCCGGGCGTTTTTCGTTGTCAGGAACGCCGCGAGCGTCCCAGCAGAGATAGCGCCAAGCCGACCAGGGCGACCACGAACATCAGCCCGATGATCAAGGTCAGGGTCTTCTCACGGGCGCCGACCTGCGCCCCGGCCTCCACCAGGTCGCGGTAGCTACCGAAGAACGACATCCAGAACATCGCGCTGGCAAAGCCCCAGCCGGCGCTGAGCCAACGCTCCGCAAAGCCGCGTAGCGCCAGCAATCCGCCGACGACCAACATGATCGCGGCCAGGTAGTCGACCACCCAGAACGGCCACCACTGCCAGTCGCCCCAGTTGCGCACCGCTTCCAGCACGCCGAGCAGCAGCCCAAACGCGACACCGAGCCACGCCGATATCCTGATCATTCCAATCCTCCCCAGGTTGTGAGGCGGAGCTTGGCCTTGATAGATCGATATTGGAAGAGCGCCGCTGAGCAGCGCAGGGCCGCTACGCGGCCCTGGCGACAACCCGGTTGCGGCCCGAGGCCTTGGCCTCGTAGACGGCTTCGTCGGCGCGCTTGAGCAGGACCTCGGGGCGATCAGTCTCACCGATCGTCGCCGCCACCCCGATCGAAATGGTGACAGTCAGCAGCTCGGCGCCGCCCATCACCCGGAACGGCGAGCCGGCGACGTGCAGGCGGATGCGCTCTGCGATCCGCTCGGCGTCCTCGATGGTGGTGTCAGGCATCACAACCACGAACTCCTCGCCGCCATAGCGGCAAGGCAGGTCGATGGCGCGGACGTTGGAGGCCAGACGCACGGCGAACTCGCGCAGCACCTCGTCGCCCACGTCATGGCCATAGCCGTCGTTGATCTTCTTGAAGTGGTCGATGTCGATCAGCAGGCAGGCGACGGCGTCGCCGCCATGGGATGCGCGCTTCACCAGGGCCTCGAGCTGCCCGTTCATGTAGCGGCGGTTATGCAGGCCGGTCAGCTGGTCGGTGACGGCCAGCTCCAGCGAGTGGTCGAGATTGTCCCGCAGGTAGTCGGTGTAGCGCTTGCGGCGGATCTGGGTGCGGGCGCGGGCGGCCAGCTCCTGGGGATCGATCGGCTTGGCGAGGATGTCGTTGACCCCGATTTCCAGGGCCTTCACCAGGCGCGCGCGCTCATCAAAGTCGACGATGGCCAGGATCGGCAGGTGCCGGGTCGCCTCGTCCGACCGTAGCTGGGCGGCGAAGCGCAGGCCGTCGAACGAGCGCGCGGTGGCGTTGACGATGATTAGGTCGACCAGCCCCTTGGCGGTCATCAGGGCCGCCTCCGGATCAGCCTCGATCAGCGGTCGGTGCTCGATGGCGAGTTCAGAAGCGACGCGTTGGGCCTGGCGCTCGTGATCGTCGACGATCAGCACCCTGCCCCCGGTCGCGCCCAGGCGGGCCGCGGCCCCGGCGATCACGCCCATGCGGCGGCCAGAGGCCTCGCGGTCGCGCAGTTCGTCGATGACCATCTTCAGCCGCGTCAGGCTGCGCACGCGCGCAAACAGCATCACGTCGTCGATGGGCTTGGTCAGGAATTCGTCCGCACCGGCCTCAAGGCCGGCGATGCGGTCGGCGCGGCCGTCGAGAGCGGTGACCAGCACCACCGGCACGTGGCGCGTCTCTGGATCGTCTTTCAGCCGGCGGCAGACCTGGAAACCATCCATGCCTGGCATCATCACGTCCAGCAGGACGATGTCGGGCTTTTCGCTGGCTGCGATGGCCAGGGCCGTCGGTCCGTCATGCGCCGTCAGGACGTCATAATATTCGGCTGTCAGCTTGGCTTCGAGCAAGCGGACATTGGCCTCGATATCATCGACGACGAGAATACGCGCGGACATGCGGCTAGTTCAGTAGCCGGCGAATGGTGTCGAGGAAATGCGATACCGAGATCGGCTTGGAAATATAGGCCTCGCAGCCCCCCTCACGGATCCGTTCCTCGTCGCCCTTCATGGCGAAGGCGGTGACGGCGACCACCGGAATACCGGCGAGTTCATCGTCTTCCTTCAGCCACTTGGTGACCTCCAGACCCGAAATCTCCGGGAGCTGGATATCCATTAGAATCAAGTCGGGACGATGCTCCCGGGCCAACGCAAGCGCCTGCAATCCCTCTCGGGTCTGCAAAGTTTCGTAGCCTTGGGCATCGAGCAGATCATGAAAGAGTTTCATGTTCAGCTCGTTATCCTCGACGATGAGGACCTTCTTGGCCATTTTCGTCTCGCCAATGCTTCGAAGCCCGCGAATCGACGCTGACCCCACCTTTGGATCGTTGATCTCACGGATATCCTTAAACTCGCGTTAGCCGCACTCAGGAGTCGTAAGCTGCCCAACACCCCGTCCATCGCCGCCGTCAGGCCGCCAAACCTCGCCGATATGGGGCTGGATACCCGTCGCCCGCTGCTGTTGGTCGACGTGGACGAGGTATTGGGCCTGTTTATGCAGGGTTTCGGGAAGTTTCTCGAAGATCGCGGCCTGGAGTTCAGGGTCGATCGCTTCGCGCTTTTCCAGAATATCTACCGACCCGGCGAGAGCGACCATCTGCCGATCACCGAGGGAAAAGTTCACTTCGACGATTTTTTCCGCTTCGGCTGCGGCGACATGGAGCCGGCGCCGGGCGGCGCCGAGGCGCTGCGCGCGCTGTCGCGACACGCCAATATCGTGATCCTGACCAATGCGCCGGGACCCGCGCGCCTAGCCCGCGCCCGCTGGCTCGGCCGCCACCGGATGGACTATCCGCTGGTCCTCAACACCGGTCCCAAGGGACCGCTGGCCGCCGGCATGGTGCGGCAGGTCCAGGGCCCGGCGGCGTTCATCGACGACCTGATGTCGAACCTCGACTCGGTCGAGCAGAACGCGCCGCACGTCCATCGCTTCCAGATGGTCGCCGATCCGCGCCTGCAGCCCCTGGCCCCCGCCGCGCCCGACCGGCACCGGCGCATCGACGATTGGGACGAACTGCGGCGGGCGATCGAGGCGACGATCCTGTAGGGCTCCCGCGCCTAGCCCGCAGGGGCCGGGGCTGGGACAGGCGTCGCGGCCGGCTGGGTGAACTCGGCCTCGATAAAGAACTCCACCTCGTCGCCGACCCCGAAGTTCGAGCCTGGCGCCGGGATGCCGTAGCTGACGCCAAACTCCGAGCGCTTGAGCGAGCCCTGCGCCGAGAAGCCGATCCGCGATCCGGCCGGGTCCATCCCGTTCGGCTTGGCCCCGCCGTTGAACGTAGTCTCCAGCGTCACCGGGCGGGTCACCCCATGCAAGGTGAGATCGCCGGTCACATTGGCGGTGGCCGGGCCGGTCACATCGACCTTGGTGGACCTGAAGGTGATTTTCGGAAACTTCGCCGCATCCAGCCACGACGGGCCGGCCAACTCGGCGTCGAAGTCGGGCTTGTCGCCATGGAAGTCGGTCTCGATCGAGCGCGGATCGATGGTGGCGTTCACGCTCATCGCAGCGGGATTGGCCGGATCGAACTGCAGATCGGCGGCGATATCGGTGAAGCGCGCCGTGTAGCGCGACAGGCCCATGTGGTTGACCCGGAAGGTCAGGCTGGCGTGGTTCGGGTCGATCTTGTAGGCGCCGGGCGGCGCTTCGTTGACGGGGACCGCCTTGGCGGCCGGCGCCGGGGCGCTCTCGGCCGTGTCGGCTTTCCGCGCCGGCCCTGGCGAACAGGCCGCCAGCGAGGCGGCCGTGAGGGCCGTGATCCAAAGAGTGTGCTTCATGCCGAGGCTCCAGCAGTTTGGCGCTCGCCGCGCCAAGTGAAATCCAGATCCGCCCCAGGGTTGCACGACGAACAGCCCAAGCAAAACCGAAGGCGAGCACCGGGCCGTGCGGGCCATTGAACTGAGCCCCGAAACGGAACAAACCATGATCCCATGATAAGGATCGGGGTGGATTTCGGCGGCACGAAGATCGAGGCGGCGGCGCTGGACGCCGACGGCCGCTTCCTGGCGCGCGTGCGCGCAAGCTCGCCCCGCAGCTATGAGGCTGGCCTGCTGGCGGTTCGCGACCTGGTCGCCGAGGCTGAACGCCAGGCGGGCGTCACGGGCGCCAGCGTCGGAGTCGGCGGTCCGGGATCGCCCTCGCCCATCACCGGCCTGATGCGCAACGCCAACTCCACTCAGCTCAACGGCCATCCCTTCCCCGCCGACCTGGCCCGTGTGCTGGAGCGGCCGGTCCGGTACGCCAACGACGCCAACTGCCTGGCGCTGTCGGAAGCCACCGACGGCGCGGGCGCGGGCCACCAGGTCGTGCTGGCGGTGATCCTCGGCACGGGCTGCGGCGCCGGCGTGACGGTCGGCGGGCGCATCCTGGAGGGCCGCAACGCCATCGCCGGCGAATGGGGCCACATGCCCCTGCCCTGGCCGACCGCGCAGGAGCACCCAGGACCCGAGTGCTGGTGCGGCCGCCGCAACTGCCTGGAGCTTTGGATATCCGGCACCGGCCTGGCCCGGGATCATGGCGAGCGACTGACCGCCGAAGCCGTCGTCAGCGCGGCCCGGAGCGGCGAGGCCGGCGCCAAGGCCGCGCTCGATCGCTATGTCGACCGGCTGGCCCGGGGCCTGGCGGTGGTCGGCGGGGTGCTCGACCCGGACGTCATCGTGCTGGGCGGCGGCATGTCCAATGTCGATGAACTCTATGAGCGGCTGCCCGGCGCCATCACCCCGCTGGTGTTCTCCGACATCTTCACCACGCCGGTGCGGCGCGCCGAGCATGGCGATTCCTCGGGCGTTCGGGGGGCGGCCTGGCTCTGGCCGCTATCGCCATGAGCGGCCTCTGCCGCGATTGCTTCCGGCGCGGCGACCTTGGCCGGCGGTGCCCGCGCTGCGGCTCGCCCCGCGTTGTGACGCACGCCGAGCTGGATCAGTTGTCCATCGCCCACATGGACTGCGACGCCTTCTACGCCTCGGTCGAAAAGCGGGACGATCCGACCTTGCGCGATCAGGCGGTGATCGTCGGCGGCGGCAAGCGCGGCGTGGTGACCACCTGCTGCTACATCGCCCGGAATTCGGGCGTGCGCTCGGCCATGCCGATGTTCAAGGCGCGGCAACTTTGCCCCGACGCCGTGATCGTCAAGCCGGACTTCACCAAATATCGGACCGAAAGCCGGCGGATCATGGCGATGATCCGCGATCTGACGCCGCTGGTGCAGCCGCTGTCCCTGGACGAGGCGTGGATGGACCTCTCCGGCACCGAGCGCCTGCACGGCGCGGCGCCCGCCGAGACCCTGGCGCGGCTGCAGGCCAAGATCGAGGCGGAGATCGGCATCACCGTCTCCATAGGCTTGGCGCCCAACAAGTTCCTGGCCAAGATCGCCTCCGATCTCGACAAGCCGCGCGGCTTCTCGGTGATCGGCGACGCCGAAGCCCAGGGGTTCCTGGCCCCCAGGCCAGTCGGCATCATCCCCGGCGTTGGCCCGGCGATGATCAAGTCCCTTGAGGGCGCCGGCTATCGCACGGTTGGGGACCTGGCCGGCGCCGAGCCCAAGGCGCTCGCGAAATGGTTCGGCGCGAACGGGCTGCGGCTCTTCGACCTGGCCCACGGGCGCGACAACCGGCCGGTCAATCCCAACGAGGAGCGCAAGGGGATCAGCGCCGAAACCACCTTCAACGAGGATCTTCACAGCTTCGCGGACTTGGAAGACAAGCTCGCGCCCCTATGTGAGCGGGTGGCCCGTCAGGCGCGCGCCGGCGGCGTCGCTGGCCGCGTTGTCACGCTCAAGCTGCGCGGGAGCGACTTCAAGATCATCACGCGGCGGCGCGTCCTGCCCGTCCCCACCCAGACGGCCAAGACCCTGTTCGAGGTCGGCCGGGAACTACTGACCAAGGAGGCGAATGGAAAATTCTGGCGGCTGATCGGCATCGGCATGGCCGAACTGATCGAGGCTGACGCCGTGGAACATGATTTCTTCGCTGGAGCCGAGCGCCGCGCGCTGATCGAAGAGACCGCCGTTGATCGCCTAAGGGCGCGATTCGGACCCGGCGCGGTGATCAGCGGACGCGCGCTCGGCGTGAAACGTTCCTCCGAGGATTGAAACCTGCATGAAACCCGAGCCCCGGACGTGACAAAAACACGCGGATCGCGGTGTTGGGATCGTTGTCAGTGATTTCAACCCTTCCATACGGCGTCCTTTTCCATATCTAATCCTTAGCTAGCGAGGGCGAGCGCCCTCAGGAGACCTGTTAGATGGCCGAGCGAAAGCAAGGTGATCAAGATACGGGCGTCCGGTCGACGGTCATAACTCAGACCAAGCCGAAGACGCAGAAACCGTCGATGTATCGCGTGCTCATCCTAAACGATGACTACACGCCGATGGAATTCGTCGTTTACGTGCTTGAGCAATACTTCAACAAGTCGCGCGAAGACGCGACCAGGATCATGCTTCACGTCCACCAACATGGGGTGGGAGTGTGCGGCGTGTTTACTTACGAAGTGGCGGAAACAAAGGTGGCCCAGGTCGTTGATACCGCAAGACGGCATCAACACCCGCTGCAATGCACCATGGAAAAGGATTGAGGCCCAGAGTGCCGTCATTCTCGCGCCATCTAGAAGAATCTCTCCACCGCGCGGTGGCCTTCGCCAATCAGCGAAAGCACGAGTACGCGACGCTTGAGCATCTGCTGCTCTCCCTCATCGACGATGAGGATTCAGCTGGTGTCATGCGGGCGTGCGACGTGGATCTCGCGGCCCTGCGCACCACTCTCACCAATTATGTGGACAACGAGCTGCGGTCCCTGGTCGTCGATGACGGCGAGGACGCCAAGCCTACCTCGTCGTTCCAGCGCGTGATCCAGCGTGCGGTGATCCACGTCCAGTCTTCGGGCCGTGAGGAAGTGACCGGGGCCAATGTGCTCGTGGCCATCTTCTCCGAGCGCGAGAGCCATGCCGCCTACTTCCTGCAAGAGCAGGACATGACGCGGTACGACGCGGTGAACTACATCGCCCACGGCATCGCCAAGAAGGCCGGGGCCGACCAGCCCAAGGCCGCCAAGGGCGCCGAGGACGAGGACAAGCCCGCGGTCAAGACCGGCGGCGAGGCGCTCGAAGCCTACTGCGTGAACCTCAATGAGAAGGCCAAGCAGGGTAAGGTCGATCCGCTGATCGGGCGGTCGGCCGAGGTCGAGCGCTGCATTCAGATCCTGTGCCGGCGCACCAAGAACAACCCGCTGCTGGTGGGCGACCCGGGCGTTGGCAAGACCGCCATCGCCGAGGGCCTGGCCCGCAAGATCGTCGACGGCCAGGTGCCCGAGGTGCTCTCCGGCTCCACCATCTTCTCGCTCGACATGGGCAGCCTGCTGGCGGGCACCCGTTATCGCGGCGACTTCGAAGAACGCGTGAAGCAGGTGGTCAAGGAACTCGAGAACCACGCCGACGCGATCCTGTTCATCGACGAGATCCACACGGTCATCGGCGCCGGCGCGACCAGCGGCGGGGCCATGGACGCTTCGAACCTGCTGAAGCCGGCCCTGGCTTCGGGCACCCTGCGGTGCATGGGCTCCACGACCTACAAGGAGTTCCGTCAGCACTTCGAGAAGGATCGGGCGCTGGTTCGCCGGTTCCAGAAGATCGACGTCAACGAACCGACCATCGACGACACGATCAAGATCCTGAAGGGCTTGAAGACCTACTACGAGGACTTCCACAAGCTTCGCTACACCAACGACGCCATCAAGGCGGCGGTGGAGCTGTCGGCCAAGTACATCACCGACCGCATGCTGCCGGACAAGGCCATCGACATCATCGATGAAGCCGGCGCGGGCCAGATGCTGCTGACCGAGTCCAAGCGCAAGAAGGTCATTGGCGTGAAGGAGGTCGAGGCCGTCGTGGCCAAGATCGCCCGCATCCCGCCGAAGTCCGTCTCCAAGACCGACACCGAGGCTCTGAAAGAGCTGCAGGTCGATCTGAAGCGCGCCGTCTACGGCCAGGACGAGGCGATCGAACAGCTGTCCTCGGCCATGAAGATGGCTCGGGCCGGCCTGCGCGACGCCAACAAGCC
>NZ_JAURWM010000272.1 GCF_030654915.1 Phenylobacterium sp. | reverse complement strand
GAGGCGGTTTTCGCATGGCTGGATCAGGGCGGCGCCACCGCCCGCACCCTGGAAGAGTCGGTCGAGAAGAACCTCCAACTCCAGAAGCAGGTGATCGCCATCTCCCGGAGCCAGCCTGGCGGCCTCTGGATCCTGCGCGCGATCCGCGCCGTGCCAATGCTGCAGGAGGTTCGCACGGCCTCGCGGAACAAGGTCCTCGACCGCATGTTCGACGCTCTGCGCGACGCCTATCCGTCCGTCAGCGACGAGCACCTGCGCACGGCCATGCGGCTGTCCGAGCAGATGACCTACGCCGCGGTGGAGATGATCATCGAGGACCCCAGCCTAGACGACGACAAGGTCGCCGAGGAAGTCAGCTGGATGGTTAGCCTGTACTACCATCAGCTAGCAGCGCGCGGCTCGCGCCCGAAACCGCCAAAAGGCTGATCAAACCGATCGCGAACGCCAGCAGCACCGCTGACAGGGCGATGGCGCGGCGCACCTCGCCATCGGCCACCACGACCGATGCGACCAGGGGACCAAAGCTGCTGCCCAGCAGCTGAGCGGTCCCAAGCTGCATGGCCGCGCGCCGGCTCGGATCGAGCTTGATCAGCAGCAGCGTCTGGAACGGCAAGGCGAAGAGCCAGAGGAAGCCAAAGACCGCGACAGCGCCCATGAACACCATGGCGCTCGGTCCGCTCCAAAGCACGGCCATGATCACCGCGTTCAGAAGCCCGATGACGATCAGTACGCCTGCTGGCGGCCAGCGGCGTCCGGCGAGCGTCGCCGCGGCCCCGCCGACGACCTGGAGCCCCAGCGCCACGGCGACCGCGAGACCAGCCTGCTGCGGGGTCAGGCCCGATAGCTCGGCGAGAGGTTCGAGATAGACCCACAAGGCGACGATGAAGGCCATGAAGAGAAAGGTCGCCAGCAGCCCGATCAACGGTCGCAAGCCGAGCTTTGGCCCACCCTTTTCCGGCTTCGGCAGCGGCGCGAAATGGTCCGGCCCCATCGCGGCCGCAGCGGCGGTCAGCAAGGAAATCACACCCAAGGCCGCGAGCGCTCCATTGATCCCGAACTGGGGAACCACCGTCGCTGGCAAGGCCGCGGCGAGGATCAACTGAGCCAGGGTCTGAACCGTGACGAACACGCCCGAGGCGCGCTCGGGCCGGTCAGCGCGCGCGATCGTGCTGATCGCCATCCAGAGCATCAGGCCCGCAAACAGACCCGCCAGGCCGCGGACGGCGATGACGCCGTATCCGCTGACCATGGTCGTGGCGAACATCGTCGCGCCATGGGCCAGGCATATGATGAACATTTTCAGACGGACGCGATCTGGTTTCAAGAACGCCGCCCCAAGCCCGCAGGCTAGGCCAAGGGCAAGAAGCTCCACCGTCGCCGCCAGGCCGATCTGGGAAGATGTAAGCCGCCCCTCGCGTTCCAGTCCGCCCAGGATCACCGGTTGCAGCCCCGCGATCAGCAGCGCTGCGACCCCTACGCCGAGGGAGATAGCGGCGTTCCGGCGGCTAAGCCCGCTCGACGCGGAGCTCACGACTTTTGGCCATAACTTCTGAAGCGTTGGAGGATGACATCCATCTCATCGCCGCTCAGCAACTTCGGACCACCGATAGCCAGGGTCCCCCAATAGACCGCCGCCTGCTCTTCGATTTCTTCGGTGATGGCCAGGGCGGAATCGAGGTTCCTCGCAACCACGATCTGGCCATGGTTCGCCATCAGGGCCGCTGCCCGGCCGTCAAGCGTCTCGACGACCGCCTCGGCCAACTCCACCGACCCGAAGGTGGCGTAGGGCGCGACCGGCACGCTGGCCCCGCCGCCGACCGCCACCATGTAGTGCATCGACGGGATCTCACGCCCCGCGCAGGCCAGGATCGTGGCATGCCGCGAATGGCAGTGAACGACAGCGTTGGCGTCGGGTCTGCGGTTCAGGATCTGTTGGTGCATCCGCCACTCGCTGGATGGCCGCAGCGCCCCTTCCGGCGTCGAACCGTCGGGCTGCACCAACACCATCTGGTCGCCGCTCAAGCGTTCCGGCGGCACCCCGCTCGGTGTCACCAACATCGCCTCCCCGCACCGGGCCGAGACATTGCCCGACGTCCCGCGATTGAGGCCGCGCGCCTCCATCGCCTTCATCACCTCCGCCATCCGAGCGCGCAGCTGATCTTCGGTCATAGGCTGAGCCATCAGACGGTCTCCCCAAGAGGCATGGCGCGCATCGCCGCCTCGGTCGCTTCGAAACTCTCAAGCTTGCCGAGCGTCGCCAGGCCTTGGGCGACGAGGGCGGCGGTGGCCGTGGCGAAGCGGCAAGCTTCAAGCGGTTCCCAGCCGCGAGAGAGCGCGGCGATGAAGCCGGCGCAATAGGAGTCGCCGCAGCTCGTGGTGTCCACCGGTGTGATCACGTGAGCGGGCAAGCTATGGCGAGCGTCCGGCAGCACCACGTGGGAACCACGTCCGCCGTTCTTGATGATGCAGGCCTTGGCCCCGAAGCCAAGGAAGACGTCCGCCGCAGCGTCGAGGTCATCGGTTCCCGTCAAGGCCAGGGCCTCGGCTGCGCTGGGCATGAAATAGTCGACGAAGGGCAGCAGGCGCTTGAGCTCATCGAGGGCCGAGCCTTGCGGCGAAATCAAATCGCAGGTGACGATCGCGCCAGCTTCATGTGCCGCCTGGAGCAGACTCGCGCCTGGGCCGCCATCGAGTTTCGGGCCCCCGACACCGCCATAGTGAAGGAACCGCGCCTGCCGGGCGGCCTCCATGACCTCGTCGTTCACACTCGCCAGCATCCCAGCGCCCAGGGCGTGGAAGTTGGGCCGACGCCCTTTGGAGTCCACCGCCAGCACGGTTGTCGAGGTCGGCATGCCGGGGCGCACCGGCAAGAGCGAGGTGTCCACCTTGCTCTCCTCCAGCGCCATGCGGACGAACCGGCCGATCAGGTCGTCGCCCAGGGCGGAGGCCAGCTTGACTGGAACGCCAAGCCTCGCCGCAACCATGGCCGCGCCGCCAGCGGTCCCTGCCGGCGCGCAGGCGATGCCCTGGATCAGGGTCGTGCCCTCGCCTTGCGGCAGGGCGTCGATCGGGCTGGCCACGACGTCCAGCGTCACCAAGCCAATGGTCAACAGTCCGGTCTTCATCGCTGCGCGCCTCCCCTGACGGTCCTTGATTAGTAGGCCGAGAAAGATAGGATAGTCAAAACTATCTTAGGGGATCGATATGGTTTGGACGAACAGCAAGGACAGCGCTCTGCGAGAGCGGGCGCAAGCGGTCATTCCCAACGGGATGTATGGCCACCAGTCGGTCATGCTGTTGCCGGACGACTACCCGCAGTTCTTCGAGCGCGCCCAGGGCGCCCACCTCTGGGACGTGGACGGTAATCGCTACATCGACTTCATGTGCGGCTATGGCCCGAACCTGTTCGGCTACGCCCATGCCGAGATCGACCAAGCCTATTTCGATCGCGCCAAGCTAGGCGACACCATGACTGGCCCCGGTGAGGTCATGGTCCAGCTGGCCGAGGCGATGACCGCCCAGGTCACCCACGCCGACTGGGCGATGTTCTGCAAAAACGGCACGGACGCCACCACCATGGCGATGATGATCGCCCGCAACCACACCAAGAAGAGCACGATCGTCTTGGCCAAGGGCGCCTATCACGGCGCCGCGCCGTGGTGCACGCCGCTGAAGAACGGCACCACCGCGTCGGACCGCGCCAACCAGATCTTCTATGACTACAACGATGTCGAGAGCTTAGAGGCGGCTGTCCGCGCAGCCGGCGGCGACTTGGCGGCGATCTTCGCCGCTCCCATCAAACACGACACCTTCATCGACCAGGAACTGCCTGACCCCGCCTATGCCCGCCGCGCGCGCGAGCTTTGCGACGAACACGGCGCGCTGTTGATCGTTGACGACGTTCGCGCTGGCTTCCGTCTGGCGCGGGACTGCAGTTGGGCGCTGGTGGATGTGAAGCCGGACCTGTCGACCTGGGGCAAGGCGATCGCCAATGGCCATCCGATCTCGGCTCTGCTGGGCTCGGACGTCGCCCGTGCGGCGGCCGCGACCATCTATGTGACCGGCTCCTACTGGTTCTCGGCTGCGCCGATGGCCGCGTCCCTCGCGACGCTGAAGCTTGTCTCCGGGACCGACTATCTGGAACGCACCATCGCCCTCGGCGAACGCCTGCGTGCGGGACTGGACGAGTCCGCGACCCGCCACGGCTTCGCCCTGCGCCAGACAGGCCCGGCGCAACTGCCGCTCATCATGTTCGATGACGATCCCACCTCGGCCAAGGGCTACCTCTGGAACAACGCCTTGCTGAAGCGCGGCGTATACTTCCACCCCTGGCACAACATGTTCATCTGCGCGGCCATGACACAGGCCGACATCGACCACACGCTTACCGCGGCCGACGACGCCTTCAAGGTCGTGAAGCAAGCGGGGCCGCTGGAGCCCGTCGCCAAGCTTGAATTCCTGCACCGGATGGTGGAGGCCTAGCAGCCGCGCCTAGGCATGGTGTTCAGCCCGGTCGCCACATCGCCGCCGGGCTGAACCCTCGCTGCCGATCAGCCGCGGGCGGCGACCACGATGATCTCGACCTTGTAGTCGGGCGTGGCCAGCTTGGCCTCGCCAGTCGCGCGGGCCGGGGCGTCCTTGCCCCCGACCCAGACATCCCAGACCGCGTTCATTTCGGCGAAGTCGGACATGTCGGCCAGCCAGATGGTGGCGGTGAGGATCTTGGACTTGTCGCTGCCGGCCTGGGCCAACAAGGCCTCGACCGAGGCCAGCACCGCCTTCGTCTGGGCGGTCACGCTTTCACCCGGCGCGCCGACCTGCCCGGCCAGATAGACCGTGTCGCCATGGATGACGGCCTGGCTCATGCGCGGCCCCGAGCCGATGCGTTCGATGCTCATCTGAAGTGTTCCTTGTGGGTATGTTGAGGGCCAAGTGCGGCCGGACTGGCCGCGACGAAATCATGCGCCGTAGCGTGCGATGGACAGATCGCGGGTGTCGATAGCCGGCGCGGCGCCGCCGATCAGGTCCGCGATGACCTGACCCGAGCCGCAGGCCATGGTCCAGCCCAAGGTGCCGTGCCCGGTGTTGAGGAACAGGTTCTCGATTTTCGTGGCGCCGATCACCGGCGTCCCGTCAGGCGTCATCGGACGAAGCCCGGACCAGTAGGTTGCCTCGTGCACCATCCCGGCTCCCGGAAACAGGCTGCCCAGCGAATGCTCAAGCGTGCGCCGGCGCTCGGGGCGCAGGTCGTTGGTGTAGCCGGAGATCTCGGCCATGCCCCCGACCCGAATCCGGTCTCCCAGCCGCGTGATGGCGATCTTGTAGCTCTCGTCCAGCAGGGTCGAGACCGGCGCCCGGTCAGCGTCGGCGATCGGCACGGTGATCGAATATCCCTTCACCGGATAGACCGGCAGGCGCAGGCCGAGCGGCTTCACGAGCGACGGAGAGTAGCTTCCGAGCGCGACCAGATAGGCGTCGGCCTTCACCTCGCCGCGGCTGGTGGCCACGCCTGAGATACGCCCGGCCTGTGTCTGCAACCCGGTGACGGAGGTGTCGTACTGAAAGTTCACCCCCAGCTCGGCCGCGAGCTTGGCCAGGGCCGCGGTGAACATGAAGCAATCACCAGTTTCGTCATTCGGTAGCCGCAAGCCACCGGCCAGGGTGTCGGGAGCATTGGCCAGTCCGGGCTCAGCGGCGATGCAGCCGGCCCTGTCCAGCACCTCGAACGGAACCCCACCGGCCCTCAGCACCTCGATGTCCTTGGCTACCCCGTCGAGCTGATGTTGGGTGCGGAACAGTTGCAGCGTGCCGCGCATGCGCTCGTCGTAACGGATGTTAGTCTCTCCGCGCAGATCGATCAGGCGGTCGCGGCTGTACTCGGCCAGCCGCACCATCCGCCCCTTGTTGAGCGCATAGCGCGACGGCGTGCAGTTGCGCAGCATGGCCAGGAGCCAGCCGATCATCGCTGGGTCGAGCTTCGGCCGCAGGATCAGCGGCGGGTGGTCCATCAACAGCCACCTCACCGCCTTGGCCGGAATGCCCGGCGCGGCCCACGGCGAGGCGTAGCCTGGCGAAATCTCGCCCGCATTGGCGTGACTGGTCTCAAGCGCCGGCCCCGGCTGGCGGTCGATCACCCAGACCTCGTGCCCGGCCTTGGCGAGGTAATAGGCCGAGGTGACCCCAACGACGCCAGCGCCCAGAACTGCGACCTTCATGCCGTGACTTCCGATGGGGTATGGACCGTCTCGCCAACATAGGTGCGCCGATAGCGCCGCCCCAGGCTGGTGAGGATCTCGTAGGTGATGGTGTCGGCGTCGGCCGCGACGGCCTCGAGCGACTGATGCGGGCCGATCAACTCCACCGCGTCGCCGGGCGCCAACGCACCATCGTCCAAGGCGGTCACGTCCAGGGTCATGCTGTCCATCGACACACGGCCAATGATCGGCAGGCGAACGCCGTCGAAATAGGCCGCGCCGCGATTTCCCAGCCGCCGCGGCCAGCCGTCCGCATAACCGACCGACACCGTCGCGATGCGCGTCGCCTTGCTCGCGGTGAAGGTCAGGCCGTAGCCAACGCCGGTTCCAGCCTGGATGGTCCGAACCTGGATGACGCGGGCATCGAGGCGGAGCGCGGGCTGCATCAGACTGGCCAGCCCCTCGAAGGGGCCCGCGCCGCAAAGCGCCAGGCCAGCACGAACGAGATCTCCATGGAAATTTGGCCCGACAAAGCTGCCGGCGGAGTTGGCCAGTGACCGCGGCGCTGGCGGCAGCAGCCCGGCCAAGGCCTCGAAACGCGCCAGTTGCTCATCGTTCGCCGCGGCGCGCGGAGTGTCGGCGCAGGCAAGGTGGCTCATCACAAGCTTCACCTCCACCTGCGCGAAAAAGGCGGTGTCGTCGGCCAAGCGCGCCACATCCCGCGGCGACAGCCCCAGCCGTGACATCCCCGTGTCGATCTGCAACAACGCCGGCAACCGACGCTGCTGGCTGACGGCCAGGTCGCGCCAGGCCATCGCCTGCTCCCAGGAGTTCAAGACCGGTAGAAGGCCAGCTGCTGCGCAAGATGCCTCGGCGCCTGGAGGCAATCCGTTCAAGACATAGATGCGGGCGGTCTCGGGCAGGGAGGGCTTCAGCTGTAGGCCCTCGGCAAGCTGGGCGACGAAGAAGTCCCTGCACCCCTCATCAACCAGGGCCAGCGCGACCGGGACCGCCCCCAGTCCATAGGCGTCGGCCTTCACCACCGCGGCCACCAGCGCCGGCGCGACACGCGCCGCTATGAGCGCATAATTCGCTCTGATCGCGGCGAGGTCGATGGTGAGGTGACCGCCGGCATGGGCCGCGACCTCGCACCGTTCTCGAACCATGTCGCCGCTCCATCCGTCACCGACCCTGGAGCACGACGGTATTCGAATACAATTCGAACTATCTGCCTTATCGCCGCATAATTCGCTAATGTTGGCATCAATCTCGAACGTTCAGCCCCGAAAATCGAATTTATGACTACACCCCTCGACAGCCTCGACCGCAGCCTGATCCGCCTGCTTCGGCTCAATGGGCGCAGGCCCAACAGCGAGCTTGCCGCCGAGGTCGGCTTGTCTCCTTCGGCCTGCCTGAGGCGTATCCGCATCCTGGAAGAACGCGGCGTCATCCAAGGCTACACCGCCATCATCGCGGCGCCTTCGGAAGACGGCGGCATCATCGCCATAGTTCGGCTCACGCTCGAAAAGCAGACCGAGGAATACTTCAAGCGCTTCGAAGCCGCGGTTCGAGAGCATCCAGAAATCGAGGAGTGTTTTTTGATGACCGGCGACGCCGACTACATACTGCGCGCCTCAGCCACCAGCGCGGCGGCCTATGAGGCTATTCATACAAACATCCTCTCCCGTCTGCCGGGCGTCGCCCGCATCCACTCCAGCTTCGCGATGCGCAATGTGCTTCAGCAACGCACGACGCGAGGGACGGGCCGCACGCGTCGCCCCTAATTCCAAGGGCGAGGCCCCGCGCGGGTCCGCCCTTTTGGGAAGCATCCGCAGGAGATCCGAATGACGAAGACGGCCCAGACGAGTTTCGACGTGATCGTCATCGGCGCCGGCCAGGCCGGGCTCGCCACGGGTTACTTCCTTCGCCGAACTGGCCTGCGTTTCGCTATCGTCGATGGAGAGCCAGATCCGGGCGGCGCTTGGCGCCACGGTTGGGACTCGCTTCGGCTATTCTCTCCGGCGCAGTGGAGTTCACTGCCCGGCTGGCCGATGCCGGCCAGCGGCGAAGCCTATCCCACCCGCGATGAGGTGGTCGCCTATCTGGCGGCCTATGAGGCGCGCTACGATCTGCCGGTCATACGGCCAGCCGCCGTCGATCTTGTACGCGCCGAGGCAGGCGCGCTCGTCGTGGAAACCTGCCCCGCCACTTGGCGAGCCCGCGCCGTGGTGAGCGCCACCGGAACCTGGCGCGCGCCCTTCTGGCCCACTTACCCGGGCCAGTCGCACTTCGCAGGCCTGCAAATCCACTCCGCTCAGTATCAACGCCCCGAAGCGTTCGCGGGGCAGCGGGTGCTGGTCGTTGGCGGTGGCAATAGCGGGGCGCAAATCCTCGCTGAGGTGTCGCAGGTCGCCGACACCACATGGGTGACACCTGACCCGCCGACCTTCCTGCCCGATGATGTCGACGGCCGCGTGCTGTTCGAGCGCGCCACCGCCCGCTGGAAGGCGCAGCAGGGACTCGCCGTCGACGCCCCGCCGCCTGGCGGGCTCGGCGACATCGTGATGACGCCATCGGTGAAGGAGGCCCGCGCCCGGGGTATCCTAAATGCGGTGCGGCCGTTCGCGCGCTTTACGCCCGACGGCGTGGTCTGGCCTACCGGGCTGGAAACCAAGGTCGATGCGGTGATCTGGTGCACAGGCTTTCGACCGGCCCTGCAGCATTTGTCGGGCCTGGACGTGATCGAGCCCTCGGGGCGCGTCGCGGTCGAAGGCACGCGGTCAGTGAAGGAGCCGCGCCTGTGGCTGGTCGGCTATGGCGAGTGGACCGGGTTCGCCTCGGCGACCTTGACCGGCGTCATGCGATCTGCGCGGGACACGGCGCTTCAGATCGCCGAGGCGCTGGCCCCGACCTAGCGCTCAGCGGTGACCTCTCGCTTCGCTCCAAGGAGCCGCGCGACCTCGGTTCGAAACTAGACCGCCACGCCTACAAGACGGCCAATCCCGGCGGTCACGGCCATGGCCAACGCCCCCCAGAACGTCACCCGCGCCGCGGCGCGCCAGACGCCAGCGCCGCCGGCTTTCGCGCCTATGAGGCCAAGGCCCGCGAGAAAGATCAGCGAAGCCGTCGCGACCGCCGGGACCGTCCATTGAGATGGAGCGACCGCCGCCACCGCCAGTGGCATGGCGGCCCCCGCCGTGAAAGTCAGCGCTGAGGTGAGCGCGGCCTGGACCGGCCGGGCTGTCGTGATCGTCGAGATGCCGAGTTCATCACGGGCATGAGCGCCGAGCGCATCCTTGGCCATGAGCTGGGCCGCCACCTTGGCCGCGGTCTCGGCGTCAACGCCGCGTTGAACATAGAGCTCGGCAAGTTCTTGGTGCTCGGCTAGGCCATCGGCCGCCAGCTCGGCGGTCTCGCGCGCGAGATCGGCCTGTTCAGTATCTGCCTGTGAACTGACCGAGACATACTCGCCGGCCGCCATGGACATGGCGCCGGCCACCATCCCAGCGACCCCGGCCACCAGGATCTCGCTCGGCTTCGCCGCGGCGGCTGCGACACCGACGATCAGGCTGGCGGTCGAAACGAGGCCATCGTTTGCTCCGAGCACCGCGGCCCTTAGCCAGCCGATACGAGACACGAGATGGCGTTCGGTGTGACGGCCCAGGCGGCTCATGCATCGCTCCTATCGGATTTTCTTACCCAGCGCGAAGGCTACCCACCATCGCAACGCCGAGCCCGCCAAGTTGTAACAGCGTCCGAATTTCAGCCGGCGCCTTGATGTCGATCAACGCGGATGATGGATGTCGTGCCAATCTGAAGCCTAGCCGGGAGGCGCCGACCCTGAGACGTATTTTCATTGGCCTGACGATCGGGCTCCTGGTGGGCGCCTTCGCCTACAGCCCTTCGGCTGCCCTCGTCGGGTGGCGCAGTTCATGGTCGGGGCTAGCCGGAATGCCAGGCTTTGGAGATACGCAGGTTCTCAGCCCGATGCAGATCGAAGATCTCACCCAGTATGTCTTGGCGCTCTCAAGGCATGAAACTGACGAGGCCGCTGTCATACGAGCCATTCCCCTCTTTTCACAACAATGCGCGAGTTGTCATGGAATAGCCGGCGAAGGGGCTCCCTTGCTGGGCGTTCCAGACCTGTCGGACGAAATCTGGATCTTTGGCCCCACCCCGAGCGCCATTCGCGCCCAGATCTGGCACGGCGCTGATGGACGTGGGCCACCGAGACAGGCGCTACTGTCGATACAGCGGCCCCTCCCCTAACGCGGCTCCCGTCGGAAACGTCAGTCGAACGAGCGTGCCAGGGTTTCGCGATCTGAACTCAAGGTGTCCCCCGAGTTGCTTGCTCAGCGCGCGCATCAATCGCAGCCCCAATCCACCCTCCAGCCCAGGATCCAGCCCAGGCGGCAGGCCAGGTCCATCATCGGCGATTTCGACCACGAAGCCCCCCAGTTCGGCCTGATGCCCCCGAACCGTAATATTGCCGCCCAGGCCTGGGGAATAGGCATGCTTGACGGCATTGGTAATGGCCTCGGAGACGATCTGGGTAAGCGGAAGGACCTGCTCAGGCGCCACCTGACAACCTGGCGAGAAGTCTTCGATCACCTCGACTCTGCCCGCGAGGAGAGACGCAAGTGGTGAACAGGTCGCGTGAAGGTGCTCAGCGAGGTCCGAAAAGACGTGACGGCCGTTTGACGCCAGGGCCCGATGAAGACGGGCCACGGCGTCGGTTTGAATTCGAATGGTCTCCAGAAGCAACTGGACGGCTTCAGCTGACGGAACCGCCGGCCCGCGCGCCAGTTCGAGCTCCTTCAACCGCACGAACGCCGCCAGCATGGCCAGATGGTTCGCGATCCGGTGGTCGGCCTCCTGGAGAAGCCGGCAACCGTCACAGGGATCGGCGCCCGAGACCGGCGACGAACCTCGGGACGTCCCCGAACGACTCTCGGTCTTAACGATTTTCGGCATGGGCATGCTCCCACCGATCGACCGACGGCGCGCCGTTCGGTCGGATGGCTCATGCTATGCGGTCTGAGGCGATCGTTCTTGATCGCTATCAAGGCGATGCCCGGCGCGCGCCATCCTCCCGAGTGAACGACTGAGCTTACGCGCGAGACAGGCCCCATCGCCCAGCCGATGAAAATTGATCGTGCGCAAAGCACACCGCCCGACGTCTTCGAAGATGGCGGTTCAATCTCAGCGGAGACGATCAATGATCGTGCGCCACCTCCTGACAGCCTCAGCCCTAGTCTTCGCGATGGCGAGCACAGCCACGGCTGAAATTCAGCAGGCCAAGCCGGCCGGTCACGCGCCCTCGCCGGGCTCGAACAGGCTGAAAAGCCGTAACGCGTAACCGAATCTGCGGCGCCGACGAACCGTCGGCGTCCGCCAGCCGTTGATAAGCAAGCCAGGTCAGCGGGGTCTATGGCTCGACCCATTCGATCCGTCAGCCTGATGGAGAATAGAATGCCTACGACGCGGCAAGAACATCCCGCCAGCATGGCTCCGCTCGATGAGGCGGGACTACGCGAGCTCATCCTCGAGATCATCGACGAGAACCATCTCATGTGCGTGGCCACCGTTCGGAGCGACGGCTGGCCGCACGCGACGCTGGTCAACTATCTTCGCCTCGGACGGGCGCTCTATTTTGTCATCGCGCGCGAAAGCCAGAAGTTTGCGAATATCACTCAGGACTCGCGCGTCTCCATAGCGCTTGGCGGCGGATTGATTACGAACGGCGCGGTGCGAGGCCTGTCCATGGCCGCGCGGGCCATTGAGATCGGCGATCCCGCTCGGATTGAAGAGATCAACAAAGCGATCTTCCGCCAATCGAAGACAGCGGGCTTTCGGCCCCACCCGAGTTCCGTGTTGGTGGCGGTGATGGAAGCACGGCCGTCCGTCATCTCCGTCGTCGATTACACTGTCCCACCTGGCCGGCGCGACCTGGTGCAGGCCGTGGAGGATTGGCGGATCGAACGCATTCCGCCCCGATCGCCCTCCTAGGCCTGCTCGTCACCCGATTGTTTGTCCGACCGCTCGGTTTTCTGATCACCGCGGGGCCACGATCGCCACATCAGCCAAGCTCCGATCAGAATGAGCACCTGCGCGCCTGCGGAGATCAGCCCCGTCCCCGCCAGGCCCAGATCGAACATAAAACGCTGCGCGAGCCGATCATGGCTGTTGCCGATCCACACCAGAGCGCCGATCGCGGCAGCTCCCGCGATCACCATCATCGCCCCAACCACGCACCGGAGGACTGAAGCCCGCCGGGGCGATGGATGTCTCCGGCCGGACTTGGTGCGAACGCTGACGTTTGACTTAGACTTCATGTGCGTGACCTCCAATCCGCCGGGTGGCCCTGGAAGGACTGCTCGGCGCAGTCATCGTTCGGGCGTCGGCGCTTGAAGCGCTTGGACGAGGAGATCCGTAAGCTCGGCGTCGGTTGAATTGATGCGATCGTCGACAACACCGCCGACCACGATCAACCCGCGTTCCATATGCTCGCGAAGCTCCTCAATCTCGCTTGCCGGCGCAATGATGAAGAGGCCTTCGAGATGATTGGCGGCGATCTCCTTATCTGCTTGGCGGATGACCTCGTGGACGAGGTCGGTCTGGACGTGGGGCGCATTGCGGCCGTTTACGCGCTCTCCATACCGCCAAGTCGTCACGAACCGGTCTTCGCCGGGGCGGTATTGAACGAGGCGCGCGCGCCCTTTGGACGCGATGAGAAATAGCAGCTTGCGGATCCGGGGCATGCTCGGAACCTCCAGAGAACGACCGGCCGAGAAGAGGCCGATGCACAAGTCGCGATCTTAGGCCCCGTCCACACCGGACTAAATCCTAAGGCGGCGTGATGGACGGCTCATGGAAGGGCGGCGTCAGCCAGCGGGGCGCCTGACAACCGCTAGCCCCCGCGAGGAGTATCGCTGCAAGGATCGCAACGCCGACCGCGCCAAACGCCATTCGCCCACTACGTACCTTCATGACCGCTTCTTGGCGGCGCTTGGCATTTGGCCCGGCCGCCGGGCGAGACCAAAGCCGATGAGCGCCGCCGCGGCGGCGACGATCGCAGCGGCGGTGGCGGGGTGGCTCTTGATTTCCTCGCCGGCCCTCATCGCCAGTTGCCGTGACTGCGTCTTGGCTTGTCCAACCAGATCGGTCGCCGAGTGGACAAGGGCAATCGCGCTTGCTGACAAGGCGTCGCCTGGGTCCTGTGACAGATGCTCGGCCATTCCCTTCAAGCCGCGCGCGACGTCGTCATAGATGTCTTCGGCGTCATGGGAGATCTGTTTGGTGATGGATTTTCGCATCTTGATGCTCCGTGATTTCGAGGTCCAAAGACCACGGTCAAGGAGCGGCCATCTTGACCCCGATCAATTCTCACGGGTCTGCGAATGATGATCCAAGTCAAGGCGGGGCGCCGAACCTGCGCCTAGCTTTGTGGGCGCCGCGTTCGGCAAGCTCAAGGTGATCATCATGCGGCACGCCGTCATCCTGGCGCATCCGAAGTCAGCAAGTTTCTGCGCGGCCATCGCCAGGACCTGCGTCGAGACGCTCACCTCGTTGGGCGACGAGGTCATCTTGCGCGATCTCTACGAGATGGCGTTCGATCCCTGTATGAAGGCAAGTGAACTGCCCGCCGACACGGGCTTCGCGGCCGGGCCGGATGTCGTCGCCGAACGTCAACTCCTCGCCGACATCGACAGCTTCATCTTCGTCTACCCATTTTGGTTCAATGCACCGCCCGCGATCCTGAAGGGCTATGTGGACCGCGTCTTCTGCATGGGTTTCGGATATGGACCCGCGTTTGGCGGAACTGAGCCCCTCCTCGTCGGCAAGTGCTTGACCAGCTTCTCGACCTCGGGCGCCCCGCAACACTGGGTCAATTCAACCGGCGCCTTGAAAACGCTGATGGCGGTCTTCGATCTCCACTTGGCGGGGGTCTGCGGGCTTGTCGTCGAGGACCATCGACACTTTGGATCGATCCTCTCAAACCTCACCCAGGAAGCGGGCGACGACATCTTGAGCGACGTCCGGACTACGCTGACCGCGTTCTCCAACCGCTCGCGCGCCAGCCTCCGTAAACCTACTTAAGTGAGCCTCCTTAAGCGCCGGCCACGAATATCGACGTTCGTCCACATGACTTAACGCTTGCGGTCATCGACGGGAGACGACGATGACCGCTCAAACACTTAGTGAGACCATCACGCCAAGAACGGCCGCGATGGATGTGTTCGGGCCGATCGGCGTGCGCATGCACTTCGCCGCCGGGGAGGAAATATATGCACAAGAGGAACCCGCCGACCTCCTCTACCAAGTGATCGAAGGATCGGTGCGCACCAGCCGGTTGCTCACCGACGGCCGCCGCCAGATCGGCAATTTCTACTATCCAGACGACCTGTTCGGAGTGGAAGCTGGCGACGAACATCGCTTCTCGGCCGAAGCGCTTAGCGACTGCACGATCCTCGTGGTCAAGCGCTCGGCGG
>NZ_JAURWM010000307.1 GCF_030654915.1 Phenylobacterium sp. | reverse complement strand
GTAGAGCTGGCAGGACAATTTCCCGTCCGCCACGAAGAACTGGAACAGGCAATGGCAGGGCGGCAGCGCCATGTCGTCGACGTCGGCCGGGTTCCAGGCCGAGACAATGTGGCGGCGCGAGTTGGGGTTGGTCTTCAGGCTCTCGACGACATTGGCGATCTGGTCGATCACCCGGCCGTCGGGCGCCGTCCAGGAGCGCCACTGCTTGCCGTAGACCGGGCCGAGCTCGCCATCGGGCGCGGCCCATTCGTCCCAGATGCTGACGCCGCGTTCCTGCAGCCAGCGGACATTGGTGTCGCCGCGCAGGAACCATAGCAGTTCCAGGATGATCGACTTGCGGTGCAGCTTCTTGGTGGTGAGGAGCGGGAAGCCCTTGGCCAGGTCGAAGCGCATCTGGCGGCCAAACACGCCGAGCGTGCCGGTGCCGGTGCGGTCGCCCCGCTGGACGCCGTTCTCCAGGATATCGGACAGCAGAGTCAGATATTGGCGCTCAGGATGGTCGGCCGGAGCGGCGTCGGTCGTGTCAGCGATGGCGACGTGGACGTTCATCAGGCGGCCCGTTCTCGTGATCGGGATGATTCGTACCCGATACTGTAGAACGATTGGGATCTAGGTTCGCGTCATCCACAGATGGATTCGGGCTCAGCCCGCGAAGCCGCCTTCCTCGAGGAACGCCTGCTCGTTCGGGGTGGTGGTGCGCCCGAGGCAGGGGTTGCGATGCGGGAAGCGGCCGAAGCGCACGATAATGTCGCGGTGCATCTCGGCCCACTTCAGGCCTTCGGCGTCACCGGTTTCCTCGCGCAGGGTGGTGAAGAGTGCGACGGCGTGGTCCTGGTCGGGCATGTCTTCGGAATGCTCGAACGGCAGGTAGAAGAACTGCCGCAGGTTGGCCTCGACCTGTTTGTCATGGCCCGCCGAGATGGCGGTGCGGGCGATCTGCCGGGCCTTCGGGTCGGTGGCGAAGGCGTGGCCGGAGTTGCGGTAGAGGTTGCGGGGAAACTGATCCAGCAGGATCAGCAGGGCCAGCGACCCCTCCGGGCTGGCGGCCCAGCCGTCATATTCGCCACGTGCGGCGCGCAGGTGGACGGGTTCGAACTTCAGCGCGATCGCGTCGTCGAACTTCGGATTCTTGGAGAACCATTTCTCCGGGCCCGCCAGGCGCCAGAAGCCGATTACGTCCTGCGGTGTCGCCGCCATGGGGAGCCCTCCAAGCCAGACGACTATGTCGGACAGGCTGGCGTTTGGTTCAAGCGGCGGCTTGCGGCGTATTTTTGCGGCGATATCGCCGCAGATGGTCGGGCTTCCCTTGACGTTCGCGCAAGATTCCCCTTCATAGCCCCGCCTTTGCTGCGGTGCCGTTGCGCGGAACCGCAGCTACCTTCGACTTCAGGAGAATGATCATGCGCGTCTACTATGACCGCGACGCAGACCTCGCCCGCATCCTGGACAAGAAGATCGCGATCGTAGGCTACGGTAGCCAAGGTCGCGCCCACGCGCTCAACCTTAAGGACTCCGGCGTCAAGGACGTCGTGGTAGCCCTTCGTCCGGGTTCGGCCACCGCCAAGAAGGTGGAAGCCGACGGCCTGAAAGTCATGACTGTCGCCGAGGCCTCGGCCTGGGCCGACGCCGTCATGGTGCTGGCGCCCGACGAACTGCAGCGCGGCATCTACAAGGAAGAAATCGCTCCGAACATCCGGGACGGGGCGGCTCTGCTGTTCGCTCACGGCCTGAACGTTCACTTCAACCTGATCGAGCCCAAGGACAGCATCGACGTCCTGATGATCGCGCCGAAGGGCCCGGGTCACACCGTGCGCGGCGAGTATCAAAAGGGCGGCGGCGTGCCTTGCCTGATCGCCATCCACGCCAACCCGACGGGCAATGCGCTCGACTTCGGTCTGGCCTATGCGTCGGCCATCGGCGGCGGTCGCTCGGGCGTGATCGAGACCACCTTCCGTGAAGAGTGCGAAACCGACCTGTTCGGCGAGCAAGCCGTGCTCTGCGGCGGCCTGGTGGAACTGATCCGCGCTGGCTTCGAAACCCTGGTCGAAGCGGGCTACGCGCCTGAAATGGCCTATTTCGAGTGCCTGCACGAAGTGAAGCTGATCGTGGACCTGATCTACGAAGGCGGCATCGCCAACATGAACTACTCGATCTCGAACACCGCCGAGTACGGCGAGTACGTGACCGGCCCCCGCATCGTGACCGCCGACACCAAGGCGGAAATGAAGCGTGTGCTGGAAGACATCCAGTCGGGCCGCTTCGTGCGCGACTTCATGCTCGAGAACGAAGCCGGCCAGCCGAGCCTGAAGGCGACCCGTCGTCGGGCCAGCGAGCACGGTATCGAGGACGTCGGTGGCCGCCTGCGCGCCATGATGCCCTGGATCACCAAGAACAAGCTGGTCGACACCGCGCGCAACTAGGCGCGGCGCACAGCCAGGTTAGACGGAAAGGCCCGGACGCAAGTCCGGGCCTTTTCTGTTGGGCTCCTAGGTCGCGAGCCGGGTCACATAGCGCTCGGCCAGCATCCGGGTCGCATCGATGCGGGCCTGGTTCGGCGCGATCAGCTCAAGATGGACATGATCGGTCATGCCGCCGGGATACTTGGCCTCCAGGCCGTGGGCGCGGCCGATCACTTGGCCAAGCCGCAAGGTGTCTCCGACCTCGACGGACGGATCGACATAGAAGACCCGCGCGACGTAACCGATGGCCGGATTGGTGATCTCGATGAACTTCAGCCTGGCGTCGTCGGCATAGGCGAAGCCGATCTTGGTGACGAAGCCGGAGACGGGCGCGACGACGTCCTGGCCGGCGTCGACCATGTAGTCGACCCCTTCATGCGGCCGCGAGCCGCCGTCGCGCGAGGCGCCGAACGCGCCATAGCCATAGGCGTCATGCTGGCGTGGCGCCTTGCCCGTGGGGTTGACGAAGTCGGGGGCCCCGTCGCCGTCGATGTCGGCGCCCTGCCAGGTCAACACCTTCACCGTGGCCGGGGTGGAGGTGGTCGCCATTTGAAGGGACGTGGGGATGTGGGCGCCGGTGAAGTTGACGTCGAGCTTGGCCGCCGCCGCCGCGCCGGCATGCAGCAGCACTGCTACACCAACCGCCGCGCCGAGGGTCGCACAGGTCTGGGTTAGCCACGTCTGAAAGACCGTGGCGTCAGGCCGCGTCATAGCTCGCATCATGCAGAGTTCGATCCTATTCCCGATATTTCGGCTGAGCGGACTTGCGCCGCTCTTGCCGCCAACTTGGCGTCACCGCCCCCTTCGCGCCTGATATGGAGGGTATGGCGCCAAATGCGGATGTGACCGGTTGCCGCTGGTTGAGGTCACAGGTGTGTGAGGATGGCAGACGCAAGCGCAAGATGTGGTAGAAGTTCCCTGCGCAAAGCCTCAGCAAATCCGTATTGGACGCGTTGATGTCATGGGAATAGTTCAAAAATGTGGTCCCGCATATTGCGCGGCGGCCACACCTATTCTGCGCCCATAGAGGGAAATTCTGTAATCTTGTTCCTATTGTTGAAAGCTGCGCGCCTCGACCTGGGCTTGATGTTCCATGATCTGGAAGGGGCCTCCCACTGGGTCGGCTGATCGTTGTTTCCAACCGCGTGCAGCCGCCGGGCGATGCGTCCAGCGGTGCGGTCGGCGGGCTGGCGATGGCCCTGGCCGCGGCCTTGCGCGAGCACAGCGGCGTCTGGTTCGGCTGGAGCGGTCAAACCATCGAGGAGCACACCGGCCAGCTTTCGATGCAGCGGATCGGCGGGGTTACGGTCGCGACGATCGACCTCGAGGAGCAGGATCGCCAGGAGTACTACAACGGCTACGCCAACAAGACGCTGTGGCCGTTGTTCCACTATCGCGTCGACCTGAGCGCCTATGAGCGCTCGTTCAGCGAAGGCTATGCGCGCGTCAATGCTCGGTTCGCCGACGCCTTGGCGCCGCTGATCCAGCCGGAAGATCTGGTCTGGGTCCATGATTATCATCTGATGCCGTTGGCTCAGGAACTACGCCGGCGCGGGGTGAAAAACCGGATCGGCTTCTTCCTGCACATCCCCTGGCCCGCGCGCCGGCTGCTCGCGACCCTTCCCAATCACCGGGAACTGGTCGAGGCGCTGTTCGACTTCGACCTGCTGGGGTTCCAAACCGAGGATTCGGCGAGCGCCTTCGAGGACTATGTCACCGGCGAACTTGGCGGAACGATCACCGCTGATCGCCGCGCGCATGCCTTTGGCCGCACCGTCCAGGTCGGGGCCTTTCCGATCGGGCTGGATGTCGAGACCTTCGAGGCCTCGGCCCAAGACGAGGTCGCCCAGGCGGAATTCGAGCGCATGCAGGCCAGCCTGAGTGGCCGCGCCATGATCGTCGGCGTCGACCGCCTGGACTATTCCAAGGGCCTGGAAGAGCGCTTCCTGGCCTATGAACAGGCCCTGATCGACCATGAAGAACTGCGCGAGCAGGTGTTCCTGTTGCAGATCGCCACCCCCAGTCGTGAAGAGGTTGGGGCCTATCAGGATATTCGCGCCCGGCTGGACGCGGTGACCGGCCGAATCAACGGCGCCTTCGCCACGGTGGATTGGGTGCCGATCCGCTATGTAAATCGAGCCTATCGCCGCGACGAACTGGCCGGCGTCTATCGGGCCGCGAAAATCGGGCTGGTGACGCCCTTGCGCGACGGCATGAACCTGGTCGCCAAGGAGTATGTGGCCGCGCAGGATCCCGAGGATCCTGGCGTTCTGATTCTGTCGGAGTTCGCCGGCGCCAGCGAGCAGATGCGGCAGGCCTTGATCGTCAATCCGTTCAACCGGGAAGAGGTCGCCGAGGCGATCGTCCAGGGGCTGAATATGCCCAAGGCCGAACGGATCGCACGCTGGAGCGTGCTGATGGCCGACTTGAAGCGGACCGATGTCATAGCCTGGCGCGACGCCTATGTGGCGGCCCTGAGGGGCGACACCGCCGCGGCCGATCGGCTCGCTGGCTAGACGGGCCAGATCCCCTGGTGGAGGACGACCCGATAGCCGTCGGGGTCCTCGAAGGTCACGCCCTCGCGATCCCAATAGGGATTGAAGGACTCCACCGGCCTATGCCCTTGGCGGGTCATGACCCCGATCATCCGGCTCCAGGCCCTGGGGTCGGCGACATAGATGGCCAGCAGGTTGTCCTGCGTCGGCGCGCGGCCGGCGGCGTGCCCGCGGGCGGTGGTGAATTCCAGATGATATGGCGCGCCGGGAAAGCCGAGGATCACGCCGTCGAAACCGTCATGGTCGGTGAAGCTGGTCAGTTCCGGAAAGCCCAACCCGTCGCGATAGAAGGCGACGACATCGTCCATCTGGTCGGTAGGTCTGGCCACCCGCAGCACGCAGCCGGCGAGCGTCGGAGGCTGGAGGGTCGTGGTCGGCATGTGGCGTCCTCCATTTGACAACTAAATACTTTCTAAAATGCCGCCGTCATTTTGTAAACTCCGAGCTTTGCAAACGCGATGACTTCGTAGGTTATCGACGTTCAGCGCGCGTCGCGGCAGGATGGGATCATGTCCGAGACCATCACCGCGCCGCACCCCCTGGATCACGCCGTCCGCCTGGAGGCCGTCGAACCCGGCCTCTATCGCGGGGCGACGACGCCTGAATACTGGAACATGGCCGGCCCATTCGGCGGCGCCACGGCCGCGGTCATGCTGAAGGCGGTGCTGGATCACCCGGAGCGCCGTGGCCGGCCGGTGGCCCAGACGGTCAATTTCTGCGGGGCGGTCGCCGAGGGGCCGTTCGACATCGAGGTTCGCCTGGTGCGCGACGGCCGCTCGACCCAGCATTGGCAGGTGGAGCTGTCGCAAGGCGGCAAGATCGCCACCACCTCCAGCGCCGTCACCGGCGCGGAGCGCGAGACCTGGAGCCATGCGCCGGGCGCGCCGCCGGAAGTTCCGCCCGCCGAGCGGACGCCGGTGCTGGACACAACGGGGCGGGGCGGCTGGCGCGCGCGCTATGAGTTTCGCTATGTGCGCGGCGAGCCCACGCCGGGAGGGGGCAGCGCCGAGGCGCCGGCCTCGGCGGTGTCGCAGACCTGGATCCGCGACGAGCCGCGCCGACCGCTCGACTATGTCGCCCTGGCGGCGATCGCCGATTCGGTGGTGGTGAAGATCCTGCAGGTGCGGGGCGACGTGCCGCCGGTGGCCACGGTGTCGCTCTCGACCTATTTTCTCGCCGACGAGGCCGCGCTGGCGCGGCAGGGATCGCGGCCGGTGCTGGGCGTCAGCGATGCACGGGTCTTCCGCCACGGCTTCAACGACCAGAGCGCCGAGCTATGGTCCGATGAGGGGCAGCTTCTGGCGGTCTCGAACCAAGTGGTCTGGTTCAAGGGTTAGAGCCAGGGCAGGTCCGCCTCGCCGCGGAAGATGGCCTCGGCCTCAGGGGTGTGCTTGGCGCCGTCGCGGGGGTGAAGCACCAGGGCAGGCAGCAGTCGCAGCGGCGCCTTGCCGGTCTTGAGCGCCCT
The DNA here is from genome assembly GCF_030654915.1 of Phenylobacterium sp. Classification (GTDB taxonomy): domain Bacteria; phylum Pseudomonadota; class Alphaproteobacteria; order Caulobacterales; family Caulobacteraceae; genus Phenylobacterium. The sequence goes on along the minus strand of NZ_JAURWM010000307.1, from coordinate 1,451 downwards.
GACCAGCACACGCTTGGCGGGTGCGTCGGCGTGAGGCTGGATCGGCCGGATCTGGAAAGACCCGGCCTTGGGGGCGAGCAGCGCCAGGATGTCGGCCAATCGGTCGGCGCGATGGATGATGGTGATCGAGCCGCCCTCACGAACCGCTTTCAGCAAGAAGCTCGTCCAGACCCCAAGCCCGCCCTCGGCCATCCAGGCGCCGTGCTTGGCGGCGGCGGGGGCGCGTAAAGCGCCGGGGTCGTCGAAGAAGGGCGGGTTGCTCATCGCCGCATCGAAAGGCTCAAGGCCTAGGGTGCGGAACGATCGCCGCACGTCACCCTGCCGGATCTCGATCCGATCTTGCAGTCCATTCAACTGAGCATTGTGGCTGGCCAACGCCGCGGCGGCCGGATCGCGCTCAATCCCGGTGAAGTGAACGCCGGGTCTGCGAGCCGCCGCTGTCAGCAGGGCGCCGCCCGCGCCGCAGCCCGCCTCCAACACGCGCGCCCCGATGCCGGCGTCGCAGGCGGCGGCCAGCAGAGCCGCGTCCATGCCGGCGCGATAGCCGTCCTGCGCTTGGCGCAGGACGATCCTGCCGCCCATCAGGCGATCCTCGGTGAAGCTGTCTGTCAGCAAGGGGTGTGACGTCGGTTCCATTTACGCCTAGAGACAGCCTAGCCCGCCTTGACCCTGGTCTTACCCGTGACCATTGTCGCCCGCAAATGACGGCCCTGTTCGGCGCCGTGTAACGCCTTGGAGTTTCGATAGCTTGGACGTCGTCAATGCTGCGATCGCCCGTGAAAAGCCCGTGTCCATCGACGGGCTCCTGGAACTCGCGCGGCCCGACATGGCCAAGGTCGATGCGCTCATCCGCGACCGGATGCAGAGCCCCGTCTCGGTTATCCCCGCCCTGGCCGAACATCTGATCGGCGGATCGGCCAAGCGTCTGCGGCCATTGCTGACCATCGCCGCGGCGCGTGTCGCCGGCGCGCAGGATGACGCCTGTCTGAAGCTGGCCGCCGCGGTGGAGTTCATCCACACCGCCACCCTGTTGCATGACGACGTCGTAGATTCCTCGCAATTGCGCCGGGGCAAGGTCGCCGCTCACCTGATCTGGGGCGCGCCGGCCAGCGTCCTGGTGGGGGACTTCCTGTTCGCCCGCGCCTTTGAACTGATGGTCGAGGCCGGCTCCATGCAGGCGCTCGAGATCCTGGCCCGCGCCAGCCGGGTGATCGCCGAGGGCGAGGTGCTGCAGCTGACCCGCGCCCACGACCTGAACCTGCACCAGGACATGTACCTGGAGATCATCAAGGCCAAGACCGCCGAGCTGTTCGCCGCCGCCGCCGAGGCTGGCGCCGTCTCCGCCGGGGCCAGCCCCGAGCAGTGCCTGGCCCTGCGCAAATACGGACAGGACCTGGGCGTCGCCTTCCAGCTGGTGGACGACAGCCTGGACTACAGCGGCGTCAGCAAGG
>NZ_JAURWM010000261.1 GCF_030654915.1 Phenylobacterium sp. | reverse complement strand
CTGCGCCGCTATGACGAGCTGGGCAAGGTTCAGGGGGCCGAGATGGCGGGCATGGAGACCTATGCCGCTCTGCTGCGCGAACTGATCGCGCGGAAGTCTCAATCGCCTGAGATGAGCCTTTCATCCTAAATCCGCTTTGTGACGACTTGTCGTATGTGCGGTGAATAAATACTGAAATTATACTTGGAATACTAAACTGGTTTACACCAGTTATTCTCGCGAATATCAAACCATCACTGACTAAGTGCGCTGGGGGATCTGCGTAAACAGTTGGGGGCGTGACGGGGCTGCGATGGCGCGGCCGCGAGCGCTCGCGGCTGCCCGCCCGCGAACGACGTCAGGCGACATCTGACCGACATCCCATGGAGAGCGTCATGCCCCGCCACCCCGTCGCCCAGACCCGGGCCATTCGCCGCCGCAGCCTTGGGGGAGTTAGTCTCCTGGCTGTGCTGATCGCAGGTCCGGCCTGCCTGTTCGCGGGCCTCGCGCACGCCGAAGAAGCGGCCGACGAGGCCGGAGCGATCGAGGCGTTCACGGTCGTCGGTCAGCGTCTGGGCTCGGCCAAGGGCATCGAGGCTCAGAAGCAGTCGGAGGTGGTGGCCAACGTCATCTCCGCCGACGACATGGGCAAGCTGCCGGACGCCAATGTGGCCGACGCCCTGGCGCGCGTGCCGGGCGTCAATGTGGTGGTCAGCCAGGAGACCGGGGAGGGCGAGTACGTCACCGTTCGCGGCTTCGCCGGCACCTTCAACGCCTATTCGATCAACGGCGTGCGGGTGGCCCTGACCGATCCGGCCAATCGCAAGATGTCGATGACCCTGCTGCCGCCCAACGGCTTGCAGGCCATCACCGTCTCAAAGACCCTGACCCCGGACATGGACGGCGACGCCATCGGCGGCTCCATCGATTTCCGCACCCCGACCGCCTTCGACTTCCGCAAACCGGTGGTGCGCTTGTTCGGCAGCTACGGGATCAATGACCGCGCCAAGGACCAGGGCGAGTCCGCCGGCAGCGGCCAGCTCCAGGCCGACTTCGCGACGCGCTTCGGCGACATGCAGCAGTTCGGGATCTTCGCCTCGGTCAACTACGGCAAGAGCAACAGCCTCAACGAGGAGAGCGAGAACGACGGCGAATGGGAGCCCTTCCGTTGGCGCAAGGACAGCGAGGAGCCGATCGACGAGCGTTCGATGTACCTGCCGGGCATCGACCTCGACTATCGCCGGGTCCAGCAGACACGCTACGGCGGCAACATCTCGCTCGATTATCGCGGCGATCAGCACGACCTCTACGCGCGCGGCCAATACAGCAGCTTCAAGCGCGTCTCGACCAATGATTACACCGACTTCCGCAGCCGCCCGACCCAGCGTTTGGTGCAGGTCGATGTCGATAACTCCGGCCTGCCGCAGCCGGACACCGTGATCACCGGGGTGGGCGCCAAGGGCCGGATCTACGGCTATACCGCCGGTCAGATCGTGGACCAGGACGGCGATGGCGTGATCACCGACGCCGACCGCGCCAAGGGCTCCTACTGGTCGCTGCAAGGACGCTCAGGCGTCTGGAACCCGCAGGCCTTTCAGTTCGCGCGCACGTTCAACACCCAGGACCAGAACCAGAGCCTGATCACCATCAATGCCGGCGGCCAGAGCCGGTTGGGGCGCCTGACGCTCGACTACGACCTCAGCTACAGCGGCGGTTCGCGGGAGTCTCCGAACGATTACTCGGTTGGCTACAACTGCGACGCCTGCTCCTATCCGTTCAACGCGACCGGCTTGCTCTGGTCATCGGCCGATCCTCGCTTCCCGATGCCGCAGCTTCCGCCGTTCGCCGCCAACGTCGAGCGTGACGACACGTTGTTGCCGTTCGACGGCGCGGGCCTGAGCCGGAACAAGCAGACCGACGACCGCACGGCCGTCAAGTTCGACGCCAAGTACGAGTTGGACGGCGTGGTCGAGTTCGTGCGGGCCGGGGTCAAGATCCTGCGCTCAGAGCGCGACTACAACCATACCCCGATCTGGGACGGCGACTTCTCGGGCACGCCGCTGGACGGCAAGAACCTGGCCCAGTCGGGGCTGGTTGATCGTCAGATCGATCGCGTACTGGGCGGCCGCTACTACTACGGCTCCATCCTTGACCGTGACCGGGTGATCGCCGCGATCCAGGCGGCGCAGAAGGCGACGCCCGCCGACTATTCCACCGCCGATCTGAACGCCGACGACAAGCGTGGGACCGAGACGATCTACGCGGGCTACGCGATGGCCAACATCAAGATCGACGATCTCCAGGTCGTCGCCGGCGCGCGGGTCGAAACCACTGATGTCCATAACGAGTTCTGGGTCGATGACGGCGATGACAGCGCCTTCGGCTCGACCGACCGCGACTACACGGTCTTCTTGCCCAGCGTGACCGCCACTTGGCGTCCGTCGGACCAGTGGGTCTATCGCGGCGCCATCTGGACCAGCTTCTCGCGGCCGGAGTTCGCCTACATCTCGGGCGGACAGAGCGTGGGCCGCGATCCGGTGACCCAGGAGATCATCTCGATCACCCGCGGCAACCCGGACCTGAAGCCCGCCAAGGCGATCAATTTCGACGTCTCGGCCGAGTTCTATCCCGACCGAACCAGCCTCATCTCGGCCGGCGCCTTCTTCAAGACGATCGACAACTTCATCTTCACCAACGGCAGCCAGGTCGACGCCAACACCCAGGAAGGCACGATCGAGATCACCCAGCCGAAAAACGGCGAGAGCGCGAAGATCTACGGGGCCGAGTTCAACCTCATCAAGAGCTTCGAGGGCCTGGGCGCGCCGTTCGACGGCTTCGGCTTCGAGGGCAATGTCACGGTCCAGAAAAGCGAGGCCGAGACTGGGCTCGAGTACCGCAAGGGCCGCCCCATCCCGTTCGTGGGCGCGCCGGAGCTGCTCTACAATGTCTCGCTGACCTATCAAAAATACGGGTTCGAGGCGAAGCTCTCCTACCAGTATCAGGGCTCGTACATCGAGGATCTGCGGGACAACGCCGTCGATAAGTGGGTGCAGCCCAACAAGAGCCTGGACCTCCACACCCGCTATAATATCCGTCCGGGCATGTCGGTGGACTTCGACATTCAGAACATCCTGGATGGCCACCGCTACTACACGACCAAGGGTGAGAACCCATCCTATCAGAAGGACTACATGGAGCCGGGCCGGACCTTCCTGGTCCGCTTCGCCTACGTCCGCTAACCGGTGGATGTGCAGGCGGCCGGATGCCGCCTGCACATCGCCAGTGCCTCAATCCCAGTCTTTCGACTTCTTTCGGCGCGGCGCCAGCAGGCCGGGATAGGGAGCCTTGCCGATCCGGTATTCGCACCAGGCATCGTCCTTCGGACATTCAAAGACGCCATCGAACTGTTTCTTCAGCTTGGGGCTGATGACGGCGTAGGCGGGGCCTTCCTTCGCGCCGGCGGCCAGTTTTTCGTTACAGGCGTCTCGCTCGGCCTTGGTGAGCGAGAGGAAGTCGGCCGAGCGGCAGCCGACCCCGGCCCGCAGAGATCCGCGCGCACCCTCGGTCTCGGGCGTCGCCCCTTCCCGGACCTGCCAGGCGCCGCCGACCGGCTCCGTCCGAGGCGCGATTGGCGCCCTTGATCGCACCGCACTGTGGACCTGTTCGGATGAGCGCTCGCCGACCGGGGGCGGAACGGGTTTCGGCTCAGTCTTCCGCGGCGCCTCGGGCCGCCACGCCGGCGCTAGAACCACGTCGAAAACGGCTTCCTGGGGCGCGGGTTCGTCGGGCGTCGAGACCAGCGCCATGACGACCAGTCCATGCAGAGCGATGGCCAGCAGTACCGCCGCGGAGGATCGCGGACCGGACGTCTTGTGCAAAACTGAACCTTCAAGCGTGACCGTAAGTCCCCGATCTCAATCGAGGGGGCGGGTGCGGCGGGAGTAAGGCGCGCGCATTTCGGTCGCGGGGGAATTGGCAATAATCCGTCACCAAGGCGCCGCGGCGATCAGGACGGAACCGGGGGCCAAGACTGCGGCTTGTCTCAAGGCCTACCGCAACACCCTCAAGGAGGATCGACACGATGATCGAGATCCTGACGTCGCCGGACCATGTGGTCGCCCTGAAGCTCTCGGGGACCCTTAGCGGCGACGACTATGACAAGATCGTCGCCGAACTTGAGGCTAGGCTCGATCGTCATGAACGGATCGGCGTCCTGTTAGACCTCGTGGGCTTCAAGGACTTCACCCTGGAAGCAGGTGCGAAGGACTTACAGTATGGACTGCGGAACCTGTGGCACCTGAAGCGCTTCCCCCGAGAGGCCGTGATCACCGACAAAGAGTGGGTGCGCGCCCTGGCCCGTATCGGCAACCCGATCATACCTCATGTAGAGGTCCGCACCTTCGAGCCGGGGGAGGGTGACATGGCCATGTCCTGGGTCTCTGACATCCTCAGCTAGGCCGGTCGCCCCGTCCAGGATCGTCATCCTCCTGGGCGGGGCCATGACCTATCTAAACTAGGTCAAATCGGTCGGCGTTCATCACCTTCGTCCAGGCGGCCACGAAGTCCTTCACGAACTTCTCCCCGGCGTCCGCAGAGGCGTAGACCTCCGACAAGGCTCGCAGTTGAGAGTTGGAGCCGAAGACCAGATCGGTCCGGGTGGCGGTCCATTTCTCCTCATGCGTATGGCGATCAGTTCCGAGGAACACCTCGTCGCCGTGGCCGTCGATTTCCTTCCAAGCCGTACCCATGTCGAGCAGGTTGACGAAGAAGTCGTTGGTCAAATGGCCCGGCCGGTCGGTCAGCACGCCATGCGTTGAGCCGCCGACGTTGGCCCCCAGCACGCGCAGGCCGCCGACCAGCACGGTCATCTGCGGCGCCGACAGGCGAAGCAGTTGGGCGCGGTCAACCAGCAGTTCTTCGGTCGGAACGTTGAAGGCGACCTGCAAGTAGTTGCGGAAGCCGTCCGCCCTAGGCTCCAACACCGCGAAGCCCTCGACATCGGTCTGTTCCTGCGAGGCGTCGGTGCGCCCGGGAGTGAAGGGAACCTCGAGGTTGTGGCCGACCGCCCGCGCGGCTTTCTCGATCCCGACCGACCCGCCCAGCACCACTAGGTCGGCGATCGACACGGTCTTGGCCCCGTCAAACCCCGCCTTGATGTTCCCATAGGTTTGCAGGACCTTCGCCAGCTTGGCCGGGTCGTTGACCTCCCAGTCCTTCTGCGGCGCCAGGCGGATGCGACCGCCATTGGCGCCCCCGCGGTGGTCGGAGCCGCGATAGGTCGAGGCCGAGGCCCAGGCGGTCGAGACCAGTTCGGCGACAGACAGGTCTGAGGCGGCGATCGTCTCTTTCAGAGCCTTGATGTCGTTCGCGTCGATCACCGGGCCGGTCTGGGCTGGGATCGGATCTTGCCAAATCAGGTCCTCGGCCGGCACTTCCGGGCCGAGGTAGCGCGCCTTCGGACCCATGTCCCGGTGGCAGAGCTTGAACCAAGCACGGGCGAAAGCGTCGGCGAGGTAGGCAGGGTCGTCGCGGAACTTCTCGGAAATCTTGCGGAATTCCGGATCAACCTTCAGAGCCATGTCGGCCGTGGTCATCATGGTCGGCACCCGCCGGTCAGGGCTATGGGCGCCGGGAGCCATGTCTTCCGGCTTTTGGTCTACGGGCTGCCATTGCTTGGCCCCCGCCGGACTGCGGACCAGTTCATACTCATAGTCGAACAGCATGTGGAAGAAGCTGTTGTCCCAGGTGATCGGCGTCGGGGTCCAGGCGCCTTCCAGGCCAGAGGTGATGGTGTGGTCGCCCATCCCGCTCTCGTGGCCGCTCTGCCAGCCCAGGCCCTGCTGAGCGATGTCGGCGCCCTCGGGGGCGGATCCCACCTTGGAGGCGTCGCCGGCGCCGTGCGCCTTACCGAAGGTGTGGCCGCCGGCCGTCAGCGCCACCGTCTCTTCGTCGGTCATGCCCATGCGATGGAAGGTTTCGCGAATGTCGCGGGCCGATTGCAGGGCGTCGGCATTGCCGCCTGGGCCTTCGGGATTGACGTAGATCAGGCCCATCTGGATAGCGGCCAGCGGGTTTTCGAGCGCCATGCCCTTCTCGGGCTGAATGCGGGTCTCGTTGGCTTCGTGGCCGACCCACTGTTCCTCCGTGCCCCAGTAGACGTCACGCTCCGGTTCCCATACGTCGGCCCTGCCGCCGCCGAACCCGAAGATCGGGCCGCCCATGGATTCGATGGCCACGTTGCCGGCCAGGATCATCAGGTCGGCCCAGGATAGGTTGGCGCCATACTTCTGCTTGATCGGCCAGAGCAGGCGCCGCGCCTTGTCGAGGTTGCCGTTGTCGGGCCAGGAGTTGAGCGGCGCGAACCGCTGCTGCCCCGCGCCGGCGCCGCCACGGCCGTCGCCGCTGCGATAGGTGCCGGCACTGTGCCAAGCCATGCGGATGAAGAAGGGACCGTAGTGTCCATAGTCGGCCGGCCACCAGGGCTGGCTGTCGGTCATCAGCGCGACGAGGTCACGCTTCACCGCCTGGTAGTCGAGCTTCTTGAACGCCTCGGCGTAGTTGAAGTCCTCCCCCATCGGGTTGGCGGTCGGAAGGATTTCGAGCGACAGGTGGTTCGGCCACCAATCGCGATTGGTGCGCCCTAGCAGCGATCGCAACGCGGCGGGTTCTTTGCGCGGGTCATTGAGCGGGGTCGCGTCGTCCATGTCGAAGTCCTCCCGTACCTGTGATTTTTGAAACCCTAGGCCCCACATTCGAAGCTGGCCAATGGGAAAACTCTGTTGGGACCATCGAGAATATCAATGACGGTCGCCGGATATCCTCCGGCTGACTACGAACCAAAAGCCAGGCGGGCGCCAGCGTGCCGTGCGGGTTGTGGAAGGCGGTCGGGCTCGGGCGCGGTCCCTGGCCAGGCGCGGGCGAACGGCGCTTGTTCGGCGTCCTCGCGGATTTGTTCTAGCCACGGCGCTACATGACCGGTAACGGCGGGCATGATCGGACCCCACCCCTCAGGCGGCTACATTCTTGACGAACTCGTCGTCGGGATGGTGGCGGAAAAGCATGTCCCCGTCACCGAGGAGCGCATCAGGCGGTTCGCCGAGGCGTCGGACGACTTCAATCCCGTGCACATGGACGAGGCTTTTGCGTCCAAGACCGCCTATCGCGGCCGGGTCGCGCATGGCCTGCTGTCGGCGTCGTTTGGATCTGCGGTGGTCGGTACGATCCTGCCCGGCGCCGGCGCCATCTACCTCGGCCAGACCCTGGCGTTTCATAAGCCGGTGCGAATTGGCGATGTCGTCGTCGCGCGCGTCACCGTTTCGACCATCGATGAGGTCGGCGCGCGGGTGACGCTTCGCTGTGAAGGTTTCGTCGGCGATGACCTGATCATGGACGGCGAGGCGACCGTCCGCGTTCCGCGCCGCCGGCGAGCCCCGAAGGCTTGAGGCGTTCGCCCATGGCGGGCTTCGAACCGGCCTCGCTAACCCTGGGCTAGCGAGGCCTTTTGATCGCGTAGAGAGCCGAGCTAAGCCGTCTAAGACTTCAGGCTGGCGGTGTTGCGCTCGATGCCTTCAATGAGGAGCTGGCGGGCCGCGGCCGCGTCGCCCCAGCCCAGGACCTTGACCCACTTTTGGTCTTCCAGATCCTTGTAGGTCGCGAAGAAGTGCTCGATCTGCTTGAGGGTGATGTCGGGCAGGTCGCCGTATTCCTGCACCCCGTCATAGCGCTTTGTCAGCCAGGAGGAGGGGACCGCCAAAAGCTTCTCGTCGGCGCCGGCCTCGTCTTCCATGAGCAGGACGCCCACCAGCCGGCAGCTGATGATCGATCCCGGCATCAACGCGCGGGTGTTGGCCACGATGACGTCGCAGGGATCGCCGTCACCCGACAGGGTATGCGGTACGAACCCGTAATTTCCAGGATAACGCATCGATGTGTAGAGGAACCGGTCGACGACCAGCGCGCCCGACTTCTTGTCCATCTCGTACTTGATCGGCTCGCCGCCGATCGGAACTTCAATCACCACATTGACGTCGTAGGGCGGGTTTTTGCCAACGAGGACTTCGGCAAGATTCATCGAGGTTGGATTCCGTAGCTTGAGACAAACGAAGTGCAGCGCGCCTTTTGCCGGAGTGCGCGTGACTCAACCAGTGTCTTGTTTGTTTGATCGCCGGCCGAGTAGGCCTGCACTCACCAGCGCTAGCTTTTCGGGCACGCCGTTCACGTAATTCCAGAGCGCGCCGCGCGGAATCCTAGGCGGCCGGCGCCGCTGCGACTTCCTGCAAAACGTCGAAGCCCTCGAACTGCGGGTGGCCCATGTAGAGCGGCTTGTTGTCGCCAGCTCCCTTGTGGGCCATCCGAAAGGCCTCCGATTTGGTCCAGGCCTCGAAGGCCGCCTTGGACGCCCATTGGGAATGAGAGGCGAAGAGGGTGTGGTCCTCACGTTCCGGTCCGCGAAGCAGGCTGAACCCCAAGAATCCTGGGACGGTCTCCAGGTGGCTGTCGCGCGACAACCAGACGGCTTCGAACGCCGCCTCCTGTCCGCGCAGGACTTGGAAACGATTCATCGCGATGAACATGGCGAACTCCTGAGTATCTGAAGCTGTTCTCGGCAGTTTGCCTGCGGCCGCTGATGCATTCCAGTCCCAGCCCGATGACCTTGGCGCGGGCATGGTCTCTCCAGACGGATCAAGCCGCGCCGTCGGAGGGAGCGATCAGCGTGGCGAAGACGGCGCTGACTTGGTCGATGAAAACCTCCCGGTCGCGCCCTTGCAGGGCGACTCCTCGGATCAAGCGCTCCACGAGGAACCCGATGTAGCAGGCCGCGAACACGCGAGCGCGGGCATCGGCGTCCGCTCCGCCAAGCCAGTCACGGATCGGGGCGAGAAAGCGATCCTGAATGACCACGCTCAGGAATGAGGCCGTGGTTGGCGATGTCGCGGCCCGCAGCAGGAACTGGAACCGATGGGTCCGTGCTTCGTCGACGTGGGGGCTGTCGGCCAGCATCGCGGCCACGTCGTGGGCGAAGGTGGCGCGATCCCATTCGCGCAGATCGTCGGATCCGAACGAAGCTTTCAGGGCCTCGATGAATAGGGCTTCCTTGCCGCCAAAGTAGCGTTTGACGAGCGCGACGTCGGCGCCCGCTTCACCGGCTATGTCGCGCAGGGTGCAATCGTAGCCTACGAGCGCGAACTGCTTCTTCGCCGCCTCAAGTATGGCCGCGCGCGTCGCCTCGGCGTCACGTTTGCGAGGTCTTGGTCGATCCAGCATTGCGGGGTCAGTCATCGGCGTCTTGTACCCGAAGAGGGGCTGGCGGTCAGGTCCAAGAGCGGGCCCGGAGCGCGAGCCTGGAGTAAGGGGCCGATAAGTCAATCGCCGTTGACATGCGCGCGGAGTGTGATCAACCTTTGTTCAAAGATCGTCATTACGGCGCGGGCAGCTCACACGGGGCGGGTCGGCGGCGAAAAAGACCGGTCACGACCTGGGAAGGACGCCATGAACATTTCAGCGAAAATACAGGCCGCCGACGCCGCGGCTGAAATCGCAGCCATGCCGCTGGAGAAGCTGAACCCCGCCAACGTGTCGCGTTTCTACAACGACACCATCTGGCCGGTGTTCGAGCGTCTGCGCCGCGAGGACCCTGTCCATTTCACTCCGGAGAGCGAGTACGGTCCATACTGGTCGATCACCAAGTGGAACGACATCATGGCGGTGGACACCGACCATGAGGCGTTCTCGTCGGCCGAGGGCATAACCCTGATCAACCAGGCGGCCATGGCCGAGCAGGAAAAGGTCATGGGCGCGCGCCGTCGCGGGGGCGCAGGTTTCATCACCATGGACGAACCCGACCACGGCCCGGCGCGCAAGGCCGTGAGTCCAACCCTGGCGCCGAGCAACCTGCACGCCATGGCGCCCCAGGTCCGCGAGCGTGCTGGCCAAATCCTAGATTCCCTTCCGATCGGCGAAGAGTTCGACTGGGTCGACCTAGTGTCGAAGGAACTGACGGCCATGACCCTGGCCACCCTGTTCGACTTCCCGTTCGAACAGCGCCGTAAGCTCACCTGGTGGTCGGACATGATCACTAACCAGCCGGGCCACGGGCCGGTGGAAAGCTGGGAGCAGAAGGGCGCGGCGATGTTCGAGTGCTTCAACGCGTTCCAGGAGCTGTGGAATGAGCGGGTCAACGCCGAACCGCGCGGCGATCTGATCTCGATGCTGGCGCATAACCCCGCGACCCGGGACATGCCGCTGGCGACCTACCAGGGCAACGTCGTGCTGCTGATCGTGGGCGGCAACGATACGACGCGAAACACCATTTCCAGCAGCGTCCATGCGCTCAATCAGAACCCGGAGCAGTACGCCAAGCTGCGCGCCAACCCCGAGCTGATCCTGCCGATGGTTTCGGAAACGATTCGCTGGCAGACGCCGCTGGCCCATATGGCCCGGGTGGCGACGCGCGACGTCGAACTGGGCGGCAAGACCATCAAGAAGGGCGACCGGGTCGCCATGTGGTACATCTCGGGCAACCGCGACGAAGAGGTCGTCGATCGTCCCAATGAGTTCATCATCGATCGCGAGCGGCCCCGCCAGCACATGTCGTTCGGCTTCGGCGTCCACCGCTGCGTCGGCAACCGCGTGGCCGAGATGCAGCTGACCATCATCTGGGAAGAAATCCTGAAGCGCTTCCCGGAGATCAAGGTGGTGGGTGATCCGCTCCTGAACTGGTCAGCCTTCGTGCATGGCTACGAAAGCCTGCCGGTGATCATTCCGCGCCGGACCTAGGGGCCGGTTCTTTCACGCTCAGATACCTGCGCGCGGGGCGACCCGCGCGCGCCATGAGAGGCGACGATGCCTACTGATCCTGTTGACGCCGAAGCGATCGAAAAGAGCCTGGAGATCGCCGCTGAGCGTGGAGGAGACCTCACGCCGGTGGTCTATGAGCGGCTGTTTCAACGGCATCCGGACATGAAGCTGCTGTTCTGGCGCGACAAGAACGGCGCGATCAAGGGCGAGATGCTGATGCGGACGTTCGAGGCGATCCTCGATTTCATTGGACCCCGGCAGTTCGCCGACCATCTGATCAAGACCGAGGTCGTCAACCACGCCGGCTACGATGTTCCGCCGGACGTGTTCGCCACGTTCTTTGGTCTCGTCGCCGAAGTCGTGCAGGAAGCGTGCGGCCCCGACCTGTCGCCGGCCATGTCGGCGGCCTGGCGGCGGACCCTGGCCGACCTCGATAGCTACGTCGTGCATCCCGACCGGATCACCGCCTAGCAGGATCGATGCTCTATTCAGGCAGATCGAGATGGGGGACGTCGGGCGAGCCTTCCTCGCGATCGCGATAGAGCGCCGCTCTCACCAGCAGCATCAGGGTGATCGGGGTGGTCAAGCTCAGGAAGACGCCGATGAGCACCTCGTGCAGCACCGGGCGCGATTGCGACACTGAGAAGTAGGCGATCGATCCGGCGAGGATGCAAAAGGCCCCGAGCGTGGTCCCGAGCGTCGGCGCATGGACACGTTTGTAGAAGCTGTTGAGATGCAACAGGCCAAACGAGCCGGTGAAGGCCAGAAGCGCGCCCAGCAGCAGAAGCGCGGAGACGAGGATGGACGCCCACAGAGGTAGTTCGGCCAGGGGCGTCACTCGATCACCTCGCCGCGCATGAGGAACTTCGACAAGGCGACGGTGCCGGCGAAGCCCAGTAGCGCGATAATCAGGCTGGCTTCGAAGTAGAGGGCGCTGCCGGTTCGAACGCCGATCGTCACCAGCAGCAGCATGCCGTTGACATAGAAGGTGTCGAGACCCAGCACGCGATCCTGCGCGCGCGGGCCGCGCATCATGCGGACGAGCGCAAAGCTCATGGCTAGAACCAAGAGGATCTGGGCCAAGATCACCGCGGCGCCCAAGAGGGTGGTGCTCATTCGAATATCTCCAGGAGCAGGCCTTCGTAGCGATCGCCGATGGTGCGGATCCAGGTCTCCTCGTCCACCAGGTCAAGGACATGGATCAGCAAGACGCCGTGGTTGGCGTCGTAGTTCACCCAGATGGTGCCGGGCGTCGAGGTGATGATGCAGGCCAGCACGGCCAGGCCATAGTGATCGGTTAGTCGCAGGGGCAACGTGACGAAGCCCGAATTCACGGCGCGGCTTCGGCCTAGGATGATGAGCTTGGCGACGGCGTAGTTCGATCGCACGACGTCCAGCCCCACCCGGCAGCCGAGCAGCAGGAGCTTGTGCGGATTACTCAGGCGAAGCCTTGGGGGCGACAGGCGCTGGAATACCTTGGCGAGGCCAACGGCCAGTACGGCGCCGACCACGAATTGCCCCGGCGCCAGCGTTTGGTTGAGAAGCATCCAGATGACCACAAGGCACATCGAGAGGCCCGGATACGGCAGCCAGCGTCTCATGGCCGGGGCCCCTGGGGGAGCACGCCAGAGACATAGGTGCTCGCAGAGTGAACCTGGTCGGCGACCCCGCGCATGTAACTGATAGGGCCTTCGGCGACGAATGTGAGGATCAGGCATACGCCGAGGAGGCCCAGGACCGGCGCGATCTCGTAGAGTCGGACCGTCGGAAATTTCCGGTCCGGATCAGCCCAGAAAATCTGGATCCCGGCGCGAACCATGGCGATCAAAGCGCACAGGCTCGACAGGATGATCAGGGCGAACAGGACCACGCCGCTCCCTGGGATCGGCGGTCGCGCTTGCGCGTCGAGCATCGGGGAGAGCATCGCAAACTTGGCCAAGAAGCCGGAAAAAGGCGGCAGTCCGGCGACCATCAAGGTGCAAGCCAGGAACGCGGCGCTGAGCACCGCGGCGGGCGCCGAGATCGAGACAATCCTCTCGTCTTCCTCCGAAAACAGCGGGGCGTTGTTGGGGTTGTAGGCTTCCAGCACCTGGACGTCGTCAATCTCGTCGTCGCCGTCAGGTGCGATAACGCCCGCCAGCAGGAAGAAGGCGGCCGCGCCCAGCGTGGAGGCGATGAGATAGAACATGGCCCCGGTGGTGACGGCGGGATCGCCGAAACCGACCGCGCCCAGCAGCGTCCCGGCTGAAACCAAGAGGCTATAGCCGGCGATCTGGCCCAGATCCTTGGCCGCGAGCATGCCGATCATGCCGACGACGAGGGTCGCGGCGCCGCCAATCATCAGCCACTGATCACCGAAGCCGGCCGACGGCCCAGCCTCGTCGCCAAAAAGCAGCAGGCTCAGGCGGAGCAGGACGTAGATCCCGAGCTTGGTCATGATCGTGAACATCGCCGCGACCGGTGGGGCGGCGGCGTCGTAGGTGCGGGGCAACCAGAAGCCGAGCGGCCACATCGCCGCCTTGACGAGGAAGGCGACGCCCAGGATCGCCGCCCCAGCGTGGAGGAGGTTGCGTGTGTTCTCGGGCACCTTGGGGATCTGCTCAGCCAGGGCGGCCATGTTGAGCGTGCCCGTGACGCCGAAGATCAGGCTGACCCCGATGAGAAACAGCATCGAGGCGACCAGGTTGATCACGATGTAGTGCAGGCCGGCCCCGACGCGCCTTGGGCCTGAACCGTGCATCGCCAAGCCGTAGGACGCGGCGAGCAACACTTCGAAAAACACGAAGAGATTGAACAAGTCGCCGGTCAGGAAGGCGCCGTTGAGGCCCATCAGCAAAAACTGGAAGAGCGGATGGAAGTGAGGGCCTATCCGCGCCCACCGTCTTAGCGAGAACTGCAGGGTCGCCAGGCCAAGGACGGCCGTCAGCGTCACCATCACAGCCGAGAGCCGGTCGGCGACCAGGACAATGGCGAAGGGCGCGGCCCAGTCGCCAATCCGGTAGACACCTCCGAGGGAGCCGCCGCCCGGCGGGTCGCCCGCCATGCGGAGCAGGGCGATTGATATTCCCAACAGGGTGACACATGAGGCCAAGCCCAGGGCTGACTTCAGGCCTGGGCGCCGGTCCCCGACGAGCAATTGAATCGCTCCGACCAGCAGGGGCAGGATGATCGGAGCAACGAGGAGGTGGGCGCTCATGGCGTGCCGTCCTCGCCATCGACATGGTCCACACCGGTCAGGCCCCGGGAGGCGAGCAAGACGACCAGGAAGAGCGCCGTGGTCGCGAAACTGATGACGATCGCCGTCAGCACCAAGGCCTGGGGCAGTGGGTCGGCGTAGCGCGCGGGGTCGGTCGCTCCAGCCTTCAGCACCGGGTCCGCGCCGACCCTAAGGCCCCCGGTGGAGAAGATGAACAGGTTCACCGCATATGAGATCAGGGTCAGGCCAATGATCACCTGAAAGGTGCGCGGCCGCAGGATCAGCCAGATCCCGGAAGCCGAAAGCACGCCGATCGCCGCGGCCAGGACAAGCTCCATCAGCGTTCTCCAGCTGGTTCGGAGGGGCGCGTGTCGGCGCTTGGCGCTGCGAGGCGGGGACGTCGCAATGACTGGTGAGCCAGGGCGATCAAAATGAGCGAGGTCGCTCCCACCACCAGCATCAGAACCCCCAGATCAAACAGCACCGCCGTGGCCAGGGGGATGCGCCCGAACACCGGGAGGTCGAGATAGCGGAAGTAGGCGGTGAGGAAGGGATAGCCGAACAGCAGGGAGCCCAAGCCCGTGCCGGTGGCCGTGAGCAGGCCAAGGCCGATCCAGCGGACCGGGGCCACGCGAAGCCGGGATTCCACCCAGCGGGCGCCGCCGGCCATGTAGAGCAGGATCAGCCCCACTGAGATGGTGATCCCGGCAGCGAAGCCGCCACCTGGCAGATCGTGCCCGCGAAGGAACAGGTGTAGTCCGAACAGCAGGATGACCGGGAACATCAACTGGATGATCAAGCCCGGAATCATCAGGTAGCTGGTCAGGGTGTGCCCTGCGCTACGGTCGGGCGCCTGTTCATCGGCCGCATTCTGATAACGCTGCTGAGCAGGGGCGCCGACGCTCTCAGCGCTGGGCCGAAAGCGTCTTAGCAAGGCGAAAACGGTCAAGGCGACGATGGCCAGGACAGTGATCTCCCCCAGGGTGTCGAATGCTCGGAAATCGACGAGGAGGACGTTGACGACGTTGCGTCCCCCGCCCTCGGAATAGGCGCGTTCCAGGAAGAAGCGCGAGATGGAGTTCTCGACCGGGTGCATCATCACGCCATAGGCCAGCGTGGCCAGGCCTAGCCCCGCGGCTATGGCGATCACCGCGTCCCGACGCCGCCGGAACCGCGCCAAGCGATCGCTCGCTGGCGTCTGGACCTCGATCCGGCGCGGCAGCCAGCGCAAACCCAGCAGGATGAGGATGGTCGTAACGACCTCGACCAGCAGCTGGGTGGCGGCCAGGTCGGGCGCGGAGAGCCAGACGAAACTGATGCAGGAGACCAGCCCAGCTCCCCCCGTGAGGATAAGCGCGGCCAGGCGATGGAACTTGGCCAGCACCGCCGCGCCCGCCGCGCACGCGCCGCCCAGGACCCATAGCAGCGCAAAGGCCGGATCGATGCTCGACCAGCGGAGGGGCTCAAGGGCGGCGGGCGAACCGCCGACCGCCAGCGCCGCCGCCAAAAGCGCCGCCAGGATGATCATGAGGATCTGCGGCTGTAGCCGCTGGCTCGGGAAACCGCGCTCCAACCGTCGAGGCGCGGTCTTGGCGAGTAGCCTCAGCAGGCGCTCAAAGATGGCCTTGCCGCTCAGCCCGCCGGTAAGCGGAGCGCGGTCTTGACGGGCCATCCAGCGGCGGCGGGTCAAGTAGAGCAACGTGCCCGCCGCGAGGGTCACGACGCTCATCAGCAGCGCCGGCGTGAAGCCATGCCATACCGCCAAGCTATAGCTTGGGGTCTGGGCCCCAAGCACCGAGACGGACGCGGCGTGCAGGAGCGGGCCGATCACGGGCGTGGGGAACATGCCGACCAGGATGCAGGCCGCCACCAGGAATCCGATCGGCAGCAGCATCCAGCGGGGCGGCTCGTGAGGTTGCCTTGGCAAGCTCTCGGGAACGGGGCCGAAAAAGACGCCGACGACTAGACGTAGGGCGTAGGTGACGCCGAAGGCGCTCGCGATCACCGCCGCCAAGGTGGGAACAAGGTCCAGCGCCGACCCCCAATGGGCCACCAGGGTTTCCTCGAAGAACATCTCCTTGGACAGGAAGCCGTTCAGAAGCGGCACGCCGGCCATGGCGGCGCTGGCGATTATGGCCAAGGTCGCCGTGACGGGCATGAAGCGGCGCAGGCCGCCTAGCCGCCGTAGATCGCGGGTTCCAGCTTCGTGGTCGATCGCGCCCGCGGCCATGAACAGCGAGGCCTTGAACGTCGCGTGGTTGACGATGTGGAAGATCGCCGCGACGCAGGCCAGCGGACTGCCCATGCCGAGAAGTAGCGTGATCAGGCCCAGATGGCTGATGGTCGAATAGGCCAGGATGCCCTTCAGGTCCTGTTGGAACATGGCGAAATAGGCGCCCAGGACGAGAGTCACGAGCCCCGCAGTTCCGACGAGCCAGAACCATTCGGGCGTGCCGGACAACACCGGCCAGAAGCGCACGAGCAGGAAGACGCCGGCCTTCACCATGGTGGCCGAATGCAGATAGGCCGAGACCGGAGTCGGAGCCGACATCGCGTGCGGCAGCCAGAAGTGGAACGGAAACTGCGCGCTCTTGGTGAACGCGCCTAGCAGGATGAGGACCAGGGCGGGCTCGTAGAGCCAATGGGTGCGGATGAGATCGCCGGAGGCGAGAATGACGTCGAGGTCATAGCTGCCGACGATCCGCCCGACGACGAGCATCCCCGCCAACAGGCAAAGCCCGCCGGCCGAGGTTACGATCAGCGCCATTCGCGCACCCTCACGGGCCGCCGTGCCGTGGTGCCAGTAGCCGATCAGGAGGAAGGAGAAGAGGCTGGTCAGCTCCCAGAAGAAGACCAACTGGATGACGTTTCCGGCCATGACGATGCCGAGCATCGATCCCATGAAGGCCAGAAGAAAAGAGAAGAAGCGCGGGACTGGGTCGTCTGGCGACATGTAATAGCGAGCGTAAATCCCAACGAGCGCTCCGATGCCGCAGATCAGCATCAGGAACAGCCAGGTGAAACCATCCACCCTGAGCGTTAGGTTCAGGCCCAGGCTCGGAACCCAACTGATCACATGGTGAACAACCCCGCCGCCCGTGATCGAGGGATACAGCAGAACCGCCAGGAGTAGGGTGGCCAGGGCGACGCCCGTCGCAAGCCAAGCGGCGAGATTGCGGGCGTTGGCGCGCATGAAGAGCGCAGCAAGGCTTGCCGCGAAAGGAAGGCCGACGATGGTGATGAGCATCACGTCGTACGGCATCGCCGTCCGGGTTCCTTCCTGGGATGATCGAGGCGTCAGTATGGGAGGCGCAGGGATGAGCCGCCCTATTTTCCCGGACAGATCGATTCATTTCAAGGGTTGATCGCCTGTGCCCGTAAAGGAAAATAGAGGGACAGGGACGCCGGGCCGATGGTGTTCGCTGGTGGTGATTAGTAACGCGTTGAAGATATCTCGGTAGGTTTCGATCACATCTTGGTGTTGCTGATGTGGCTTTGAAAATTAGCTGGAACGTGAATTTTTGAAGCTGAAAATCGCAAGGAGGCTTGCAAATATGATTGATCAGAACTGATCTCGGTCTGCGCCGCGTAGGATTTTACTGGCGGCCGACCTCAGCGTGGGACCTGCTAGCTAGGCGCCGACTTTGTGCATGTCGGTGGGGTGGGCGGGGGCGTCTGCTCCGCGCACCAGCCAGGCGTAGAACTGCTCTTTCGCCGTCTGCGGTCGCGATAGGCCAAGTCGCTCAAGCTTTAAGGCGAGGGCGGGATCGGGGGGGCGCCGAAGGCCTTTCAGGGCCAGTTGCACCAATTCAAGAGGCGAGCCTTGCGCCGCCTTCAGCCTGGCCAGGGTCGGGAGCAAGGTCATCTCGACGTCATTGAAGTCAGAGCCGAACGGAAACAGCGGTGCGGCTCCCGAGGCCTTGGGGCCGGCGAGAACGCGCGCAATCCGCTCTGGCCTGTTGTCGCATTGGTGGGCTGGAATAGCGTAGTCGGGCTCGATCTTTCCGGCGGCCTTGGCCTGCGCGAGAAGCTGCGGCTGAAATCGGCTGTCGGCTACGCCCAACATGGCGGCGACGACGTCGCGGTCTGTCTTGCCCCGCAGATCAGCCACCCCGTACTCGGTCACGACGATGTCGCGAAGATGCCGGGGAATGGTGACGTGACCGTAGTTCCAGACGATGTTCGAGGTGGCTTTTCGGCCCTGGCCGCGCACGGCGTTCAGCGCGATGATCGAGCGCGCGTCCTCAAGCGCGAAGGCCTGGGCGACGAAATTGTACTGACCTCCGACGCCGCTGACCACGCGTCCATCTTCAAGCCCGTCGGATATCACCGCCCCCATCAGGGTCGCCATCATCGCGGTGTTGATGAAGCGGCCGCCGATCCGGGCCTCCCGCTTCCGCATCTCGTCGCCATAGAGTTCGTTGATGAACGAGATCGATTTCATCTGCAGTTTGGCGAGATCCTCGCCCGCCATCTCGCGCAGGGCTGCGTAGAAGGCGCGCGGCCCTAGGAAGAAGCCGCCGTGCAGCACGGCGCCGTCGACCTCGCGCTTGACGATCCCGCCTCGAACCAGATCGAGCAGGCAATCGACGAACATCTCACTGCAGGCGTAGAGACCCTGGTCGAAGGCCTCGAAGCGCTGCGGAATGGCGACAGGACCTTGGGTTAGGCTGGCGACGACGCCAGCAAAGGCTTCAGGCTGGCGATGTCGAATCAACAGCGCCTGGCTCACAGCGTCGCCAACCGAGCCGATGCCGATCTGCAGGGTTCCACCGTCAGGGACCAAGGCGGCGACCTGGAAGCCTATGGCGTAGTGGGCGTCCTGCACCGGCTCCTTCGGCGGCGCGAACAGCGGAAATTCGCAGTCGGGACTGTCCAGCATGTGGGTGAAGCGGCTCGCGCTGAGGTCGCCGTCGCCAGGCATGAACGGCAAGTCCTGGTTCGTCTGGCCGACCAACAGAAAGTCGGCGCGTCCGGCGTCGCGGGCCGCCAGCAAGTCCAGGGTGATGTCGGTGTTGCAACTCAGGCTGTAGCGAGCGTCCGCGGCCTGGCCCCGAGGGGCGACAAGCTGAGCTACGACATTGACGCCGCGGTCGAGCAGATAGCGGGCGGCATGGGTGTAGTTGGCGGCGATATAGCTTCGCTGCGACGATCCCACGCTCAGCCGGGTTCCAGCTTGAAAGAAGAACTCATCGACTTCGATATTGGGCGGCAGCTCGCCAGCGCGCTGCGCCTTGGCGTAGGCGAGGGACGGATAGCCGCCCATCAAGCGCTCGATGATCGGGCCGAGGAAGCGCGCTTCCAGTTCCGATTTCGGTCGCGGCGCCTCAAGGGTCAAAGCCGAGAAGATGTGTAGCTTGATTGAAGGGTCGGCCAGCGCGCGGGCGAACAGCGCGTTGGCGACGTGGTTTGCCTTGCCGAGCCCGAGCGGCAGTCCGAGTACGATGTGCGAGCCGACTTGGTCGATGATCGCCTGTACGAGCTTGCCTGGGTCGTCGAAACGCGCCGGCGCTACTCCGCTGCTCATGCTTGCCCCCAGTTCCAGTTACAGTCTGCGTAGCGGGTGTCGCTCACCTCGGGAAGATGGGCGCGCTCCCAGCCACGCTTGCGAGCGGCGCGGAGGGCGACGTGTGCAGCGGCGGCGTTTCCGCGGGCGGAACAGGGTGTTGCTCGTGGGCGGCGAGGGCGGTGGGCGCAAAGTCATCCACCTCGATCACCGCGGCGACGGCGCGGTCGGCGGCTTCAAGCTGGGCCACCTCCGCCGCCGTGATCAGGCCGCGGCCGACCGCCGTCTTCCAGTCACGGATCTTCTGGTCGCGCAGACGATCATGAATAGGCTGGGTGGCGACCACCTGCTCAAAGGCGTCGATCAGCTGGCCGACCGCCTCGTCCGCCCCGCCGACATAGACATTGGCCACAAGCCGATCGCGAGTCGGCGATGGCTCGAGCAGCAAGTCCGCGCAGGCGCGTGTGACACGGTCGGAGGGGCCGCGACGGCGCGGGCCGAGCGGCAGGATCGCGAGGCGTAGCAGCCACCCTGCGACGGCGTTCGGGAGATTGGCGAAGATCTCATCGAGCCTCGCCTCGATCGTCGCGAAGCCGGTATCCATGCACCAATTGAGCAGCGGCAAGTCAGCGTCCCGACGCCCTTCATCTTCCCAACGCTTCAATGCACCTGACAGGAAGTAGAGCTCGGAGAGCACGTCGCCTAGCCGCCCTGAGAGCATCTCCTTGCGCTTCAACTCGCCGCCGAGCGTCAATAGGGCGACGTCGGCTGTGAGGGCGAACGCCGCGGTGTAGCGCCCCATCTGGCGGTAAAAGCCTCGAGCCCGGCCGGCGTCGGGCGCCGGGGCGCTGAGCCCGTTCGTCCAGCTGCGCGACCAGGCGAGCATCCCGTTGCGCAGAGCGTGAGCGACATGCTTCCAGAACGCATCGTCGAACTGTTCCAGGCCGCGACGCTTGTCCGCATCGCCTAGGGCTAGGATCTCTTGAAGCAGATAGGGGTGGGCCCGGATCGCACCCTGGCCGAAGATCATCAGGCTGCGGGTCAGGATATTAGCGCCCTCGACCGTGATGCCGACCGGCACGGCCCGGTAGTGGCCGCCCAGATAGTTGCGCGGTCCCTCGATCACGGCCTTCCCGCCGTGAACGTCCATGGCGTCATTGACCACCACGCGCATCCGCTCGGTGGCGCCGGCCTTCATCATCGCCGAGATCACCGAGGGGTGGTGGCCCTGGTCCAGGCCGATGCAGGTCAGCCGCCGGGCGCCGTCGATCAGGTAGGCGTTGCCGGCTATGCGGGCCAGGCGCTCCTGCACCCCCTCGAACTTGCCGATGGGTAGGCCGAACTGTTCACGGACCCTGGCGTAGGCGCCGGTGGTCAGGGCCGAGAAGGCGGCGGAGGCGCCAGACAGCGCCGGCAGTGATATGCCGCGTCCGGCGGCCAGCGCCGTCATCAGCATTTTCCAACCCTGACCGACCCGGTCGACGCCGCCGATGATCAGGTCGAGCGGGATGAAGACGTCGCGTCCCCAGTTCGGCCCGTTCTGGAATGTCTGGAAGGCTGGCAGGTGGCGACGGCCAATCTCGACCCCGGGAATGTCGGTCGGAACCAGAGCGCAGGTGATGCCGATGTCCTCCAGGTCGCCGAGCAGATGATCGGGGTCGCGCAGCTTGAAGGCCAGTCCGAGCACCGTGCAGACCGGTCCCAGGGTGATGTAGCGCTTATGCCAGTTGAGGCGGACGCCCAGGACGTCCTTGCCCTGCCATACGCCCCGAGCGACCACGCCCTCATCGATCATGGCCGAGGCGTCCGATCCGGCTTCCGGACTGGTCAGGCCGAACGCCGGAATCTCGCGGCCGTCGGCCAACCTGGGCAACCAGTGGTCCTTCTGGGCCTGTGTCCCGAAGCGCATGATCAGTTCGCCGGGGCCCAAGGAGTTGGGGACCATGGCCGTGACCGCGGCGGACACCGAGCGGGTCGCGATCTTTTTCACGACTTCGGCGTGGCCGAAGGCCGAGAACCCCAGGCCGCCGTGCTCCGTGGGGATAATCATCCCGAAGAACTTGTTATCTTTCAGGAAAGTCCACGCCTCGGGCGGCAGGTCGCGTGTTTCCCAGGTGATGCGCCAGTCGTCGAGCATGGCGCAAAGGGCTTCGACCGGACCGTCCACGAAGGCTTGCTCGTCGGGCCTCAGCTTGGCCGGCGGTAAGTCCAGGAGAGTCTTCCAGTCAGGATCGCCGCCGAACAAAGCCGCGTCCCACCAGACATCGCCAGCCTCGATGGCCTCGCGTTCGGTGTCCGACAGCGCAGGGAGCACGCCCTTGGCCCAGTGGAAGATCGGCCGGGTTAGGATGTCGCGGCGCAGGGAGACGTTTTGCATCTGCGGCAAACGCCAGGCGAAGGCTTCGGCTCCATCGATGAGGCGCAAAACCCTGACGTGGAGGGCGACCATCGTGGGTGATCGGCCTGTACGCGGTGACTGACTGAAGCTCCGACCTGGTGAAATTGAGCGCTGGACTCCCGTGACGGAAGGCCCGGTTTACAGAGGTTCCTTGGAGGATCTCAGATGAAGCTCGACAACACCGTTTCCGCAGTCATCACCGGCGGCGCATCGGGCCTCGGGGCCGCCACGGCCCGCCGGCTGGCGAGCCATGGCGTGAAGGTGGCGTTGTTCGACTTGGACGTGGAGCGGGGCGAAGCCCTGGCGAAGGAACTTGGCGGGGTGTTTTGCCAAGCCAATGTTAGCTCCTCGACCGAGGTGGACGCCGCCTTTGCGAAGGCGCGCGCCGCCCACGGCCAGGAGCGGATCCTGGTGAACTGCGCCGGCGTGGGAGGCGGGGCCAAGACCGTGTCGCGCGACAAGCAGACGGGCGAGATCAAGGAATATCCGCTCGAGAACTTCGAGCGGATTGTGCAGATCAACCTGATCGGCACCTTCCGCTGCATCACCAAGAGCGCGGCCGGAATGCTGACCCTGCCCGTGCTTGAAGACGGCGATCGGGGCGCGATCGTCAACACCGCATCGGTGGCCGCTGAAGACGGCCAGATCGGCCAAGTGGCTTACACCGCCTCCAAGGCGGGCATCGTCGGCATGACCCTGACGATCGCGCGTGATCTTTCCAGCGAAGCGATCCGCGTCAACACCATCCTGCCAGGGATCTTCGATACGCCGCTGCTGGGGCGCGCCGCCGAACATGTGAAGGCCGGCCTGGCCGCCGCGGTGCCTTTTCCCAAGCGCTTGGGTGTGGCCGAGGAGTTCGCCCAACTCGCCGAGACCATGATCACCTGCGGCTATCTCAATGGTGAGGATGTGCGTCTCGACGGCGCGATCCGCATGCAGCCGCGCTGACGCGGACGGTCAAGACTTCCGGCGATTCTGACGTTGAGATGCTGCGACGCCGTTCTCTTCCCTGGCATCACTCCGCGAGGAAAATTTCGGTCTCACGCATGAAGCCGTCCAATTGGTCGTGGTGGACCCAGTGTCCGGCGCCTTCAAAGTTTACGAGGCGGGCGTTCTGGAAATTCTTGATGCGGCCGTCGACCACCGGGTCGGACGCCCATGACTCCGTCCCGCGAACCAGCAGCACCGGCGCGGTGATGTTCCGCCACAGCTGATGCTGGTCGTCATGCGACAGGCCGCCGACGCCGCCCCAGCGGGCGTGGTTGTCGAACTTCCAGGAGTATGAGCCGTCCTCGTTCTGGTGCGCGCCGTAGATCGTCAGGTGGCGCGCTTGCGCGGCGCTGAGGTGGGGATTCTCTTCAGCCATGCGCGCGACGGCGTCGTCCAGATTGGCGTAGCGGCGCGGCGCGCGGCCGGAGTTCTCGCGTCGATCCTTCACCCCGCTCCGAATTCGCTGATCGACCGAGCGTTTTGCCTGTTCGGCCATGACGGCGGGCGAGGGGCCCAAGCCCTCGATCGCGACCACCTTCTTCACGTTTTCCGGAAAAGCGCCGCAATAGTTCAGGGTGACGCCCGCGCCCAACGAATGGGCGATGATGGTCACTGGAGCCATGCGCTTCTGGTGGATGATCTGGGCCAAGTCGTAGATGTAGGCCGCCTGGTCGTAGCCGCCGCCGACCGCCCATGCGCTGTCGCCATGTCCGCGAAGGTCCGGGGCTATGACGTGGTAGCGATCGCGAAGCCGTTGCGCGACCCAATCCCAGTTGCGGCAATGGTCGCGGCCGCCATGGACCAGCAGCAACGGGGGCGCGTCCTCGTTTCCCCAGTCGACATAGTGCAGGCGCAGTCGCTGCGAGAAATAGAAATGGGACGTCGGGCCTTCCATGGTGTTCTCCGCAACCAGCTAGGCCCCTTAGCACCTGCGGCGACATGGCTTCCACTACTCAGGTTGGCTCGCGGACCTCAGTCCGGCTGGTTGGGAAAGGTGAGTTCGATCACGGCGCCGCCTCCGTCGCGGTTCTTGGCTTGCACGCACCCGCCATGCGCATCAGCCAAAGCCTTGACGACAGACAGACCAAGGCCCGATCCGCCTGTGGCCCGAGTACGAGACAGGTCGGCGCGCCAAAAGCGTTCGAACACCAGATCCTCGGCGTCCCGCGGAAAGCCGGGTCCCCGATCACAGACACGCACGAGGCTCACACCGTCGAGCCGCTCGGTCGTGACGGTCAAGCTGCCACCGTCCGCCGCGTAGCGAAGGGCGTTGTCGAGCACCGCCCGCAACATTTGGCGGACCCGGGCAGGGTCGGCATGAACAAAGGTGGCTGGCAGGGCTTGAGCATCGACCACCATCGCGGCGAGCGCGAATTGCGGCCGCGTGACATCGAGCACGGAGCGCACCTCCGCGGCCAGATCGCAACGCGCGACCTGGAGCGATAGAGCGCCGGATGATGCCAGGCTCACCGTGCGCAGATCGTCGATGATCCGCGACAGGTCCTCGACCTGGGTCAACAGCGCCCGCATGTGGTCGTCGTCCCGAGGGAACACGCCGTCCAATGCGCCGTGGATGTAGCCGCGCAGCACTGTCAGCGGGGTGCGCAGTTCATGGGCGACCGATGCCGTGTGGAAGCGAAGTTGGCGGTCTGATCGTTCCAGCGCCTCGGCTTGGCTATTGAAGCTGCTGATCAGGCTCTGGATCTCGCGGGCCTGCCGGGGTTGATCGGTGATGCGGTGGGTGAAGTCGCCGGCGGCGATGCGGCGAGCCCCCGCGGCCACGGCGTTGACCGAGGTCGCCAGTTGCCGTGCGACACGACCGCCGAACATGACGCCCAGCGCGATGGCGATGGTCGACAGCAGGGCGAGCCCGCCATAGCCGACCGCCATGACCCGAGGTTCCCAGCCCTTGCTGAACTCGATCAGGGCGAGCAGGTCCTCGCTGGCGGGAAGTCGGTCGTTGTTGAGCTCCTTGACCGCGCGCGCGACCTCTGGCGAAGCGCGGGCTTCAAGGTCGCGCTGAAGCAGTAGGTCGAACCCGGCCGATCCGCCGGCGACAAAGATCACCGCTGCGGTCAGGGCGCCGCCGATGGCGAGCCCCAGGCGGCGAGCGAGAGTGGGGGGCGGTTTCATTCCGCCGCCGCGAGCCGGTAGCCCACGCCGCGCACATTGACGACGTAGCCCGTGGCCCCTGCCGTCTCGAGCTTCCGCCGCAGATTGCTGACGTGGCTGTCGACCGTGCGTTCCAACGCCTCGCTCTCGGGAAGGCAGGCGTCGAGGATTTCGCCCCGACTGCAGACCCGCATCGGGGCGTTTAGGAACTGGGCGAGGATGCGGAACTCACTGAGCGTTAGGTTGAGGGCGGTCGGCTCGCCGGACATGCCGATCACCCGCGCGACGTGAGCCGAGAGGTCGGCCTCGATCGGGCCGTGGCGCAGAACGCCGGAACGGCCTGCTCCGCTCACCCGCCGCAGCACCGCTTTCACGCGGGCCACCACTTCGGCCGGATTGAAGGGTTTGACCACATAGTCGTCGGCCCCCATGCGCAGGGCGGTCAGCTTGTCGATATCCTCGGCCATGGCCGTGGCGAAGATCACCGGGGTGTCGCCGCGCCGTCGCAGCTCGCTCATCACCGCGAAGCCATCCTTCTTCGGGATATTGACGTCCAGCAGCATCAGCGCGGGGCTGAGGCTAAGGTGCTGTTGCAGGGCAGTTTCGCCATCTGACGCGCAGACGACGCGCAAACCCTCGCGCTCCAGATAGGTTTGGAGGATCCGAGCGATGTCCGGATCGTCCTCGACGACGCAGATCAGGGCATTTTCCATGGTCGGGTCCTGCGGTGGGGCGCGGAGAGGTCTGTACCCGGAGTGTCGAGGTTTTGTGGAGATCGCGCCGAGTCCCCGTGGATCGGCCTTGGGCTCTAACAGACATGCCGGCTCGCGCTGCGACATCGCCAGATGAAATTCTCGTAAGCCCATCCCCACACGATCTCCACGCTTCCCGCGCAATCCCTCCATGCGGTCCTGGCACCAAGGCTTGGCCTCGAGGTCGGCGCGGTCGCCGGGCTGTCGAGGCGCATGGAGAGTTGAGATGTTGAAGACCATTTGCCTCGCCGCCGCCTTCGCCGCGGTCGCGATGACGCCTGCGCTGGCGCAGGACGATGACCGGGCCGGCTTCTATGCCGGCGCCGATATCGGTTACGGGAAGTCGAAGTCCGACCTCACCTACACGCCACGTGCCGGCGCCGTGCAGAGCGGCGGGGCCGACAAGAACGGCCTGCGATACGGCGGCTTCGCGGGCTACGGCCTGACTCTGGGTGACAGCTTTTACCTTGGAGCCGAGGCGGGTCTTGGTGCAGGGGGCGGCGACACCTCCCGGACCTTCGGCGCCAACAAGATCAGTGTGGAACCGAAGCTCCGCTACAGCCTCGTCGGCAAGGCCGGCTTCCTAGTGGGCGATAGCGGCCTGATCTACGGAAAGGCCGGGCTTGAACGCCGTCGTCTGGAGGTCTCCACGTCCCGCTCCAAGGAAGACCTGAAATTGCAGGGCGTCATCTACGGGGTTGGCTATCAGCAGATGCTGAGCGAGGTCGTTTCCGTTCACGCTGAGCTGCTCCGTGCCGACTACGGCGACAAGACCGCCAGCTTCGCCGCCGGTGATCGCCTGAAGGTCGACGCCAGCGAAACCCGTGTGGTTTTCGGCGGCGCCGTTCACTTTTGACCCTTGGCCGGCGCCGCGCCAGCCGCGAGCGCCGGCCGCCATCAGGACCGTTTGAAATGAACTATCGCAGACACCTGGCCCTCGGCGTGGTGTTCGGGACGCTCCTGGCCTTCCCGGTGCTCGCGCGGGGCCCATCCGATCCGTTTCAGGGCGTTTGGGGCGGCGTCCTCAATGACCGCGGGCGCCAGCGTGTTGAGCTGGTGATCGAAGCTGACCGCAAAGCGACCTTATTTAATCTTGATGAGCGTGAGGTGCTCTATCCGAGTGCGTTGCGTACGCGGGACGAGGCCATCCACATTGAGTTCCGCCAGCTATCGGGCGTTTTTGACGGCCGTTTGGTCACGCCTTACCAGATCGACGGCGTCTGGCGTCAGCGCGGCCGACATACCAAGGTTTCCCTTCGGCGCCAGGCGGGCGCGAGCGTGCCGTTCATCTCACGCGGGGTGTCGGATCTTCGCCACAGATGACGCTGGTTCGCGCCCGCCGCGATCCGCCCCTAGATGTCCCCTGGCCTCGTCTATCAGCCTAGCCGTCGGTCACGGCGGCGTCAGTCCACCAGCTTTCCGGCCAGAATCGGCGGCTGCGGTTTGCTGCCGTGACCGTCGAGGGCGTCCGCCCTAGCTGACGCGGTGTAACTGGCGGGCGAGGAAGTCCCCGCCCAGTCGCAGTCCCGCCTCGTCGATGCTGTGGCCGAGCCCTTGCGCGGCATGGGTGCTTATCTCAAACCCCATGGCTTTGAACTCGGCTTCCGCCTGGCCCATGGCGGCGAAGGGCACCATCGGGTCGGCGTCCCCATGGACCAGGAGCAAGGGCGGCTTGGTCCTCACCTCGGTCTGCAATTCTTCGGCGTCGGCCAGCATGCCCGAATAGCCCACGATCCCCGCAAGGACTTCGGAGCGCCGCGGCCCCACATGGAGAGCCATCATGGTTCCCTGGCTGAATCCCACGAGCGCCACCTTGCTGTTCGGCAGATCGTAGGCGGCGCGGTGCATGTCGATGAAGCCGTGCACCAGGGGCGCGGCCCGTCGCACGCCCGCGGCGCGGCTTTCCCGTCCCAGGTCGGCCAGCGACCACCACTGATAGCCACCAGGGGCGCCGGGACAGACCTCCGGAGCGTTAGGCGCCATGAAGACGGTGTCGGGCAGGCTTGCGCGCCAGTAGGGGACGAGCCCCATCAGGTCGGCGCCGTTTGAGCCGTAGCCGTGCAGCAGGATCACCATTGACTGGGGATCTCGGCCGCTCGCCGGAGTGGCCATGGGGCCCTTGAGACGGGTGAGTTCGGTCATCGGTCGGTGGTGCGGCAAAGCGGTAGCTTGGTCAACCGCGCCTGGGGACCAATGTCCGCTTGCTGCTTCGCAGTGAGAGCCTGCCGGTTGGAGATCGCCGACTCCATAGTGGGCCGTGGATGCTTCCGGCACGGCGCTCTTGGTTCGACGCGGATGAACGGCTAACCAACAAGGCCTGTGTGGATGGTCGTCAACGTCAACAGACTTGGGCGAAGGGGTGTAGGTTGAAGTTGCTGGATCAAGTGTCTTCTGGGCTTGGCTTTCGCCCAGCCGCCGATCTGACGCTTCCCCTGACGACGGGCCCAGCCATCAAGGATATCGACCTCGATTTCGTTGTCGTGGACGTCGAAACCGCCTGCTCGCGGACGTCCAGCATCTGCCAGATTGGCATTGTCGGCTTCGCGGGGGGCCGGGAAGTCTTGACCTATGAGAGCTTGATCGATCCAGAGGATCGGTTCGATGCGTTCAATACGCGGCTCCATGGCATCGGTGCGAGGCATGTGCGCGGCAAGCCGAACTACGCCCGGCTGCACGCTACGATCTCGGCCCACCTTGGTGGTCGCGTGGCTGTCGCCCATTCGAACTTCGATAGGGCGGCGCTTGGCGCGGCTTGCGCCCAGGCGGGGATTCCAGCGATCGACGCCCGCTGGCTAGACAGCGTGCGGGTCGCTCGTCACGCTTGGCCAGATCTGCCAAGTCACAAGCTCAATGTGGTGGCGGCCCACCTTGGCCTGGAGCATCGCCACCACGACGCGCTTAGCGATGCGCGGGTGGCCGGTTGGACGATTCTGAAGGCGATGGACCACACGGGCATCGACCTCGATGGCTGGATGGCCGGGCCTTGGCGCAAACAGGTCGCCAAATCCGCCAGGTCGCCTTGGCCAATGCCCGCGGAAAACGGGCCACTGGCCGGAGAGCGCGTGGCGTTCATGAGCCGTCACAGCGACCCGGAACTGCCGGCGGTCGTGGCCGATGCCGGTGGCCGGATCATGTCGGGCCTTGGCGAGACCACGACGCTCTTTGTTGTCGCCGCCGCTCGCCCATTCACATTCGGAATTTGCCGTAGCGCGAACTATCAAAAGGCCGAGGCTCTCATCGCCGCGGGCAAGCCGCTGCGAATTCTGAGCGGAGATGAACTACGTGCGCTGGTTGCGCGGGATGCGGAGAGCTTTGCTCCTTCAAGATCCACGACATCAGATCCGGCGTAGGCGCCGCCTGGTCGCTGCGAGGGCGGAGGACTGATGGTCGGGCCGGTGGTGGCCGTCGCGCCGTTCCAGCACCGCCGTGGTCATGCCGGTGAAGGCGGCCGCATCCCACATGTCGGCGCCGCTTCCACTAGCCAGGTCGCACAGGTGTGGCGCCAGCCAATGCGGGGTAGGGCCGTCAAGGCCGACGTCCCGGACAATGGCCTTGAAGCTCTTGGTGACCTTGGTCGTGATCGGCTCTCCGCCGTGATGGATGATGGTGTTGATGGGCCTGCCTTTGCGAGCTGGGGCCGCTTGGTCCAGTCGTTTCCAGCGCCGCAGGTGGGCCAGGAGGCGGCGAGGGATTTTCACCACAGGCCGTCGTATGGTGCGTTGCTCGCGCTCTTGCCGTCCGCGACGAGTACGCCACAGCGCTCACGACATCGAGTCCCGCGCCGCCAGCATCCGCGCCAAGGGGCTGTTGCAGCCGCTGGTGGCGATTGTCCGCGGCGCGCCCTACGCAGCGTGGTCTCTATTGAGGTGAAGGTGATATTCGCGTGGGAACGGACGGTCACGACGAGGCGCCGCGCGCGGGGAGAGAGATGGTGGTCGATGAAGCAGAGCGCCCGGTGCTGGTGTGGTTTCGCCAAGACCTAAGACTGGGGGACAACCCGGCTCTGCACGCCGCCGTCACGACGGGGCGGCCGATCCTGCCGCTCTATGTTCTCGATGAGCCGGGCCCGGAGCGCCGCCTAGGCGCGGCGTCCCTGTGGTGGTTGGACAAATCGTTGCGCGCGCTGGACGCTTCGCTGCGTCGATGTGGCGGCGGGCTCATTCTCCGCCGAGGCGACTCCGAGGCTGAACTGCGTCGCCTCATCGACCAGACCGGCGCCGATCAAGTCTTCATGAACCGCAGGTTCGAGCCTGAGGCCTTCGGCCGCGACGCTGATATCGCCCATGCCCTGCAAAAGGAGGGCGTGAACTGTCAGGGTTTCAACGGAACCTTGCTGACGCGCCCGGCCGCCGTCCTGACGGAGGCCGGACGCCCGTACAGGGTCTTCACGCCGTTTTTGAAGGCGCTGATGCCGGTGATCCCTGAACTCGATCACATGCCGCCGCCAACGCGCATTTCCACGCTCGGCGATGTCGCCAGCGACGACATCGCCGACTGGGGGTTGCATCCGCGCGCGCCAGATTGGTCGGGCGGCTTCGACTGGAGTCCGGGGGAGGAGGGCGCTAGTTCGGCGCTATCGGCATTCCTCTCACGCGGCCTCAAGGACTACGCCACTAGTCGAGACATTCCCGGTCGCTCCGGGACCTCTCGCTTGTCGCCGCATCTACACTGGGGGGAGATCAGTCCGCGACGCGTGCTGCAGGACGTGCGGGGAGCCGTCGCACAGGGCCGGGCGAGCCAGGCGCAGGCGGACAAGTTCGCCGCCGAGATCGGCTGGCGCGAGTTCTCCGCCCACCTGCTCCACCAGTTTCCGTACATGACCGAACGCGCCTTTCGGCCAGAGTTTGACGAGATGCCCTGGCGGTCCGACGTTGATGGGCTCGCGGCCTGGAAGGAAGGCCGGACGGGCTATCCGTTGGTGGACGCCGGCATGCGCCAGCTTTGGACGACGGGCTGGATGCATAATCGCGTTCGGATGGTGGTCGCCTCCTTCCTGGTCAAGCACCTGCTAATCGACTGGCGCGAAGGCGAGAGCTGGTTTTGGGACACCTTGGTGGACGCTGACCTCGCCAGCAATGTGCAGAACTGGCAGTGGGTCGCGGGCTCCGGCGCCGACGCCGCCCCCTATTTCCGAATTTTCAATCCCGTCGTTCAAGGCGAGAAGTTCGACTCTGATGGGCGTTATGTCCGGCGATGGGTGCCCGAGGTTAGGGCTCTGCCAGACCGCTGGCTGCACGCTCCCTGGAGCGCGCCGGCTGGCGTGCTGTCCGAGGCTGGCGTGCGCCTGGGGCAGACCTATCCCCGCCCGATCGTGGACCACGGTCAGGCCCGTTTGCGAGCGCTGGCGGCGTTGAAGAGCCTTGCTGGGGAGCCGAACAGCACTGAATTTTGAACACCTTCACGGGCGACGTCACGGTGAGCGGCGGCACGCTCGAGTCGGAGGGGGTTCGGCGATCATCAACACCGTCGCGGTCACCGTCAGCGGCGGGACCTTGTAGGTCGCCGACGGCCAGGCCGTGTGCTCCATCGCCGGGGCGGGCGCGATCGATCCCATCCGTGATCGGGTGAACCTTGCGACGGAGATGGAAACGGGCCCGAATGGCGCTGTGGATGACGCCCTCTCGATCTCGGCGCAAGTCGGGCTTTGAATGACGCCTGCGCTCACGCTGCGGCGTGGCCTAGTGTGACTGTTCCTTGTCGAAGGGGCAGCGCCCACGGCGGCGGCGCCAACCGCACGACCGACGTGCGGCGTCGGGTGATCACCTCGCCGTTCAATCCCGGCTTTCTGGTGCCGGAAGAGGCCTATCCGTTCGCTGTGCCGATCGAGGTGGCGCGCGAGATGTCGCCCGAGCTGCAGCAGATGATCGGCTTCCGATCCTTCTACCAGACCAACCCCCGCGGCGGGCCGTTGTGGCAGCACAACTACGAGGAACTGGCGAACCATCTCGGCCTCTAAACTCCCGGCGATCCCTGCCGCGAGAGGCGTCAGTCCCGAATTGACATCCGTGGGAAGGGTTGATGCGTCACCAGCGCTAGGCGCCGAAGGCCCGCTTGCTGGCGCCGTCCTAGTGTTCGCCCTTGGCTGATATCGTTGAAGAAGTCGGTGGGTAGCCGGCTCGGGGCGCCGGGTGCGATGGCCCACCGCCGCTCTAGGCGGTTGCGGGGCTGGGCGGCGGGATCAGCTTGGCGAGGCCGCCATGGGACTCACCGCGCGCGGAACCATGGACATGCCTCCGCTCCATGCGCTTGGTGTCTTGAAGTAGCGTTGGGGTAGGGGGACCCTGCGGGTGGTCCCCAAAAAGCCGCGCCTCCTTTGCACACCCGTTCTTGCTGACGGGCATGGCCACAGACGCAATTTGCGTCTGTAACGCTGTGTCGCCTAGGCCTGGATTTTAGATCGTGAAGGTGCGCGCAGCTATCACTTGTATAACGAGATGTGGTAGCTGGTGGCCTATGAACGGTCAGTGAGGGACGCATGGTCTATCTACTCGGCGGATGGCAGAGCGATTTTTCGACGAATTGGGCGCGTCAGGGCATGGACCTCGCGGACGCGTTCTCTGAGGTCGTGGGGCAGGGATTGCAGGCTGCGGCGCTTGATCCTGGCGAGGTCGAAACTGGGCATGTCGGCAATTTTGTCGGCGACCTGTTTTCCGGCCAGGGCCTGCTTGGCGGTTTCTTTGGGCTCGTTCATCCCGACTTTGATGGTCTGCCGACCGCGCGCCATGAAGCGGCATGCGCCTCTGGAAGTGTGGCGATATTGGCGGCGACCGCAGAGCTCGAGGCTGGGCGCTATGACTTGGCGTGCGTGGTCGGCATGGAGCAGATGCGCAACGTGAGCGGCCTGCAGGCCGCGCAGAACCTGGGCGCGGCGGCCTGGGCGGGACATGAGTTCCAAGACGCGCGCTATGTTTGGCCAGCCGCCTTCTCCGACCTCGCGGAGGAGTACGAACGGCGCTATGGCCTGAAGTACGAACATCTCATGCGGATCGCTGAGATCAATTTCGCCAATGCTAAGCACAACCCCAACGCTCAAACGCGCGAGTGGGTGTTCAATGACAAGAGCTTCACGGCCGACGACGAGGCCAACCCTGTCGTCGAGGGGCGAACCCGAAAGCAGGATTGCGGTCAGGTCACCGACGGCGCGGCCGTTCTATTCCTGGCCTCGCCCAAGCGCGCGGCGGAGTACGCGGATCGGCGCGGGATCGCTCTGGAAAGCTTGCCGCAGATCAAGGGCTGGGGGCATCGGTCCGCGCCAATCTCCTACGCCGCAAAGGTAAAGGCGAGTGAAGGGCAGGACTATGTGTTCCCGCAGGTGAGGCGGGCCATCGAGGACGCGCATCGTCGCGCGGGCGTTTCCGACCTCTCCCAGATCGATCTGGTCGAGACGCACGACTGCTTCACAACAACTGAGTACATGGCGATCGACCATCTGGGCCTCACCGCGCCAGGTGAGTCCTGGAAGGCGATTGAGGACGGCTCCATCGAGATGACCGGCCGGCTGCCGATCAACCCGTCCGGCGGCCTGATCGGCCTGGGGCACCCGGTCGGGGCCACGGGGGTGAGAATGGCGCTCGACGCCTTCAAGCAGGTGACCGGCCAGGCTGGCGGCTATCAGGTGGAGGGCGCCAAGACCGCGCAGACCCTCAATATCGGCGGATCCACCACGACCACGGTGAGTCTCGTGGTCGGCGTCTGACGTCGACCAAGTGATCGCGGCGCTCCGGCCCCATCCAGGGGCCGGAGGCCTCTGGCGCTAAGACGCTAGCGCCCTTCGGTGAGCTGTGGATAGGCGTTCGATCACCATGGCGGCGCCGACGCCTGAGGCGCCTGCCACGACGACAAGGCCATACCGCCCATCGGCGTCATCGAGCGCGTCCAGCAGGGACGACAGCAGGATGGCTCCTGTAGCGCCCATCGGGTGCCCCTTGGCCAGGTGACCGCCGCTTACGTTTACGCGCCGATGGTCGACGTCATAGTCGCGGAAGAACTTGGCGATGGTGACGGCGAAGGCCTCCATGAACTCAATCCGGTCCATGTCCGCTAGCTTGAGGCTGGCGCGGCTCAACGCCAGATCCATGGCGCGGAAGCCGGCCGTCAGCGATGCCGCGGGGTCGCCGCCTGACTCCGCATAGGCGACAATCCGACCGCGAGCACCCGCCCCGCTGGGGGTGGCGGTGATCAGCGCCAGACCTGCTCCGTCAGCGACGGGTGGCGCGTGGGCCAGGGTGTGCCGATGGTCGATCGCCACCCCGCCAAGGGCCTCCGAGTAGGACTTCGCCAACGCGCCGAACGCGGGCGGGAGGGCGGCCAGGGCCTTGGCCGTGGTGGGGCGCGCGCACTCATCCCGCAACAGGCCATTGAGCGCGATACGCGAGGCGACCAGACCGGTGCCTTCGGCGGCGGCCGCCTTCTCCTGGGAAGCGAGGGTCACGGCGTCCATCTCCTCGCGGGAGATGCCCTCCGTCTCTGCAAGACGATCTGCGGCGATGACGACGGGCACATATCGCGCCCGCTGGGGCAGGTCGGCGTCGGCGTAGAAGTCGGCCTGGTCGGCCATGAACGGAACTCGCGACATCATCTCAACGCCGCCCGCCAGCACCGTCGCTGCGCCGCCAGTCGAGACCATATTGGCCGCCTGGCCGATAGCCGTCAGGCCCGACGCGCAGTAATTGTTGATCGTCCAGGCTCCAGCCTCATCGGGCAGTTGGGCGTAGAGCTTCGATACCAGGGCGATGTTTCCACCTTGAGCTCCGACCTGGCCGACCGAGCCGAGGATCAAGGCCTGCGGGTCGCGTGCATGCTGGTTGCGCGTTTCCAGACTCTCGATCAACGCGGCGACGAGTCGCTGGGGCTTCAGCGTCGCAAGCCCGCCATCGGCCTTGGCCCTTCCGCGAGGGGTTCGAACCGCATCCTGGATGTAAGCCGTCATTTTCTATCCACGTTTGTTGCGGCGTGAACATCGGTCATGGCATCTTGTTAAGCAAGTGACGTAAGGCGACCGCTGCCGCATCGCGCCGGCGCTTGACAACTCAGACCTTACCTTCAATGGGTCACGGTGAGAGTTGAGGTGTTATGGCCGAATCTGGTCCAGCTGAGCCGACCGCA
>NZ_JAURWM010000258.1 GCF_030654915.1 Phenylobacterium sp. | reverse complement strand
CCATAGAGCGTGCCTTGCGGGCCGCGCAGGACTTCGACGCGTTCCAGGTCGAACAGCGCCAGTTCCGGGTTCAGCGCGCCCATCGAGATCGGAATTTCGTCGATATAGATGCCGACGGTTTCCTGGTTCTGGGTGTCGTTGTCGTTGCCGCCGCCGTTGTTGATGCCGCGGATCGACAGGCGCGTGCGGCCCGGGCCGTTCTGATAGGCGGTCAGGCTGGGCACCGAGCCGAGCAGGTCGGTATAGGTTTCAGCGCCCATGTTCTGCATGGTCTGCTGGCCGACGACGTTGATGCTCATCGGCACGTCGAGAACCGACTCGGTGCGCTTACGCGCGGTGACCACCAGTTCGTCGACCGTCGCGCCGCCCGCCTGGGCGTAGGCCGGCGCCGCCGTCAGCGCCACAGCCGACACCAGAACCGATGCCGCCAACAGGCGCGTCTTATTACTCATAGTCATGGAAATCCCCTCCCGAGACCCAGCACGCTCCGGAGACGCGGCCAGATTGGCGCACGCGCGGAAACGCGCAAATTCGAGGCGGGACCATAGGGAGGTCGCGCGCGAGGAAATGATCCGGGCAGCAGCATTTTCGATGCGCGATGCAGTCAATCGACTGTTCGCGCCGAGCATTCCCCGCCCCTACCCGCGTCGGTAGTCCTTGGGCAAGGCGTTGAACCGTCGCCGGAACGCAGCGGTGAAGTTCGTCGCATGCTCATAGCCGACGGTTTCGGCGATCTCGGAGATCGTCATGCCGCCGTCCAGCAGCAGCCCGCGAGCCAGCTCCATCCGCCGGGCCAGGCAGAATTCGAAGACCGTGGCCCCGAACATCTCCTTGAACCCGCGCTGCAGCTTGGTGCGGTTAAGGCCTACCCGCCGCGCCAGGGCGTCGATGGTCGGCGGCTCGGCGAACTCGGCGATCAGGATGTCGCGGGCGGCGTAGAGACCATCGCGGTCGGCGTCGCGCAAAGGCGGCGCCGATCGCTCGCCGCGCTCGCTGGTCTCGACGGCGTCGACCAGCAGGCAGAGCACCTCCATGACCTTGGCCTCCAGATAGCGCTGCCGCAGGCTGCCCTGGAACGAGGCGCTGACGATGTCGCGCACCGCCGCCTCCATGCCGTGGGTCAGCCGCAGGGGCAGGTGATGGAAGCCCTGGCTGGGCAGGTCGATGTTGCGCAGAGCCAGCGGCAGTTCGTCCGGCTCCATGCCCATCACGCTCGCCAGCTTTCCGGCATGGAGATGCAAGGTCAGCGAGGTCAGCCGCTCCTTGCCGTGGATGTTGAGGTCGAAGTCGCCGTCCGCAGGCAGGGTCAGCACCGAGGCGTGGCCCTTCTCGACCCGCACGGCGTTGGGCCCGTCGTCCTTCAAGCCTACCGCCCCGGCCACCACGAACCGCAGCGAGACCAGGTCCTCGGGCGTGCGGATCGGCAGGGTGTAGTTGTCGTTGTAGCTGCTGTCGGCGACACAGACGAGCAGGTGGTCATAGAGCCGGACCACGTCCCAATAGCCGACGCCGTCCTGCACCGGCAGGCGCGCCGAGGCCGCCGGCCCACGGCGTGGCGTGCGCAGTTCGCGCGGGGGCTCGCCGGCGAACCCGCTGTAGATGTCGCGGACATCCGCGCGCGACGACAGTAGATCGCCCATGAAACCCCAAGTCCCGAACCCGGTCACCCGATCGCGGCGAACCGTGTCGCACTGCAACGAAATTGTCACGAACGCGCCGGGTCGCGTCTTCGCATTTCCGCCCACCTGTCACCTGGAGGGCGCGATTGACCGTTCTGGCGGCGGAAGTCACGGACGCGGCTCAGCTGGAACCGCGTCCGTCTCCCAGAAGCGGGCCTCATCTCCCCCGAGATCGGCCCCTGCGCGGCGGCCGAGCACCGTCGCGCCTTCTGGCAGTCTTGTTCCCCGACGGGGGAAGCTTGGCGAAGCGGACCCGCCCCCGGCGCTGGGTGGGGCGAATATGGCGGCGGGTCCTGGATCTCGCCGCCCAGCACGAAACCGCTGGCCGCCGAAACCGTCGCTGGAAACCGGCCATGCGC
>NZ_JAURWM010000243.1 GCF_030654915.1 Phenylobacterium sp. | reverse complement strand
GCATCAGCGGTCGACTAAGCGTTTGAGCGACCGGGCATGAGGGCCAGCTCATCAAGCTAGACGGCTTGTTCGCCGCGCCGGCCAGCGCCTGATAGCGCCGGCCGGTTCGGAGTCGAGACTCAGCGCGCCTGGTCGACGTCGCGAACGGCGCCGCGCGCGGCGCTGGTGGTGAAGGCGGCGTAGGCGCGCAGGGCCGTGGACACCTTCCGTGTCCGGCCGTGGGCCTTCCAGGCCTTGTCGCCCAAGGCCACCATGGCGGCGCGCCGTTTAGCCAGCACCGCGTCGGGCACCTTCAGTTCCATGGTCCGGCTGGGGATGTCGATCTCGATCCGGTCGCCGTCTTCGACCAGGGCGATCAGGCCGCCCTCGGCGGCTTCCGGTGATACGTGGCCAATCGACAGGCCCGAGGTGCCGCCGGAGAAGCGGCCGTCGGTGATCAGGGCGCAGGCCTTCCCGAGGCCCTTCGATTTCAGATAGCTGGTCGGGTAGAGCATCTCCTGCATCCCCGGCCCGCCGCGCGGCCCCTCATAGCGGATCACAACCACGTCGCCCGCCTTCACCACGTTGGTGAGGATGGCGCTGACCGCCGCGTCCTGGCTTTCGAACACCCGCGCCGGGCCAGCGAACACCAGGGAGCCTTCATCGACCCCGGCGGTCTTCACGATGCTGCCTTCAAGGGCGAGGTTGCCGCTCAAGACGGCCAGGCCGCCGTCCTTGGAAAAGGCATGATCCACCGAACGGATGACGCCGCCCTCGCGGTCGAGGTCGAGTTCCTTCCAGCGGCGGGCCTGGCTGAAGGCCACTTGGGTCGGCACGCCGCCAGGCGCGGCCTTGAAGAAGGTATGGACCTCCTCGCTCTGGGTGCGGGCGATGTCCCAGCGATCCAGGGCGTCGGCCAGGGTCGGGCTGTGGACGGTGGGCTGGTCGGTCTTCAGCAGGCCGCCGCGGTCCAGTTCGCCGAGGATCGCCATGACGCCGCCGGCCCGGTGGACGTCTTCCATGTGAACATCGGACTTGGCTGGCGCGACCTTCGACAGGCAGGGCACTTGACGCGACAGCCTGTCGATATCGGCCATGGTGAAGTCGACGCCGGCCTCGTGGGCGGCGGCCAACAGGTGAAGCACCGTATTGGTCGAGCCGCCCATGGCGATGTCCAGGCTCATGGCGTTCTCGAACGCCTCGAAGCTCGCGACCGAACGCGGCAGCACGCTGTCGTCGTCCTGTTCGTAATGGCGGCGGGTGATGTCGACGATCAGGCGACCGGCTTCCAGGAACAGGCGCTCGCGGTCGGCGTGGGTGGCGAGCACCGACCCATTGCCCGGCAGCGACAGGCCCAGCGCCTCGGTCAGGCAGTTCATCGAATTGGCGGTGAACATGCCTGAGCAGGAGCCGCAGGTGGGGCAGGCCGCGCGCTCGATGGCCGCCACGTCGGCGTCGCTGATGGACTCGTCGGCGGCGGCGACCATGGCGTCGACCA
Source organism: Phenylobacterium sp. (assembly GCF_030654915.1). Lineage (GTDB taxonomy): Bacteria > Pseudomonadota > Alphaproteobacteria > Caulobacterales > Caulobacteraceae > Phenylobacterium. The sequence goes on along the minus strand of NZ_JAURWM010000243.1, from coordinate 2,697 downwards.
AGTCCAGGGCGACTTCCTTGCCGTTCAGCACCACCTTGCCGGCCTCCATCGGGCCGCCGGACACGAACACCGTGGGGATGTTGAGGCGCAGTGAGGCCATCAACATGCCGGGCGTGATCTTGTCGCAGTTGGAGATGCAGACCATGGCGTCCACGCAGTGCGCATTGGCCATGTACTCGACGCTGTCGGCGATCAGTTCGCGCGAGGGCAGGCTGTAGAGCATGCCGTCGTGGCCCATGGCGATGCCGTCGTCGACGGCGATGGTGTTGAACTCCTTGGCCACGCCGCCGACCTTTTCGATCTCGCGCGCCACCAGTTGACCCAGATCCTTCAGGTGCACGTGCCCCGGGACGAACTGAGTGAAGGAGTTCACCACGGCGATGATCGGCTTGCCGAAGTCGCCGTCCTTCATTCCGGTCGCGCGCCACAGGCCGCGGGCGCCGGCCATATTGCGGCCGTGGGTGGAGGTGCGGGAGCGGTAGACGGGCATGGCGAGATCCAAATGATGATCGGGGTCGATACCCCGTCGCCGCTATGCTGTGAAATATATTAGTGTGCCCCGATTAGGTCGCACAGGATATAATTGGTGGATACCAGGCAGCTTAGGCACTTTGCGGCGGTCGCCGAGGTCCTGCACTTCGGCCGGGCCGCCAAGCAGCTGAACATGACCCAACCCCCGCTCAGTCAGTCGATCATGGCGCTGGAGCGCGAACTGGGCGTGGCGCTCTTTGTGCGGAGTAAGCGGAGCGTGGCGCTCACGCCGTTTGGCGAGCAGTGGCTGGTTCACGTCCGCGCCGCGCTGGCGGGGGTCGGCGCCTTGCCTGAGCTGGCCAAGCGACTGCGCGATGGGGAGGCCGGCCGCCTTGAACTCTCGTTTGTCAGCACCGCCGACTACAGCATCCTGCCGGACCTCGTCCGCCGCTACGCCGCTCTGTACCCGGCCGTCGAGATCGCGCTGACCGAGGCGACCAGCGATGTGCAGATCGCGGCGCTGCTGGACGGCAAGGGTCATGTCGGCATCATTATCCCGCCCGCCGGCGGAGAATTGGCCGAGCCGCTTAGTTATCGCCGGCTGGTGTCGGAGCCATTGGTCGCGGCCGTGCCGGAAAGCTGGATCGAGGAGGGGCGTCTGTCGCTGGTCGCGGACGAGCTACCGCCCGAAGCGGTCGTCGGGGCGCCGCTCATCATCTTTCCAAGGCGATCGGCGCCGGCGTTCTACGATCTGGTCACCGGCTACTTCACCGCCCACGGCGGAAACGCCCGCATTGTCCAGGAAGCCATCCAGATGCAGACGATCATCAGCCTGGTCTCGGCCGGGATGGGGATCGCGCTTGTCCCGGCTTCCCTGCGCAGCCTGGCGCGAACCGGGGTTCGCTACGTCAGCCTGCGGGAGGGAGCGCCTTCACTCGAAAGCGGGATCGTGTGGCGGCGTGACGACGCCACGCCGACGCTGGAGCGCTTCCTCAATGTGGCGCTGGACGGCGCCTGACGCTCACATGACAAAGGCCGCGCCGGGGCGGCGCGGCCTGTCGTCGGCTTAGCGCTGATTACTTCTTCAGGGCGTCGCGGGCGGCGTCTTTCAAATCTCCGACGCCTTTCTGGATCTTGCCGGCGACCTTTTCGGCCGCGCCTTCAGCTTCCAGGCGCTCGTTGCCCGTGACCTTGCCGGCGGCTTGCTTGATCGAGCCGGTAGCTTCCTTGGCCGTGCCCTTAACGGTGTCTTTGTGCATGAGGTACTCCTGTCACGCGAGGCGCTTGGGGGAGGCGCGCCTCTGAGCGAAGGAGTACGCACGGGGCGGCGGAGCGTTCCGACGGCGCGGATTGAACTTCGTTCCCTCAGTGAGGGTTGGATGGGTGTTTTTCCTGTCCAGGACGCGCTCGCGACCACGCCGCATTGCGCCAAGGCCCCGCGACGGCTATCTCCGTCCCCGAATTCCCGTCTTTTCGAAGAGCGAGCGCGGACGCCTCATGGCGCAGCAGTACATTTATCAGATGCAGGGCCTGACCAAGGCCTATCCCGGCGGCAAGAAGGTGTTCGAGAACATCTGGCTGTCGTTCTATTCCGACGCCAAGATCGGCGTGGTCGGGGTCAACGGCTCGGGTAAGTCCACCCTGCTGAAAATCATCGCCGGGCTCGACACCGAGTTCAACGGCGAGGCCAAGGCCGCCGACGGCGTGAAGATGGGCTACCTGGAGCAGGAGCCGCATCTCGACGAGGCGCTCAACGTCTGGGCCAACGTCATCTCGTGGTGCGAAGAGAAGAAGATCTTCGACCGCTACAACGAGGTCGCCAACAAGCTGGGCGAGGACTACTCCGACGAACTGATGGAGGAGATGACCGCCCTCCAGGAGAAGATCGACGCCGGTGACCTGTGGGACATCGACAGCCGTATCGAAATGGCGATGGACGCTCTGCGCTGCCCGCCGAACGATTGGCCGGTGGACAAGCTGTCGGGCGGTGAAAAGCGCCGGATCGCGCTGGCCCGCCTGCTGCTGTCAAAGCCTGACATGCTGCTGCTCGACGAACCGACCAACCACTTGGACGCCGAGTCCGTGGCCTGGCTGCAGCATCACCTCGAAGCCTTCCCGGGCTGTGTGATCCTCGTCACCCACGACCGCTACTTCCTGGACCAGGTGACCAAGTGGACCCTGGAACTCGACCGCGGCAAGGGTGTCCCCTACGAGGGCAACTATTCC
>NZ_JAURWM010000241.1 GCF_030654915.1 Phenylobacterium sp. | reverse complement strand
GGTGTACCAGACCACCGCCTGGCCCGCGGTCAGCCCGACCAGGGCCAGCAGCACGCTCTTCAGGTTCGGCCACTTGGCGAACGACTCGGTCAGCGGCTTCTTCGAGGTGGTCCCCTCATCGACCATCTTCTGGAAGACCGGGCTCTCGTTGAGCTTCAGCCGGATCCATAGCGAGACGCCGAGCAGCACCGCCGAGACCAGGAACGGGATGCGCCAGGCCCAGGCCTTGAACACTTCCTCGCCGGTGATCGAGCGTACCGCCAAGATCACCAGCAGGCTCAGGAACAGGCCCAGCGTCGCGGTGGTCTGGATCCAGCTGGTGTAGAGGCCGCGCTTTCCGGGCGGCGCATGCTCGGCCACATAGGTCGCGGCGCCGCCGTACTCGCCGCCGAGGGCCAGGCCCTGGATGAGGCGCATGACGATCAGCAGAATGGGGGCGAGAACGCCGATCTGGTCGTAGCCGGGCAGCAGGCCGACCGCGAAGGTCGAGAGCCCCATCAGCAGCATGGTGACCAGGAAGGTGTTCTTGCGGCCCCAGAGGTCGCCGAGCCGCCCGAACACCAGCGCCCCGAACGGACGGACGGCAAAGCCCGCAGCGAAGGCCAGCAGGGCGAAGATGTAGCCGGTGGTCTCGTTGACGCCCGAGAAGAAGTGCTGGGTGATGAACCCGGCCAGCGAGCCGTAGAGGTAGAAGTCGTACCACTCGAAAACCGTGCCGGCGGACGCCGCCCCGATCACCAGCCGATGGTTGGTCTTCGGGGCGACACCGTCGCCCACCACAGTCTCGGCCATGCCATTCCCCCACGTCTTATCGTTGGGGAGAGCCTAGCGGGATTTCGGGGGTGCCTGGAAGCGGTTCGTAGGGGGACGGCGTCGCACTCCCCCTTCTCGCTAGGCTCGTCGGGACTGAGGCTATCGGAACCGCCCCTGCGGTTGTGGGCTCAACGTCCAACTTGCCGTGACGGAGTCTGTGGATGGCCGGGACTTCGCCCGGCCATGACGATCCGTGGGGTGGTTGACCGCCCCCTAGTGGCCGCCGGCGCCTTCGAGGTCGCCCAATGCGCTTTGCAGGTAATTCTGTTCGCCCAGCGACTTCACCAGCGACAGTTGCGTCTCGAGGAAGTCGATGTGCTCCTCGGTGTCGGTCAAGATCTCGCGCAGGATCTGGCGCGTGACATAGTCCTCCGCCGCCTCGCACTCCTTGATGCCAGCGATTTGATCCACCCGGCCGCTGACCTCGACCGACAGGTCGGAGGTCATGCACTCGGGCACGTTCTCGCCGATCTTCAGCTTATGCAGGTCCTGCAGGTTGGGCAGGCCATCGAGGAACAGGATGCGCTTGATGAGCTTGTCGGCGTGCTTCATCTCGCCGATCGACTCGTCATAGGTGATCTTGGCGAGGCGAGTGAAACCCCAGTTCTCGTACATCCGTGCGTGCAGGAAGTACTGGTTCACCGCGGTCAGCTCATTGGTGAGCACAGCGTTCAATCGCCGAATGATGGCCTTGTCGCCTTGCATGGGAACCTCCTCGAATCCGTTTCGAGGGGCAAACTCTTACTCGGGGCGAGACGAGTCAAAGCCTATGTTTGCAAGTGATTCCGCGTTTCGTTCGCAAGCTTGCGAAGAGTTCGCCGTTCGGGGCGAAACGCTCCTATTCGGCGGCGAAGCGCAGGGCCTGATCCTGCTCGCTGATCATCTTGCGCATGTCGCAGACGCAACGCGCGCATTGGGCTTGCGAGCCGCATGCACGAAAGACCTCGGCAGGGCGGGTGGCGCCAGCGTCGATGGCGGCGCGGACTTCGCGCTCGCGGATCCCGTTACAGTTACAAATGTACAAGACGGACTTCTCCCGACCAGGAGTCATATGTAGCAAATGCGAACGCCGTTGCAAATCATTTGCAAGTTGAGCGGAGCCCGCCGCGTCGGTTGGTCGCGGACGTAGAGCTCGGCCCGACCAGTCCGGCGACGTGCCCCCGTTGCCACCGCGATGAAGGCGCTGTCGCCGGGCTATCGCCGGGGTTAGAAGGCGGCATGACCGCCGATTGCCGCCTTTATCTCATCACCCCGCCGCGTCTGGACGACCTGCCCGCCTTCGCCCAGTTGCTGGCGCGGACCCTGGACGCCGGCGAAGTCGCCGCCCTGCAGATCCGCCTGAAGGATCAGCCCGACGAGTTGATCGCCGCCGCCGTCGAGGCGCTCGCGCCGGTCGCCCAGGCGCGCGGCGTGGCGGTGATCCTGAATGATCGGCCCGACCTGGCCGCCAAGCTCGGCTGCGACGGGGTTCACGTCGGCCAGTCGGACACCCCGCTCAGCGAAGCCCGGAAGATCATGGGCAAGGATGCGATGATCGGCGTCACCTGCCACGACAGCCGCCACCTGGCGATGGAGGCCGCCGAGGGCGGGGCCGACTATGTCGCGTTCGGCGCTTTCTTCCCGACCACCACCAAGGAAGCCCCCACCCAGGCCGAGCCGGAAATCCTGACCATCTGGCAGCAGTTCATGGAGACGCCCTGCGTCGCCATCGGCGGGATCACCGCGGGCAACGCCGCCGGCCTGGCCAAGGCGGGCGCCGACTTCCTGGCGATTTCGGCCGGGGTCTGGGCCCACCCGCAGGGTCCCGCGGCGGCGGTCAAGGCCATCGAGGCCGCCATCGCTGAGGGTTTGTCGCAGCGCGGTTGAGGCCTATCCTTGCCTTGCGGCCCTGCTCCCACTAGGTTCCGCGCCTCGAATTTCCGCCCTTGCGGCGCGTTTAGCGCACCCTTGGCGCTAGAACTGGAACCATCGTGTCGACGCAAACCGCCCTTCTGAAAGTGATGTCCGACGCCGCGCGCAAGGCGGCCCGGGGCCTGAACCGCGATTTCGGCGAGCTGGCCGAGTTGCAGGTGTCGCGCAAGGCGCCGGCCGATTTCGTCTCGGCCGCCGACATCAAGGCCGAGCAGGCCGTGTTCGAAGCGCTGGAAAAGGCCCGCCCCGGCTACAGCTTCCTCGGCGAGGAACGCGGCCTGATCGAGGGCACGGACAAGACCCATACCTGGATCGTCGACCCGCTGGACGGCACCACCAACTTCCTGCACGCCATCCCGCACTTCGCGATCAACATCGCCCTGCAGCGCGAAGGCGCGATCGTGGCGGCGGTGACCTATAACCCGGTCACCAACGAACTGTTCTGGGCCGAGAAGGGCAAGGGCTGCTTCGTCAACGACAAGCGCCTGCGCGTCGCCGGCCGCAAGCACCTGGACGAGAGCGTGCTCGGCACCGGCATCCCGTTCCTGGGCCACGGCCAGCACGCCCGGTTCCTGAAGGAATTGCACCAGATCAGCCAGCGCGTGGCCGGCGTCCGCCGCTTCGGCGCGGCCTCGCTGGATCTCGCCTATGTGGCCGCCGGCCGCCTGGACGGGTTCTGGGAGCGCGACCTGAAGCCCTGGGACATGGCCGCGGGTCTGCTGCTGATCCAGGAAGCTGGCGGCAAGGTCACCGACATGGACGGCGGCGAGGATATGCTGACCAAGGGCTCGATCTGCACCGCCAATCTCGAGCTGCATCCGCTGATGCTCGATAAGCTGAAGGCCGCGGGCTAAACCCAGCCTTGACGGAAGCGTCACCGAGGACGGCTAAATCGTTCTCATGCACCTGACGCGCCGCGCCTTCGCCGCCTCGACCGCCGCCCTGGCGGCCAGCCCCGCCATGGCCAAGACAACGCCCAAACCCATCGTCATCGCCCACCGAGGCGCCAGCGGCGAGCGCCCCGAGCACACGTTGATGGGCTATCGCCTGGCCATCGACCAGGGCGCGGACTTCATCGAGCCTGATCTGGTGGTGACGAAGGACGGCCACCTGGTGGTGCGTCACGAAAACGAAATCGCCGGCACCACCGACGTCGCCACGCGCCCCGAATTCGCCGCGCGTCGGGCCACCAAGCTCATCGACGGCGAGGAGGTTGAGGGCTGGTTCGTCGAGGACTTCACCCTGGCCGAACTCAAGACCCTGGGCGCTCGCGAGCGGCTTCCGGAGCTGAGGCCCGGCAGCGCCGCGTTCGACGGCCGGGAGGCCGTCCCGACCTTCCAGGAAGTCATCGACCTGGCCAAGGCGCAGAGCCGCCGGGCGGGCCGCACCATCGGCGTCTATCCGGAAATGAAGCACCCGACCTTCCTGGCGAGCGTCGGGCTGCCGATCGAGGCGCGGCTGGCGCGGATGCTGAGGATCAACGACCTGGACGCCGCCGATGCGGCGGTCTTCGTCCAGTGCTTCGAGCCCGGCCCGCTGGCGACCTTCAAAACGCTCTCCAAGGCCCGCCGCGTGCAGCTGGTCGGCGCGGGCAGCCCGGCCATGGTGAGCGCCGAAGGCCTAAAGTCCATCGCCGCCTATGCCGACGGGCTCGGGCCGGACTGGTCGATGGTGCTGCCGACCGTGGACGGCGCTCTGGGGCCGCCCAGCGCCCTGGTGAACGACGCCCACGCCGCGGGCCTCCTCGTCCACCCCTGGACCGTCAGGGCCGAGAACCGCTTCCTGCCGCCCAAGCTGCGGCGCGGAACCTCGCCGGCCGAGCACGGCGACGCCGAGGCCGTCTTCCGCGCCCTCTATGCGGCGGGCGTCGACGGCGTGTTCAGCGACTTCCCTGGCCTGGCGGTCGCCGCGCGGGGCTAGCCCCGAGTGCGGAATCCGGACCTCACCACCAACGTGTCATCCCGGAAAGCGCGCAGCGCTTGTCCGGGACCCATTCGCACCGAGCCCGCCGGATGAGCTACCACGTCTTCATTCTCGCCAGCGGCGACCTCTATGCGGCGATGATGG
>NZ_JAURWM010000239.1 GCF_030654915.1 Phenylobacterium sp. | reverse complement strand
TGACGGCGCCGATTGTCCTTCCACACGCTCTCATAGAGGCAGTTGTGGAAGTAGTAGAACTCCATGTTCGGGAATTCACTGCGGGCGGCCGAGAATAGCTCCTCGCAGATCTTGATGTGGCTATCCATCGAGCCGCCGATGTCGAAGAAGATCAACACGCTGATCTTGTTGCGGCGTTCTGGCCGCATATGGATATCCAGATACCCCTTCTCGGCCGTGCCGCGGATAGTGCCGGACATGTCGAGTTCCTCGGCGGCGCCGACGCGAACCCATTTGCGCAGCCGGCGCAGGGCGACCTTGATGTTGCGGGTGCCCAGTTCGACGCTGTCGTCGAGGTTCTTGTACTCGCGCTTGTCCCAGACCTTGATCGCCTTGCCGTGGCGGCCCTTGTCCTGGCCGATCCGAACGCCTTCGGGATGATAGCCGTTGGCGCCGAACGGCGAGGTGCCGCCGGTGCCGATCATCTTGTCGCCGCCCTCGTGGCGTTCCTTCTGTTCCTTCATGCGCTCGGCCAGCGCTTCCATCAGCTTGTCGAAGCCGCCCATGGCCTCGATCTGCGCCTTTTCTTCTTCGGTCAGGAACTTCTCGGAGATCTTCTTCAGCCATTCGGCCGGAATGTCCGCCGTGCCGACGCCGTCGACCTTGTCCTGGCCCTTGAAGACGTGGCTGAACACCTGGTCGAACTTGTCGAGGTTCTTCTCGTCCTTCACCAGGGCCGAACGCGACAGGTAATAAAAGTCCTCGACGTTGCGCTCGATCACCACCTTGTCGAGCGCCTCGATGAGCATGAGGTACTCCCGCAGCGACACCGGGACCTTGGCTTCGCGCAACTCAGTGAAAAAGCGCATGAACATGGGCAGGCTTCCCAAATAGGGGGACGAACAGGTGTTTGACTTCTGAAGATGAAGCCGCCGACCGCCGTTGTCCAGCACGCCTTGCGCCTGGCGGTTTTCGTCGCACGCGCGCCGAGCGGCTAGTGCGCGTGCCGCCGCCGCCAATTGACGAGGTGAGCGCAGGCCAGCAACAGGCTGCCGGCCACCGTCAGCAGGGTCTCATGGGTGTGGAAGGGCCAGAGCCCCAGGCCCATGAGTGAAAGGCCGCCAACCGCCAACGCGATCACCGCCGGTCGCTGGCCCCGGCGCCAAAGGGCCATGGCCGAGAGCGGCGCGGCCATCAGAATGACGGCGACATGGACCCACTCGGCCTCCGCCCAGGCCGCCAGGAGGGGGGAGAAGGCGGCGACCAGGGGGAGGGCCAGGCAGTGAGCCATGCAGAGGCCCGACAGGCTGATGGCCGAGGCGTCGAGCAGGGACGTGGAAGCGGTCTTCAAAAGTCCCTCGCTCGGCTGGCCGTCATCGTCGCGGCGAGGCTAATGTAATATTATAACGTATCGCGTCAACCGGCCGTCAGGACTTTTCGCTGTCGAGGGTCGCCATCTGTGGGGCTGGGTAGCGCTCGCCGGCCGCCGCGCCCTTCGGAGCCGCCGCTTCGATGGCGGCCAGGTCAGCAGATGTGAGTTCCAGCGTCAGCGCGCCCAGAGCCTCGGTCAGACGGTCGCGACGGCGGGCGCCGACCAAGGGGACGATGTCGTTTCCTTGAGCCAGCACCCAGGCGATGGCGATCTGGGCGACGGTGGCGCCCTTGGCCTGCGCCACGCCGCGCAGGGCCTCCACCAGGGTCAGGTTGTGGTCGAGGTTTTCGCCCTGGAAGCGGGGGCTCATGCCGCGGAAATCGCCTGCCGCCGACTGCTCCTTGGTCCAGTGACCGCTGATCAGGCCGCGAGCCGGGACGCCATAGGCGGTGATCCCGATGCCCAGGTCGCGGCAGGCCGACAGGATCCCATCCTCGATCCCGCGCGAGATCAGCGAATATTCGATCTGCAGGTCCACGATCGGGTGGACGGCCGCGGCGCGGCGTAGGGTGTCGGCGCCGACCTCCGAGAGGCCGATGTGGCGGACATAGCCGGCCTTCACCAGGTCGGCGATGGCGCCCACCGTGTCTTCGATGGGAACGGCCGGGTCCAGGCGGGCGGGGCGATAGATGTCGATATGGTCGACCCCCAGCCGCTTGAGGCTGTAGGCGGCCGCGGCCTTCAAAGCCTTGGGGCTGGCGTCGTAGCCGAGCCAGGCTCCGTCCGGTCCGCGCTGGGCGCCGAACTTCACGCTGATGATGAAGTCCTCGCGCCGGCGGCCCTTGAGGCCTTCGGCGATCAACATCTCGTTGTGGCCCATGCCGTAGAAGCCGCCGGTGTCGAGCAGGGTGATCCCGGCGTCCATGGCGCCGGCCATGGTGGCGAGGCTCTCCTGGCGATCCGACGGGCCATAGAGGTCGGACATGCCCATGCAGCCAAGGCCGAGGGCGGAGGTGGCGGGACCAGTGGTCCCGAGGTTGCGGATGTTCATTTTGGCGATCCTTCAGGAAACTGAGCGGAAGGTGGCGCCGAACTGGCTGTGCGATAATCTGCGTAGTTCGGAACAAACTGTTCGTTATTTCGTACAATGAACCTCGCCGACCTCGACGCCTTCTCCGCCGTCGCACGTCACCGCAGCTTTCGCCGGGCGGCGGCCGAACGGGGTGTCGCCCCATCCAGCATGTCCAAGAGCGTTCGCGACCTGGAGGCGCGGCTAGGCGTGCGGCTGCTGAACCGGACGACCCGCAGCGTCGCGCCCACGGCGGCGGGGCAGCGCTTGCTCGATCGGCTGTCGCCGGCTCTTTCAGAGATCGCCGCGGCGGTCGATCAGGTGGGCGACGAGGCCGGGGAGCCGGCCGGAACGGTCCGCATCAACGCGCCGGAACCAGCGGTCGAACTGATGCTGGCGCCGCTGGTCGCCGCCTTTCTGGCCGCCCATCCCAAGGTTCGGCTGGAGATCGTCGCCGAGGCGGCCTTCGTCGACATCGTCAAGGCTGGCTTCGACGCCGGAGTGCGATGGGACGAGAGCCTGGCCCAGGATATGATCGCCGTCTCCCTGGGGGCGGCGCAACGCTACGCGCTGGTTGCGGCTCCGGAGGTGATCGCCAAGTACGGCGCGCCGTCTCTTCCCCGAGATCTGCTGGCCAAGCCTTGTCTGAGGATCCGTTTCCCGAGCGGCGTCATGCCGGCCTGGGAGTTCGAAAGAGACGGGGTGACGACCAAGATCGAGCCCGGGGCGCGATTGGTGACCACGAACATCCCCTTGTTGCTGCGGGCGGCGTTGGATGGGGTTGGGTTTTGCCTAGCCTTTGAAGGCCAGGTTCGGGAGCATATCGCGGCAGGACGCCTGGTCAGCGTCATGGAGGACTGGCTACCGCCGTTTCCCGCGCCGTTCCTCTACTATCCCAGCCGCGATGTGCCGAGCGCGCTGCGGGCGTTCATCGAGTTCGTGAAACACGCCAAGGTCTAGGCCGGCAGGGCCTTCAACTTGCGCCACACGGTCATCCGCGAAACGCCCAGTCGCCGGGCTATCTCGACCGGTCCAACGCCCGCGGCTTGCAGAGCCCGGATGTCCTCGGTCGGCGCGCCCTTGCGTCGGGGGGCTCCGCAATGGGGGTCGGCGGAGGCCACGGCTTCAAGCGCCGCACGCATGGCGCGGCCGCCTTCGCCCTGGCTGCCGACCTCGGCCTCGGCCACGAACAGCGTCGCGCCGCGGGCTTCAAGCCGGTCGATCACGTCCAGCAGGTCGCGGCTCGAGGCGGCGAGGTGGTTCAGGCGTGTGACGACGAGCTGGTCGCCTTCGCCGATAAAGTCCAGAATCGAGGCCAAAACAGCGGAGCCGTCGGCGAGGGGAGCCACAGGTTCTTCAGCCCGAACCACATGGCAGCCGATCGTCTTCAGGACCGCCGTGTCTTCCGCCGCACGCTCGTCACGCAGACGTACATAACCGATTTTCAACATCCACCCGTCGCCAGTTAGCTACTGCGAAGATTGAGGCGGAACCTGACAAAACCTAGCGTCAGGGTCAAAGTCTAGGTTGTTAAATCGCAGCAATATTTCTCTAGTTCCTAATCGATATTCGACAATTTCTGCAAACAGATCCGCCAAATTCACGCAATGGTGGAATCTCTTTGCGCAACACGCTTCAGGATGAACTCGTGGTCCACCGTCGAGCCCACCTTGAAGCCGTACTCTCCGACCTTGGAGAAGCCCTGCCGGGCATAGAACCGCTGGGCTCCGAAATTCTCCGACCAGACACCGATCCAGAGATCGCGCGGTCCGTCGCGCTCCAGCCAGGCCATGATCTCGTCAAATAGCCGGCGACCCGTGCCGCCGTTCTGCGATGACTTCAGCAAGTAGAACCGCTTGAGTTCGCCGCACGCGGGGGTGACCTCGGCGTGGGGCAGGCCGCAAGGTCCGGCCAGGGCGTAGCCGACCACGACCCCGTCGGCTTCCACCAGCCAGACCGCCTTGGCGGGATCGGCCAGATCGGCCCTGGTTTGCTCGAGGCTGTAGGCCTCCGCCAGGAAGCCGGCGAGGTCCTCCGGCGGATAAAGGTGAGCGAAGGTTTCGCTGAAGGTTCGCGCGCCGATCTCGGCGACGGCTTGGGCGTCCGTGACGGTCGCGCGGCGGATCACGGGTTCCTGCATTCGGCTTAGAGGGCTCTGCGGGTTAAGGTGGGATTCCATGGACACCGCCCTCTATACCCATCCCGACATGCTGGACCACCGCCCAGGCGAGGGCCATCACGAGCGGCCGGCGCGGCTGACCGCGGTTCTGGACGCCTTGACCGACAGCGATCTGCGGCTGGCGCCGCGCGATGCGCCGCTGGTGACCCGCGCCGACCTCGAACTGGCGCACCGCGGAAACTACGTCGAGGCGATTTTCGAGACCGCGCCGATCGCCGGGACGCTCCGGCTGGATGACGACACCTATATGTCGCCCGGTAGTCTCGTCGCCGCGCGGCGGGCGGCCGGCGCCGTCGTGCAGGCGGTGAGGGACGTGGCGTCGGGTCAGACGAATCGCGCCTTTTGCGCCGTGAGGCCGCCCGGCCACCACGCCGAGCCCGCCTTGCCGATGGGCTTCTGCATTTTCTCCAACGTCGCCATCGCCGCCCGCGCGGCCCAGGAGGCGGGGTTGAAGCGCGTAGCGGTGGTGGATTTCGACGTCCATCACGGCAACGGGACCCAGGCGGTCTTCGCCGGGCGCGAGGACCTGTTCTTCGCCTCGGTCCAGCAGTGGCCGATGTGGCCGGGCACGGGCCATCCGTCTCAGCCAACCGCGGCGAACATCAGGAACGCCGTGGTCCCGCCGGGCGCGCCGCGGGAAATGTGGCGCAAGGAATTCGAGGGCCTGATGTCGCATGTCGACGCCTTCACGCCCGACCTGATCATCGTCTCGGCCGGCTTCGACGCCCATGCCCGCGACCCGATAGGCGATTCCAGCCAGAACCTGGAGGCCGAGGATTTCGCCTGGGCGACGGCGGCGATTGTAAGCGTGGCGCAGGCTCATAGCAGCGGCCGGGTTGTTTCCTCGCTCGAGGGCGGGTACGACCTTGAAGCTCTAGGCCGTTCTGCACTCGCGCACGTTCGGGCTCTCTCGCAGGGGTGAATGGCGAGTCCGGGTTGCTCGAATCTGGGCCTTCGAATGATATGGCCGACGCTTTGACCGCCGACCCTCCAAAAACCGCAGCCGCGCGTCCGGGTTCCATCGTCCTGGCTCGCCATGGCGAGCCCGACATCGCGCGCGACGTGATGCTGAACGCGCGCGGCTACGAGGAATACTGGGGCCGCTATGAACAACTCGGGATCCGGCCGGGCCAGACCCCGCCGCCCGAGCTTCTGGAACAGGCCGCCCACGCCGACGTGATCATATCGTCGGTGCGCCGACGTTCGATCGAGAGCACCCAGGCGTTGGTGGGCGAGCGCGAGGTCGCGCGCAATCCGATGTTCGTCGAGGCGCCCCTGCCGGCGCCCAAGTTCCCCGCCGCCTTGAAGATGTCGCCTAAGGTGTGGGGTTTCACCGCCCGGTTCTGGTGGTGGTTCTTCAATCACCATGCCGGCCAGGAAACCCGCGTGCAGGCCGAGGCCCGCGCCGATCAGGCCGCCGACCTGATCATCGAACTGGCCGAGCAGGGCCAGAACGTGGTGGTGATGGCGCACGGTTTCTTCAACTTCATGATCGGCCGCTCGCTGCGAAAACGCGGCTGGCGGCTGACGGCCAACCAGGGCTGGAAGTACTGGTCGACCCGCCGTTTCGAGCGTTCCTGACACCCCTCGGGCGTTGCGACCGCCGGCCCTCGCCTCTAACGTGCTTGCTCCTCAAGGAATTTCTAAATGGCTGACGTCGCCGACATCGATGCGCTGTCCTTCGAACAGGCTCTGGCCGAGCTCGAACGCATTGTCGGTCAGCTTGAGTCGGGCCAGGCTCCGCTGGAACAATCGATCGAACTCTATGAGCGTGGCGCCCTGCTGAAGGCCCATTGCGAGAAGCGCCTCGAAGCCGCGCGCCTGCGGGTTGAGAAGATCGTGGTGGGGACGGGCGGCCAGGTCGGCGTCGAGCCGGCCGAGTTCAACTGAGATGGCCTTCGCCCAGCGTGTAGCCGAGGCCGCCGACCTGGTGACGGTGGCGCTCGACGAGTTGCTGCATCGCGCCGAGGGACCAGAATCGCGCCTGACCGAGGCCATGCGCTATGCGGCGCTCGGGCCGGGAAAGCGGCTGCGTCCCTTCTTCGCGATCGAGACCGGACGGATGTTCGACCTGGACGACCGCGCGGTGTTGCGTGCGGCCTGCGCGCTCGAGTGCATCCAGGCCTACAGCCTGGTCCACGACGATCTGCCCTGCATGGACGACGACGACATGCGGCGGGGCCGACCGACCGTGCACAAGGCCTATGACGAGGCCACCGCCGTGCTGGTCGGCGACGCCCTGCAGACCGTGGCCTTCGAGATTCTCGCCCATCCTGACACTCACAGCGACGGCAATGTCCGTGCCGAGATGGTGCTGCGCCTGGCCTTGGCGTCGGGCGCCCGGGGCATGTGCGGCGGTCAGATGATCGACATGCTGGGCGTGCGCGACGATCTGGGCGCGGTCGCCCGGATGCAGCGCCTGAAGACCGGCGCCTTGATCGCGGTCGCCTTCGAGCTGCCGTTGATCATGGCCCACGCCGGCGACGCCGAGCGCCACGCCCTGATGGCCTTCGCCCAGGATATCGGCCTGGCCTACCAGATCGTCGACGACCTGCTGGACGCCGAGGGCGACAGCGCGGTGCTCGGTAAGAAAGCCGGCAAGGACGCCGACAAGGGCAAGGCCAATTACGTGACCCTGCTGGGCGCCGACGCCGCGCGTGAGCGCTTAAGTCTTCTGGCCGAACAGACCAAAGCACACCTGGACCCGTTCGGCCCACGGGCCGAATTCCTGCGGGCGAGCGTGGATTTCGTGTTAGATCGCCGCAACTGAATTCAAAGCAGCAACATTCGTTTAGACATGCCGCCAGTCACCCCTCTGCTCGACAAAGTCTCGTATCCACGGGACATGCGCGGGTTCAATGCAGCCGAACTTCGCCAGCTCGCGGACGAAGTTCGCGCCGAGATGATCGATGCTGTTTCGCAGACCGGCGGCCATTTCGGCGCCGGCCTGGGCGTGGTCGAACTGACCGTGGCGCTGCATCATGTCTATGAAACGCCGGACGACATCCTGATCTGGGACGTCGGCCATCAGGCCTACCCGCACAAGATCCTCACCGGCCGGCGCGATCGCATCCGCACGCTGCGTCAGGGCGGCGGGCTCTCGGGCTTCACCAAGCGCAGCGAGAGTGAGTACGACCCGTTCGGCGCGGCCCACGCGGCCACCTCGATCTCGGCGGCGCTCGGCTTCGCCGCGGCCCGCGACGCGCACGGCAAGCACAACAGCGTGGTCGCCGTGATCGGCGACGGCTCGATGAGCGCCGGCATGGCCTATGAGGCCATGAACAACGCCTGCGAGACCACGGGCCAACTCACCGTCATTCTGAACGACAACGACATGTCGATCGCCCCGCCGGTCGGCGGGATGAGCGCCTATATGGCCCGCCTGGTTTCGGGCGGCGGCTATCAGTCGCTGCGCAAGGTCGGCAAGTCTGTGGCCAAGGTTCTGCCCAGACCGCTGCAGGAAGCCGCTCGCAAGGCCGAGGAATACGCCCGTGGCATGGTCACCGGCGGCACGTTCTTTGAGGAACTGGGCTTCTACTATGTCGGGCCGATTGACGGTCATGACCTCGAGGCGCTCGTGCCGATCCTGAAGAACGTCCGCGAGATCAAGGACAAGCCGGTCCTGGTCCACGTGGTGACGCAGAAGGGCAAGGGCTATGCGCCCGCCGAAAGCGCCGCCGACAAGCTGCACGCGGTGGCCAAGTTCGACGTCGTCACCGGCCAGCAGGCCAAGAGCCAGCCGACCGCCCCACAATATACCAAGGTCTTCGCCCAGGAACTGATCAAGCAGGCCGAGCGCGACGACAAGATCGTCGCCGTGACCGCCGCCATGCCCTCGGGCACGGGGCTCGATCTGTTCGGCCAGCGCTTCCCGACGCGCACCTTCGACGTCGGGATCGCCGAGCAGCACGCGGTGACCTTCGCCGCGGGGCTCGCCGCCGACGGTATGAAGCCGTTCTGCGCGATCTATTCGACCTTCCTGCAACGCGGTTACGACCAGGTCGTCCACGACGTGGCGATCCAGGGCCTGCCGGTGCGCTTCGCCGTGGACCGCGCCGGTCTGGTCGGCGCCGACGGCTCAACCCACGCCGGCTCGTTCGACATCGGCTTCATGGGCGCTCTGCCCGGCATGGTGCTGATGGCCGCCGCCGACGAGGCCGACCTCGCCCGCATGGTCGCCACCGCCGTGGCCATCGACGACCGCCCCTCGGCCTTCCGCTATCCGCGCGGCGAGGGCGTGGGCGTAGCGATCCCGGAGATCGCCGAGCCTCTGGAGATCGGCAAGGGCCGCATCGTCCGCGAGGGGAGCGCCGTCGCCATCCTGTCGTTTGGCACGCGCCTGGGCGAATGCCTGAAGGCCGCCGACCTGCTGGCCGCGCGCGGCCTGTCGGCCACCGTCGCCGACGCCCGGTTCGCCAAGCCGCTCGACATCGACATGCTGCTGCGGCTGGCCCGCGAGCACGAGGCGCTGATCACCGTGGAAGAGGGCGCCATGGGCGGCTTTGGTGCCTTCGTGCTCCAGGCCCTGGCCCAGCACGGCGCGCTGGATCGCGGCCTGAAGGTCCGCACCCTGAACCTGCCCGACATCTTCCAGGACCACGACAAGCCCGAGATCATGTACGCCGACGCAGGCCTGGACGCCGAAGGCATCGCGGCGGGCGCGCTCTCGGCCCTGGGCGTCGACAATCACTCGATGGCCGGCCGTCGCGCCTAAACGCGCTGGCCTGTCCCTCGCCCTACTTGCAGGCCCCGAGGAACTTGCGAACCATCGACTTGGGCGCCGGCGGCGGCTGAACCGTTTCTCCGGCCGCCTTCAAGGAGATGAGGCCGGTCTTGCGGAACGCTTCCGCCACGGGCGCGGCGGTGGAAAACTCGGCGATCGCCAGTGAGCCGCCGGTCGCCTCGTCGACATGGACCTGGCCTCGCAAGGTCGCGCTGGCGCTGTCCGAGGTGAGGATCACGCTCATCGGCCAGGGGCCGCGCACGCCGGCCTTGTCGACCCACAAGCCGCTAGCCTCCATCTTGACGCCAATCTCGCGGGCCAACTGGGCGAACACCTTCACCTGACCCGACTTGCGCACGCAGCTGAAGGCGACGGGCTGGGCGTCGGTGTCGGGGATGGCGTAGCGCAGGGCCGCGTCGGCGTCCTTCGGCGTCTCCACCGACCAGACGTGGGCTTCCTGGGCGGCGGCTTGAGTGGCGAAGAGGGCAAGGGGTAGGGCGCAGGCGGCGAGCTTCATACCGCCCAAGCTAGCATCACCTTTGGGGCGGCTCTAGGCGGCCTGACACTGAGCGAAGAAGTCGGCGACCCTGGCGCGTTCGGCCTTGCGGACCGGCATGTGCGCGGCGCGGCCGTTCTCCACCACGGCGATATCGCCGGTGCGGGCGAAGCTCTGCAGGGCCGGGTCGCTGGCCGGGGCCATGGCCTCGATCAGCGAGGAGCCTTCGGTCATGGCCGGAGCCGAGGCGCCGAGAAGCCGGCTGGAGTGGCCGCGCGACGCGATCTCGATGGCTTCGAGGCCGACGCTGTCGGGCGCGGTCATCGACACCAGCACCTGCCCGGACTTCGGTTGGCAGGTCATCATCAGCAGGACGTTGTCGCTGTCGGCTTGGCCGTAGGCGAGCTTGGCGCCTTCACCGTCGGCATGGTGCAGCGACCAGCCAAGATCGACTGCCCCATAGCCCCCGTGGGTGCACGCGGTCAGTAGGCAAGAAAGTCCCAGTCCGAGGATCGCACGACGACGCATGATGACGCTCCCTTCGAGTGGAGAACCCCCACCCACGCCAAATGATCCATTCCAGCCGTCAGAACGGTTGGAAACGCTCCACCAGCGACTGGCCGGCGGGGGTCTTCTGGACGCGGCTGATATCGCCCCGACCGCCATAGCTGATGCGGGCTTCGGCGATCTGGGTGTGGCTGATGGTGTTGGCTGAGGAGATGTCTTCGGGCCGCACGATGCCGGCCACGGTCAGTTGGCGCAGTTCGGCGTTGGTGCGGACCTCCTGGGTGCCCTGGATCACCATGTTGCCGTTGGGCAGGACGTTAGTGACGACCGCGGCGATGGTCAGCGAGATCCGCTCCGAGCGGGTCACGGCGCCGGAGCCGGCGTTGGTCGAGTTGGAATTGGTGTTGATCGCGTTGGAGGGATCGAAGGCGCCGGGGAAGAACCGGCCCAGGCTGGTTTCCAGGCCTAGGAAGTTGTCGACGCCCGCGCTCATGCCTGCCGTGCGGCTGCTTTTGGAGGCGTTGGAGGTTTGGGCGCTATCGTTGATGTCGATCTGGACGGTGAGGATATCTCCGACCCGGTTGGCGCGTTGGTCGATGAAGAAGGCTCGCGCGCCGTTACGCCAGAGCGAGTTCGCCGACGCCGCCTGGGGCATCGGCTCGCGCGCCGAGACGAAGGTCGGCTGGTCGCGGGCGATCAGCGTGGCGGGATAGCCGACCGGCGCAAGCGTCGGACCGTGCACCGCCTCGATAGCGGTGGAGCAGGCGGCCAGCGGCGCCAGGGCGAGAACGGCGAGGAGCGAAAGGCGCATGGGAATGGCTCTCTAGCGAAGCGCGAATTGGGTGCGGCGCGCGGCCCGGAACTGGTCGGCGGCGGGGCCGACCACGGCCTCGCCGGGGCCGCTGGCGATGGCCTGGATGATCTTCTTGGAGGTGGTGTTCTGGACGCTGACCGTCTCGCCGAGTCCGGCGGCCGCCATCGCCTTGCCTTGGAGCGACACCGAGATGCCGCCGTCCTGATAGTTCACCACCACCAGTTCGCCGGCCTTGATGACTTGCGGCGCGGAGACGTCGCGGGCCGAGACGGCGGCGCCGGCGCGCAGGGGCCGTCGGGCCGATAGGCCGATCACCACATCGGCGTCGCTGGGCGCGTCGGACGGCGCGACCGCGGCCTTGCCCCAGACCAGGTCCGTCGGCTGGACGATTTCGCCGGCCGACAGGCTGCGGGCGTAGGTCAGGACCTCGACATTGCCGCGCGAGGCGAGCGCCCCGCCAACGCCGTCAGCGCCAGAACGCACGACGATGCGACGCAGGCCCTCGGCGTTCGGCCAGTCGAGACCAGCGCGGCGGGCCAGGGCCTGCACGGCGGCGGCGTCGAGCACGGTGGAAAGGCCCGGCTTGGCGGCCACGGTCACCTTGCCGGCGGCCCCGGCCCCGTCGAACAGGTCCGACAGGGTGACGATCCCGTCGGAGTCGAGGGTTTGGGCCTTCAGCGTGACCGGCTGCCCGGCCAGGGCGGGGCTGGCGGCGAGGAGGCCGGCGAGGATCAGGAAGCGTTTCATGGCTAGGACCGGAGATTGCTGGCGGTGCGCAGCATTTCGTCGGCCGAGGTGATCACCTTGGAGTTCATCTCGTAGGCGCGCTGCGCGACGATCAAGGCGGAGATCTCGGTCACGGCGTCAACGTTCGAGGCTTCCGTATAGCCTTGATTGATGCCGCCAATTCCTTCGGTCCCCGGCGTGCCGATCGTGGGCGCGCCCGAGGCGGCGCTCTCCAGCAGCAGGTTGTCGCCGATGGCGTCCAGCCCACCCTCGTTGACGAAGGTGGCCAGCTCGATGCTGCCGATGATTTCCGGCGCGGTCTGGCCGGCGCGGGTCGCCTGGACCTGACCGCTCTTGGAGATCGAGATGTCGGTGGCGTCCTGGGGGATGGTGATGGCCGGCTGGACCAGATAGCCGTCCTCGGTCACTAATTGGCCCTGGTCGTTGGGCGAGAAGTTGCCGGCGCGGGTATAGGCGGTCTCGCCGGTCGGCATCAGCACCTGGAAGTAGCCGCGCCCCGAGATCGCCATGTCGAGCTTGTTGCCGGTGGCGTTCAGCGTCCCCTGTTGGGTGATGCGATAGACCGATCCGGCCTTCACCCCGCCGCCGACCTGCACGCCGGTCGGGACCACTGTGCCCTGGTCGGATGACTGGGCCCCAGCCCGTTCGATGGTCTGGTAAAGCAGATCCTGGAACTCCGCCCGCTGCTTCTTGAAGCCGACGGTGTTCATGTTGGCGATGTTGTTGGAGATGACCTCAACGTTCAGCTGTTGGGCGGCCATGCCGGTCGCGGCGGTGCGAAGCGCTTGCATCGACTAGACTTTCCTTAGTTCAGCTTGCCCATCCGCTCGATCGAGCGGCGGGACAGTTCGGCGTTGGAGTCCATCATCTTGGCCATGGACTCATAGGCGCGCGTGACTTCGATCATCCGGGTGATCTCGGAGATCGGTTTGACGTTGGAGCCTTCCAGCATGCCCTGGTGCATCGTGACCTCGGGGGCGGCGACGGGCTGCTCGTTGGAAGTATTGCGGTAGCGGTTGTCGCCGACCTTCTCGAGGACGGTCAGGTTGTCGAAACGCACGACGCCGATCTTGCCCAGCAGTTCCTCACCCTGGCTGACGGTGCCGTCCTGGGCGATGCTGACCGCGCCGTCCTCGGGGTCGATGACGATTTCGCCGCCCCCTTCGTCGAGCACGGGCAGGCCCTGCTGGGTGGTCAGGCGGCCGGCGTCGTCGAGGCGGAAGCCGCCGTCGCGGGTGTATTCCTCGCCGCCAGGCGCGCCGACCTTGAAGAAGCCGTTGCCGTCCAGGCCAAGATCGAAGGTGGCGCCGGTCGAGCGCAGGCCGCCTTGGCCGAAGTCCCGGCCGACGCTGCGGTCGATCACGAACTTCACCGGGCGCGGCGCGCCGGCGGTGTGGGCCGGGGCCATCGGCTCGGTCTCGACCATCAGGCTCTCGACCTTGAAGCCGGTGGTGTCGGCGTTCGCGATGTTGTTGGCCACGATGTCGAGTTCGCGGCGCAGCGTCATTTGCCGCGAGAGTCCGACGTAGAGGGCGTTATCCATGGCTAGGTTTAACCTGCGGCGAATTTGTCGCGGTCAAGGAAGCAAGGATCGGGCCAGACGAAAAGAACAGCAAAAACAACAAGAAATAAGGTTAACGCCGGCCGCTCGGCTAAATTTGCCCGGCACGGAAATCGCGCGCGTTAACACCTGTTAAAAACTGATCCTTAACCATGCGCAGGCGATGAGACGGGTATAGATTCTAAGGAGCGCGCGCGCGTGGCCAAGGACAAGGTCAAGGAAGCCCCTGGGGGCGAGCCCGCCGAAGGCGAGGAAGGCGAAGGCGCGCCCGCCAAAAAGAAGTTCACGCCGAAGATGATGATCATCGCCGGCGTCGCCGCGGTGTTGGTCCTGGGCGGCGGTGGAACCGCCGGTTTCCTGATGCTGAAGCCCAAGCCTGATGCGGCTCACGCCGGCAAGAAGCCGGACAAGAAAAAAGAGAAAGACAAGAAGGGCGACAAGGAAGGCGCCAAGACGCTCGGCGAGGTCCGCGAGGGACCCGACGGCATCTTGTTCTACACCATGCCCAACGTGGTCGTGAACATGCAGACGGCCGATGGCCGCGCCACCTTCCTGAAGCTGAAACTGACACTGGAAGTGCCTGACCAGGAGACCGTGGATCTTCTTGAGCCGAACATGCCTAGACTGCAGGACATGTTCCAGACCTTCCTGCGAGAGCTGCGTCCCGAAGACCTGCAGGGCAGCCAGGGCTCCTACCAGCTTCGGATGGAGATCCAGCGCCGGGTCAATCTGGTGATCGCGCCCTCGAAGGTGAACGCCGTGCTCATCGAGGAGATGCTGATCAACTAGGTCCCTTAGGGGCCTGGCCAGCACACACCGCATGGAAGACGAACCTCAAATCATCGGCGGGATGCAGGGTGCGATGAACCCTGACGACCCGTCGACCTGGGACGCCGGGGCCAGCGAGGGCCTGGGCAACGGCTCCGAGCGGATCCTCAATCAGGACGAGATCGACAGCCTGCTGGGCTTCGACCTCTCCGATGAAGAGGCCGCCGAACGCTCTGGCATCCGGGCGATCATCAATTCGGCGCTCGTCTCCTACGAACGCCTGCCGATGCTGGAGATCGTCTTCGACCGCCTGGTGCGGTTGATGACCACCTCCCTGCGGAACTTCACTTCTGACAACGTCGAGGTCAGCCTCGACAACATCTCGTCGATCCGGTTCGGCGACTATCTGAACTCTATCCCGCTGCCGGCCATCCTCTCGGTCTTCAAGGCTGAAGAGCTTGAGAACTACGGCCTGCTGACGGTCGACTCCAACCTGATCTATTCGATCGTCGACGTGCTGCTGGGCGGGCGCCGCGGCACCGCGGCCATGCGCATCGAGGGCCGACCCTACACCACGATTGAGCGCGTGCTGGTCCAGCGGATGGTCGAGGTCGTGCTGGCCGACGCCCGCGCCGCCTTCGAACCGCTGACGCCGGTGACCTTCACGCTCGACCGCCTGGAGACCAATCCGCGCTTCGCGGCCATCGCGCGTCCGGCCAACGCGGCGATCCTGGTCAAGCTGCGGATCGACATGGAAGATCGCGGCGGGCGCATCGAACTGCTGCTGCCCTACGCCACCCTCGAACCGATCCGGAAGATGCTGTTGCAGCAGTTCATGGGTGAGAAGTTCGGCCGCGACAATATCTGGGAAGGCCACTTGGCTACCGAACTCTGGACCACCCAGATGGAGGTCCGCGCCGTCCTCGATGAGCAGCAGATGAGCCTGCGCGAAGTGCTCGACTTCAAGGTCGGCGACACGATCATGCTCAACGCCACGCCCGACAGTCAGGTCGAACTTCGCGCTGGCTCGATCCCCCTGACCCGTGGCCGGATGGGCCGCCGCAATCACCACATCGCCGTGCGCGTCGACAGTCCGCTGTCGACCCACGCCAAGAAGGCGATTTCGAGGGTCAAATGAGCATCGTCGCCATCGGCATGAACATGATGCTGGCCGGCTTGTTGGTCGCGGCCCTGGTGATGGGCTACCGGCTCAACGTCCGGCTGAAAGCCCTGCGCGAGAGCCATGAGGGCTTCGCCAAGGCGGTGGCCGATCTGGACATCGCCGCCGCCCGCGCCGAACAGGGCCTGGCTGATCTGCGCGCCGCGACCGACGAGGCGCACGACGCCCTCGCCGACCGGATCGAGAAGGCCCGCGCCCTCACCACCAAGCTCGACCGTCAAATCCAGGCGTCACCACAGTCCTCCGCTCAACCCGCCGCGAGGTCGCGCCGCGAGGAGCCCGCCGAGGGCGAGGACGTCGATCGTGTCACCCACCGGCTCGGAGCCTTGCTGTCGGGCGCCCGCGAGCCTCGGCCCGAGCGAGCGCCGCCGCGCGCCGCGCGTGAAGCGCCGCCACCTCGTCCCGCCGTCAATTTCGACGACGATCTCTTCGACCAACCTGCTGAGCGCCAGACCCCGCGCGCCGGAACCCGCCGATGAAGAATATGCCTCGCATCCTGCCCCTGGTCGGCGTCGCTATCGTCGGCGTCATGGGGATCAATGCGCTGGCCGGCGCCCAGTCGCTGCCGGACATGGTCTCTGGCGCGCGCGCCTTCGCCGAGGACGCCGCCCAGGGCGTGAAGTCGGGCGCTAAGCCGGCTGACAAGGCGGCGACCGGTCAGGCCAAGGACGCCGTCGCCTCCGCGGTCCTGCCGCCGGCGGCCAAGCCGGTCGCGGTCTGCGCCCCCACCGCCGCCGAACTGGCCAAGGAAGCAGGGCTCTCGCCCGCCGAACTCCAGGTCCTGCAAAGCTTGGGCACGCGTCGTGGCCAGTTGGACAAGCGCGAGCAGGACATGGATGTCCAGCTCGCCCTGATGGCCGCCGCCGAAGCCAAGCTCGACGCCAAGATCAAGGCGTTGACCGGCATGAAGGGCGACATCGCCAAGCTGATGGTGGACGCCGACACCAAGGAGCAGGCCGAGATCGACCGGCTGGTGAAGGTGTTCGAGGGCATGAAGCCCAAGGACGCCGCGCCGCGCATCGTTCTGCTGGACGACTCCGTTCGCCTGCCGATCGCCGCGAAAATGAAGGAGCGTTCGCTTTCGCCGATCATCGCGGCGATGCCGCCGCTCGAAGCCAAGAAGCTGACCGAGGCGCTGGCCGGTCGCTTCGCCGACGTCAAACGCGTCGCGGCCGCAGCCAACGCCGCGGCGGCGCCCGCGCCCGCCAAGCCCCCCGCGCCCAAGGCCTGATAACTCGTGAGCCTGCGCCAAACTCTCCGGTCCAGCGTGGCGGCGATCACCATCGCCAGCCTCGCCGCGCCCGCAGGGATGGCGGCGCCAGGGGCGCCGGCGGGCGGCGGGCTGGAGGTGCGTGTGGCCCAGGCCCGCGACTTCTCTCGGATCGAGTTCAAGGGCGCTCGCGCCGTCGCCCGGCGCGACGGCCAGACCCTGATCCTGAAGTTCGGCCGCGACACCAACCCGGACATATCGCGCCTGCGGGTCTCGCCGCCTAAGTGGTTGAAGGCCACGGAAGCGCGCCGCGCCGGCGGCGGGCTGGAATTGGTGCTGACGCTCACCGACACGGCCGACGCCAAGGTCGGGGTCGCCGACGGCGTCACCTACGTCAATCTGTTCGAGCGACCGCCGGTCGCGGCCCCCGCGCCGACCGCTGTCGCCGCCGTTGCGGCGCCGCCGGTTTCAGCTCCGGCCCCCACGCCAGAACCACCGCGCCCCAATCCAGTGCCGGCTGGCGGCGTGGTGCGGATGGAGAGCAAGGTCGGCTCGGGTCAGGTTCAACTAACCTTCCCCTGGGCCAATCCAAATGGCGCGGCGGTGTTCCGGCGCGGCGGCGCGATCTGGGTGGTGTTCGACGCGCCGGCCGCCATCGACGTTTCCAAGGCCCCGCGCGGCCTGCGCCAGATGACTGGCCTCAGCGCGATCCGTGGGAACGACTACACCGCCGTTCGTATCGAGACGCCGCCGGGCACGCCGGTCTTCGCGATCAGCCAGGGCCCGGTCTGGACCGTGACGCTGGGCGCCGGCCCGCAGGTCGCCGCCCAGCCTAGCCAGATCAAGGTGGTCCGCGACCCGCTCAGCGGTCCCGCGGGGCTTCGGGCGGCCGTCGCCGGCGCGACCCGGGTCGTGAGGGTCGCCGATCCCGTGGTGGGCGACACGCTGTCGGTCGTCACCGCCCTTGGCCCGACCAAGGGTCTGCCCTCGCGTCGCGAGTTCGTGCAACTGGCCTTGCTGCCCTCGGCCCAAGGGCTGGCGGTTGAATCCTACATCGATGACCTGGGCGTCCGGCGCGAGGGCGACCTGGTGCAGTTCGGGCGCCCCGCCGGTCTGATGCTATCGCCGGCCTCGGCCGCGACGGAACGCATCGAAGCCAATCTCGGCGCGCCGCAAGCAACCATGCCGGGCCTGATCGACTACGAGAACTGGCCAAAGACCGGCTCGGGCGGCTTCCTGACGCGCTACAACGCCTTGTTGGCGGCGTCGAACGAGGAGGCGGCTCTGGGCCGCGACGCGCCGGTCGGCGCCCGGATGGCGCTGGCCCGGTTTCTGGTCGGTTCGGAACTGTCCTTCGAGGCGATCGGAGTCCTGAACGACGCGGGGCGGCGCAATCCCGCCATCATGGAAGATCCGGAGTTCCGCGCCCTGCGTGGCATCGCCCGAGTGATGGCGCGCCGGTACAAGGAGGCCCAGGCCGACTTCTCGGTTCCGATCCTGTCCGACAATCCGGCCGCCGCGCTTTGGCGTTCCTACATCGCCGCGCAATTGGGGCAGTGGCCCGAAACCCGCAACCAGTTCAGCGCCGGCGCCGAGGCGTTCAACCAGTTCTCGCCGGTGTGGAAGGCGCGCTTCGCCCGCTCCGACGCCCAAGCGGCCCTGGCGCTGGGCGACGTCAACGGCGCCGACGCGCGCATCAAGCTGGCTTTGCTGGATAAGACCGACTCGCTGGAAGAACTCGCCACTCGGCTGGTCCAGGCTCGCGTGCTCGAGGCCCAGGGGTCGAAAGATCGAGCGCTTCGCATTTACGCCGCCGTCGCCGGCGCGCCGAGCGAGGGGCTTTCGGCCCCGGCCACCCTGCGCGCCACCAAGATCCGACTGGAGACCGGCAAGATCACGCCGGTCCAGGCCGCCAACACCTTCTCGGGGCTGCGCTACCGCTGGCGCGGGGACTCCACGGAGCTGGAGACCATCCGCGCGCTGGGCGACCTCTATCTCAGCCAGGGCCGCTATCGCGAGGCGCTGGAAGCGCTACGCTCGGCCGGACGCAGCCTGCCAGACCTGCCCGAAGCGGTGCAGCTTCAGGCCGACCTCGGCGCGGCGTTCCGCGCCCTGTTCCTCGACGGCGCGGCCGACGGCCTGGAGCCGGTCCAGGCCTTGGCGATGTTTTATGACTTCCAGGACCTGACGCCGCTGGGCGCGGATGGCGACCTGATGGTCCGCAAGTTGGTTCGCCGCCTCGTGGATGTGGACCTGCTCGACCAGGCCGCCGGCCTCCTGAAATACCAGGCCGACAACCGCCTGGACGGCGTGCCGCGCGCCCAGGTCGCGACCGACCTGGCGGTGATCTATCTGATGGACCAGCGGCCCGAGCAGGCCTTGCAGGCGATCAACGGGTCCCGGACGACGGTTCTCCCGACCGCGCTCAACACCGAACGCCGGTTGGTCGAGGGCCGGGCGTTGATGGGGCTGGGCCGCTTCGATCATGCGCTGGAGGTCATCGAGCGCGACCCCAGCCGTGAGGGCCAGGATCTGCGCGCCGAGGTCTTCTGGAAGCAGAAGAACTGGGACGCCTCGGCGAGCCTGTTCGAGAAGAGCCTCGGCGACCGCTGGAAGGCGGCAGGTCCGCTCTCGGTCGAGGAGGAGGGCAAGCTGCTTCGGACCGGCGTCGCCTACAGCCTGTCGGGCAACGACGCGGCGCTCACACGCCTGCAGCAGCGCTATGGGGGCTTCTACGAGCAGGCCCGCAATCCCGAGGCCCTTCGCGTGGCGCTGTCGGGCATGCAGGACGGACAGCTCTCGGTCGGCGACTTTAGCCGCGTCACCGCCGACAACGAGGCGTTCGCCGGTTGGGTCGAGAAAATGAAAGCGCGCTTCCGCGAGAAGCCGGCTCCGGTCGGAACGGCCAAAGCCCCCGCGCCGGCCGCCAAGCAAGCCGCCGCCACGACGGCGGCAAAGGGCTAAGGCGCTCGCCTTGGCGATCTGGGAAGTTCCGATGCGTCACCGTTCGCTTCAAGCCATTTCCGCCGCGGTCCTCGCAAGCCTCGCGTTCGCCGCCTCGGCCCAGGCCCAGACATCGTCCGAGCGCCGTGACTTCTGCCCCGACAGGCCTGGAAAAGGTTCACCCTCCTGCGTCGTCGATGTCGGCGTCTTCCAGGCCGAACTGGGCGCCTTCGACGCCAGCT
>NZ_JAURWM010000230.1 GCF_030654915.1 Phenylobacterium sp. | reverse complement strand
CTGCGTGCTGTCGGTCAAGGTTCCGGACCCAAAGTTCTCCTCCCAGACCAAGGACAAGCTGGTCTCCTCCGAGGTGCGCCCGGCGGTGGAAAACCTGGTGTCCGAGGGCATCAGCAGCTGGTTCGAAGAACACCCGAACGAAGCCAAGCTGATCGTCCAGAAGATCGCCGAGGCCGCCGCCGCCCGCGAAGCGGCGCGCAAGGCCCGCGAACTGACGCGTCGTAAGTCGGCGCTCGACATCACCTCGCTGCCCGGCAAGCTGGCCGACTGCTCGGAGAAGGACCCGGCCAAGTCTGAAGTCTTCCTGGTCGAGGGCGACTCCGCCGGCGGCTCGGCCAAGCAGGCGCGCAACCGTGAGAACCAGGCGATCCTGCCGCTGCGCGGCAAGATCTTGAACGTCGAGCGGGCGCGCTTCGACAAGATGCTGTCGTCCGATCAGATCGGCACCCTGATCACCGCGCTGGGCGCCGGCATCGGCCGCGACGACTTCAACATCGAGAAGCTGCGCTACCACAAGATCGTCATCATGACCGACGCCGACGTCGACGGCGCCCACATCCGCACCCTGCTGCTGACCTTCTTCTACCGGCAGATGCCGGAGGTGATCGAGCGGGGCTATCTCTATATCGCCCAGCCGCCGCTCTATAAGGCGACCAAGAGCCGGCAGTCCCGGTATCTGAAGGACGATTCCGAGCTAGAAAACTACCTGATCGACGAGGGCGTCGAGGGCGCGACCCTGGACCTGTCCTCGGGCGAACGCCTGGTCGGCGCCGATCTGCTGGCGCTGGTGCAGAGCGCCCGCGGCGCCAAGGCCAATGTCGAGCGGCTGTCGTCGCGCGCCCCGGCCTTCGCCATCGAACAGGCCGCCATCGCCGGCCTGCTGTCGGACGACGGCGGGGACGTGGCCAAGGCGGCGGGGCGCCTGGATCTCTACGCCGAGGAGGGCGACGGCGCCTGGACCGGCGAAAAGGCCGTGACCGGCGGCTATGTCTTCTCGCGGATCAAGCGCGGTGTGTCCGAGCGGATCGTGCTGGACGAGTTGCTGCTCGGCGCCGCCGACGCGCGCCGCCTGTCGGAACGCGCCGCGGCGATGGTCGAGACCTTCGAGGGTGTGGCCACCTTCACCCGTAAGGACAAGACCGCCACCGTGCGTGGCCCGCTCGACCTGTTCAACGCGGTGATGGAGGCGGGCCGTCGCGGCCTGTCGGTCCAACGCTATAAGGGCCTGGGCGAGATGAACCCCGACCAGCTCTGGGAAACCACCCTGGACGCTGACGCTCGCACCTTGCTGCAGGTCCGGGTCAATCACGCCGACGACGCCGACGACATGTTCACCCGCCTGATGGGCGACCTGGTCGAGCCGCGCCGCGAGTTCATCCAGGAAAACGCCCTCGACGCCGAGGTCGACGTCTAGGACGGTCTCTCAGCGGGGACCGCTTCCAAAAATCTGGCGTCAGGAGCCTCTTCCTGTCGCCCTTTTGGTGCGGGCGGGGCTTCAGGCTTGACCAGACACACCGCCGCCCTATCGGAGTGGCGGTGTGGTGAAGCCGGAGCAATAGTCCCCCATGAGCGATGAACGCAGATCCGACCGACAGCGTGGCCTACTGGGGGCGATCGAACGCGCGGGCAACTTGCTCCCCGATCCAACGATCATTTTTCTCTATCTGATCTTCGCATTGATGCTGCTTTCGTGGCTCGGTGCGGCGTTGGGATGGCAAGCGGCGCTTCCCTATTCGGGCACGAAGGCGCCCGAGCACGCCGAACTGGCGAACGGGATACTGACCTACCGGGCTTCAAGCCTGTTCTCCGCGGAGAACATCGCCCGCCTCTTCATAGAGATGCCGCGCACCTTCGCTGGTTTTGCGCCGCTGGGCCTGGTGCTCACGATCATGCTCGGCGCAGCGGTGGCTGAGCGCTCGGGATTGTTTTCCGCGCTTATCCGGGCCTCGCTGGGCAACGCCAACAAGGCCCTGTTGACACCGATCGTGGCGGTGATCGGCATGGTGTCTCACCATGCTTCCGACGCCGCCTATGTTGTGTTCATTCCGCTGGCCGCGATTACCTTCGCCGTCGCCGGCCGTCACCCGCTCGCGGGGCTGGCGGCGGCCTTTGCAGCGGTGTCGGGAGGCTATGCCGGCAATCTCATGCCTGGGCAGATCGACGTCCTGTTGCTGAGCTTCACCCAGGAAGCCGCGCGGATCGTTCAGCCGGACTGGACGATGAACCCCCTCGGCAACTGGTACTATATCTGCGCCATCGTCGTGCTGTTCACGCCGATCATCTGGTACGTCACCGATCGGGTCATTGAACCGCGCCTCGGTCCTTGGAACGGCGTGGTCGATGACGACCTGCGCGCGGATCTGGAGAAGGCCGACCTCACCGCCGCCGAGCACAAGGGGCTGCGCCGCGCCGGCCTGGTCACCCTGCTTGTCATCGGCGCTTTCGCGGCGCTGGCCCTCTGGCCTGGATACACCCCGTTCATCAACCAAGAGGCTGAAGGACCCGCTCGCCTGCAGCCGCTCTACGGCTCCCTGGTGGCGGGGTTCTTCCTGCTGTTTCTGCTTACAGGCGTCGCCTTTGGTCGAGCCACCGGCGCGGTGAAGTCGGCGAACGACGTGGTGGAGATGATGCAGCACGGGGTGCGGACGATGGCGCCCTACCTGGTCTTCGTGTTCTTCGCCGCCCACTTCGTCGCGATGTTCAATTGGTCGAGGATCGGCCCGATCATCGCGATCAACGGCGCAGAGGCGCTGCAAGCGATGGCCCTGCCGCCGGCGCTGCTGTTGGTCTGCGTCCTGCTGCTTTCGTCGTTTCTGGACCTCTTCATCGGCTCGGCCTCGGCGAAGTGGAGCGCGCTCTCACCGGTGGTCGTCCCGATGTTCATGCTCCTTGGCATCAGTCCCGAGATGACCACGGCCGCCTACCGAATGGGCGACAGCTATACCAATATCATGACCCCTCTGATGAGCTACTTCCCGCTCATCCTGGCCTTCGGCCAACGATGGGACCGCGGGGTTGGAGTGGGGTCGTTGCTGGCGCTGATGCTGCCCTATGCCCTGTCGTTCATGGTGGTCGGGATCGGTATGACCGTGGGGTGGGTGTTGCTGGACCTGCCGCTCGGACCCGGCGCCCAGGTGCATTACACCGTGGGCGCCGCCACGCCCTGACCACCATCGCCCTGGCCGCGACCGGCGGAGAGCCGCGCGGTGACAAGGGTTAGGCCCGAGCGTGCGGGGTCGAGGGCCGCTTGCGCTTCTGGAATTTCGGGTTGGCCCAGAAGGTGTAGACGGCGAGGCTTCCGAGCAGCGCCAGAGCCAGGCCTGACACGGTCATGACCAGCCGATAGGGCAGGCCGCCGACCTTGGCGGCATGGATCGGGTATTCCAGATTGGCGATCCGCAGCCCGGTCGGCAGGGTCTGGGCGTTGCGGGTGGCGACCTGCTGGGCGGTGGCGGGATCGAACCAGAACATGGTCCGGCCGTTTGGCAGCCACTCGGCCTGCTGGCGTAGCCTGACCGAGATCAGCGCGCCCGGCTTGGTCGGCAGGCCGATGGTGCGGATCTCAGCGCCCGGATACTGCGCTCGTGTGGCGTTCAGCAATTCCAGCCAATCGGTGTCGGGGGCCAACGGCCCGCCCTTGGCTTTCGGCGCGCCTTCAGACGCCTTCATCTCGGTGGGGCTTGAGAAGGGGGCGAGCATCACCTCCTCGACCTTGGGAAGGGTCATGGCGACGCCGGTCAGCAGCGAGATGAACAACAGCGGCGCGACGAGCACGCCGAGGTCGCGGTGCTGGCGAACCACGGCGGCGCGCGACATCTTCGCGGGCCATAGACTGAAGGTGAACAGCCGCCGGGTCGGCCACCAGAGGATCACCCCGGTGATGACAAAAGCGAGGCCCGCCAGCCCCAGGGCTCCGGCGACGAATTTTCCCGTGTCGCCGACCAACAGATAGTGGTGCAGGTCGAACAGCCAGATCTCCGGCCGCTCCCATTTCGAGGACCATTGCGCGACGATCTCGCCGGTCTGGTCGGCATAGGCCCCCCGTTCCTTGTCGATATAGGACAGCCGGTGCAGCCCCAGGCGCTCGCTGGCCAGCACGATGGAGCGCGGCGGGTCGGGATCTTCGAAGATCCTCTGGACCGCGGCGGCCAGGGTGGCGGTGTCCTGCATCTGCGCTTCGGCGGCGTGGGGCGTGGTGAGCCGCAGCCAGTCGTCCTTGTGGACCAGCATGGCGCCGCTCAACCCCAGTATGGCCAGGAACAGGCCGATCAGCCCGCCGGCCCACCGGTGCGCGAGACGCAGGATCGACATCAGAAGCGGCGTTCCAGACCGAGGGTGAAGACCCGCCCGCGACCGGCGAAGTAGCGCAGATTGTCGGCTGGGTTGGAGGTGTCGGAGCTGTAGCTGAGGTACTGCTCGTCAAACAGGTTCTGGACGCTGAAGAACACGTCGCCGGCCGGCGCCGAGTAGCGGACGGTGGCGTCGACCAGGGTGTAGCCCTGGAAGTTGTTGCGCGGATCGGCGCCCTCGTAGCTGCGCTGCAGATAGGTCTGGCTTTGCAGGCGCGCGGCCAGCGGCCCTTGCTGGTAGCTGAGCGCGAAGTTGAAGCGGTCGGGCGAAATGTTCGCCCCGTCGAGGTCGATATCGGTCGAGCCGTCGCCGTTGCTGTCAGCGCGGCCCTTCAGCTTGGCGTAGCCGGCTGAGGCGGTGACGCCGGGGACCGGCGTCTTGGCCGTGACGTTCAGCTCCAGGCCCTCGATCTCCACCCGTTGCCGCTGGACGTCGTAGACGGCGGTCGCGGGGTTGAGCACCAGCAGTTGGCCAAGCTTGGAGGTCGACCAGAAATAGGCGGCGGTCGCCTCGATGGGGCCGCGCTTCCACTCGGCCCCGATCTCCTGGTTGTCGGAGACTACCGGATTGATGTCGAGGAAGCTGTCCACGTCGACGCCGTCGCGGTTCACGCCCCGCAGGATCCGGCCGACGTCGGGCACGGTGTAGCCCTCGGCGTAGCTGGCGTAGAGGCGCAGGGATTGGGTCGGCTTCACCACGATGCCGCCGTTCAGCAGGGTCGCCTCGAAGGATGGATCGCCGCCGCCTACCGCGCGCGAGCCGTAGGAGGCCAGGGTCGTGTAGTCGCTGACCTTCAAGGTCACCGACTCGTAGCGCAGGCCCCCGGCCAGGTGCAGCCTGTCGTCCAGCAGCGCCAGATTGGCCTGGACGAACGGCGCGATACTTTGGAACTGGGTCGGCGGCACCCAGGCGCGCTTCGTCTGAATGAGCGACTGCTCGGTGCGGTCCTTCATGGTGTCGAGGCCGAAGGTGGTGTTCAGGCCCGGCACGAACGGAATTTCTCGCTCATATCCGATCCTCGCGCCCATCTTTTCCGACTGGTTCGACGATTGGTCGAACAGCGTGCCGATCGGGGCGAGGCGGGCGTCCTGGAAGGTGGCGCTGCGGTCGCCCCCGAAGGTGTCGCGCGAGCGGTTGTAGAAGAACTGGGCGGTTAGGTCGCCGCCAACCAGGTCGTCGTCGGTCACCGCCACCGACAGCGTCTCGACGCGATTGGCTGCGGGCCGCCCCTGGATGGTCCCGCGCATGCTGCTGGCGGGGCGGTTCTTGGTGCGGTCCCCGGCGATGATCACATAGTCGCCGTCGCCCTTCAGTTCGAAGCGGTTGGCGACCAGGTCGATGCGAAGGCTCTCGTCGATCTGCCAGCCGAAGCGGCCGAAGATCGAGGTGCTGGTGGAGTCCTGGATCTCGCCCTGGGTGTTGTCGACGCCGATCCGCCGGCCACGGCCGTCATAGAAGGCGCCGCGGGATTCATAGGCGAGGCCCAGCGTGGCGTCGAAGGCCCCGGCGCGATAACCCGCCAGACCCGCCGTCTTCCAGCCCAGGCCATCGCCGTGGAACCGGGTGTCGCTGCTGACCTGGGCCAGGATCCTGCCCGACAGGCCGTCCTCCTTGGGCGGTCCGACCGTCACCTGATTGACCACACCTCCGGTGGCGCCGATGCCCTGCAAGGCGTTCGACCCGTAGATCAGTTCGACATGGTCGATGAAGAACGGGTCGATGGTGAAGCCGTCGCGCGAGCCGTCGCGGATCGGGGTCGATTGCGGAATGCCGTTGATGGCGAACAGCGGCGAGCGGCCGCGCAGGGTCTCGCCGCTGCCCGACAGCTTCTGGCGGGTTGGCGAGAACGATGGGGAGAGCGAGGAGATCGCATCGACCACCGAGCCGCTGATCGACACCTGTTGCGACAGCGTGTCGGCGTCGACGATGTCGACGGTCATCGGCAGGGCGCTGGCCGGCAGGGTGGTGCGGGCCGCGGTGATGACCAATTCGGACACCTCGGTCGGGCCGCTCTTGGTCTGGGCGAAGGCCTGCGTGCCGAAAGCCAGGGCGATCAAGCTCGCTCCAGCCGCCAGATGGACACCCCGTACACGCGCCGCGCTCGCCGTTCTCAAAGCCATCTGCATCCCCGACTATCGTTGTGAGGGGCTCTATAGGCGTTAATAAGAACGATTTGCAATTGACGTCTTGGACCGCATGGGGTTCGGGCGGCTTGCTGCTGATGACCGGGCGCATCTATTGTTCGAGGCCGCGCCGCGATCCGGCTCAACCAGCGAGTTCGCCATGATGCGCGATGATGTCGGCGATCTTGCATTTCGCTCCCTGGACTCGCTGGAAGGCGCGCCAGATCGGCTGGGCGGGACGCCTGGTCCGCGTGAGAGCCTGGTCGCAAAGGTGCGGCGATATGCGCCGGGCGTGCTCATCGCCGGTCTCGTCGCCCTGGCGGCGCAATGGCTCTCCGAGCACTACAAGGCGCCGGTCATGTTGTTCGCCCTGCTGCTGGGCATGGCGGTGAACTTCACGGGCGATGATCCCCGCTGCCGCCCGGGCATCGATTTCGCCGCCCGTCAGATCCTGCGCATCGGCGTGGCGCTGCTGGGCATGCGCATCACCTTCGATCAGGTCCGCTCGGTCGGGGCCGGGGCTCTCACCCTCACCGCGGTCGCCGTCGTCCTGACCATTCTGGTGGGCTGGTTGATGGCGCGCTCAATGAAGCTGAGGGGTCCGCTGGGAATCCTGATGGGCGGCGCGGTCGCGATCTGCGGCGCCTCGGCCGCCCTGGCGATCGCCTCGGTGTTGCCGCGCAGCGAGACGCACGAGCGTGACGTGGTGCTGACGGTGGTGGGCGTCACCACTCTTTCGACCTTGGCGATGATCCTCTATCCGACGCTCGCGGCCATGCTGCACTTCAGCGATGTCGCGGCCGGCATGTTCTTCGGCGCCACCATCCACGATGTCGCCCAGGTGGTGGGTGCGGGCTACAGCGTCTCGCCCGAGGCGGGCGACACCGCGACCATCGTCAAGCTGTTCCGGGTGGCCTTGCTGCTGCCGGCGGTGGTGATCGTCTCGCTGATCTACCGCCGCTCGGCCGAGGCCCACGCCAAGCGGCCTCCGTTGATTCCGGTCTTCCTGATCGCCTTCGCCGTCCTGGTGGCGATCAATTCCACCGGGGTGGTCGGCGACTGGATCCGCGATCCGTTGCAGGACGCCTCGCGCTGGTGCCTGGTCGCCGCCATCGCCGCGCTCGGCGCCAAGACCGCGTTGGGCGACCTGGCCAAGGTCGGGTGGCGGCCGATCCTGGTGCTGGTCGGCACGACGGTGTTTGTCGCTGTCTTCGTCCTCGCCGGTATGGCCCTGATGGGCGGCTGGCCGCCTTGAGGCCGGCCCGGCGATAGGCTCGCATCGGCAGTTGCCTTCCCCAAGGTGATCGAACGTTGGATCAGGTCAAATGTTCTCGGGAGGAACGCATGGCCGATTCAGCAGACACCACCCAGGCGGTGAGCGGGCTTGGGTTCGATCCCGACAAACTGCGCGAGAAGTACCGCGTCGAGCGCGACAAGCGCCTGCGGACGGAGGGCAACGCCCAGTACCAGGAGATCGCCGGCGACTTCGCTCACTACCTGGATGATCCCTATGTCGCGCCCGGCTTCACCCGCGAGCCGCTGACCGACGAGGTCGAGGTGGTGGTGATCGGCGGCGGCTTCGGCGGCTTGCTGGCGGCGGCGCGGCTGCGCGAGGCCGGTGTGAGCGACATCCGCGTCATCGA
>NZ_JAURWM010000225.1 GCF_030654915.1 Phenylobacterium sp. | reverse complement strand
CGACGTCGACCAGGCGCGCTGAGTCTCGACTCCGAACCGGCCGGCGCTATCAGGCGCTGGCCGGCGCGGCGAACAAGCCGTCTAGCTTGATGAGCTGGCCCTCATGCCCGGTCGCTCAAACGCTTAGTCGACCGCTGATGCCTTCAGCCTCTCGCAGAGGGCGGATAGCTCGCAGCCGTAGGAAGGCGTGAGCACGACCAAGGTCAGCCGCCCCTCAATGACATGTGCGATCATCTGATCAATGAAGACGCGGTGCTTCTCCGAATATTCACCCGCCACGTTCTCCTGCGGCGCGCCAAGAAGGCTCTCGATCACCGATCGAGGCGGCTGCGTGCCTGAGTAGGCCTCAAGGTTGCAGATGATGTTGCCTTCGCGGAACTCATCGGCCCTGAGATACCGAACCCCAAACAGCTCGATCCGCCATGACACTCCATCGGAGCGGAGCACGGACAAGGTCGCCCCCTGAGCGGCGACGGCCAAACCAGCAAGGGATCCATCGTGAAATGTCGGAAGCATCGCCCTTGTTAGACGGCCCCTTGGGGGTCGCCTAGAGGTGGAAGGTGGGCGATCCACGCCTGTTCGCCCGCGATCAACCTCGCCTTGCCGCGGCCAAGCCGCGATCAGGTCGAGATTTCGCCGCAAGGCGAGCGCCAAGCTGAGCCTTGAAGACTTTTTGAAAGCGAGGATCGCTATGTCGGCGCCTAACGTTTCCCGTAGCGTATCGATGCTCGCCCTTATTGGGCTCGTCGCGGCGCCGTCCGCTCCCATGGCCCAGCCGGCTATCCGCGACGGCGATCCCACGCCCGCGGCTTGCGAGGCCCTGGGCTTCGCGCCGGCCGCGACCGGAGGCTATGGCGGGTCGCCGCGTGGGCATCCGGCGGGGGGACCGATCTATTCCAGGGCTCCGCCGCCCGCTTCCCAGCTAGGGCTCCCGACAATCCCGCCGCTGCCGATCCCGCCGGTCGCCTCAGCGCTTGAGAGCCAGCGCATGGCGCCGCCGGCCCCTTCCCGCCCGCAAATCGTCCTCGGCGGCTCACACCGCGCGATGGAGACCGAGCGTTATCCCGGCGCGGTCGCCAATCCGATCAAAAGGGTCGCCGTGGAACCGGTCTCGACCTTCTCGGTGGATGTCGACACCGCCTCCTACGCCAATGTCCGGCGCTTCCTGAACGACGGCCGCCGCCCGCCCTCGGACGCGGTGCGGGTCGAGGAGCTGGTGAACTATTTCGACTACGGCTACGCCAAGCCCGCCGGCCGCGCCGTGCCCTTCCAATCCTTCGTGGCGGTGACGCCCTCGCCGTGGTCCAGCCAGCGCCAGATCGTCCAGATCGGTCTGCAGGGCTACGACATGCCCCGCGCCGGGCAACCGCCGCTGAATCTGGTCTTCCTGGTCGACACCTCCGGCTCGATGTGGAGCCAGGATCGCCTGCCGCTGGCGACCAAGGCGCTGAACCTGCTGGTCGATCAGCTTCGGCCGCAGGACCGGGTGGCGATTGTCGCCTATGCCGGGTCGGCCGGAGCGGTGCTCGCCCCCACCGATGGGCGCAGCAAGCTGAAGGTGCGGTGCGCCCTGCAATCCCTGCGAGCCGGCGGCTCCACGGCCGGCGGCGAGGGCCTGACCCTGGCCTACGATCTGGCCCGCCAGAACTTCGACGCCAGGGCGGTAAACCGGGTGATCCTGCTGACCGACGGCGACTTCAATGTCGGGGTCGCCGATCCGGCCAAGCTGAAGGACGTGGTGGCCGACAAGCGCAAGGAAGGGGTCTATCTGTCGGTCTACGGCTTCGGACGTGGCAACTACAACGATGTGATGATGCAGACCCTGGCCCAGAACGGCAACGGGACCGCAGCCTATATCGACACCCTGAACGAGGCTCGGAAGCTCTTCCGCGAGGATTTCGCCAGTTCACTGTTCCCCATCGCCGACGACGTGAAGATCCAGGTCGAGTTCAATCCCGCCACCGTCAGCGAGTACCGCCTGATCGGTTACGAGACCCGCCTGCTGGCGCGCGAGGACTTCAACAACGACCAGGTCGACGCCGGCGAGGTCGGCTCAGGCGCCTCGGTGACCGCGCTTTACGAGATCACGCCAGTCGGGGCGCGGCCCTCCAGCGACCCTCTGCGCTATGGAAACCGCAAGGCCCCGGCGCCGGTCACCACGGGCGAATTGGCCTATCTCAAGGTGCGCTACAAGTTGCCCGGACAGAGAACGTCGAAGCTCATGGAGCGGCCGATCGGCGCCCGCGACACCTATTCGAGCGTCCAAGCCGCGCCGGAAGCGGCCCGCTGGGGGCTGGCGGTCGCCGCCTTCGGCCAGATGCTCAAGGCCGATCCGAGGCTCGAACCCAGCTTCGGCTGGACGCAGGTCACCGACCTGGCCCAAGGCGCGCGCGGCGAAGATCCCTACGGCCTACGCGCGGAGTTCGTTCAACTGGTCCGCGCGGCGGGTGAAGCCCGGCCACAGGGCGACTGACTGTCCCAATCGGATGCTCCCCCGCGGGGAGCATCCATCGCCGCCCACTATTTTCGATCTCATCCGCCGCACCGCCAGAACCAAACCGCCCGACGTTCGTTAGTCGTTACGTCCTAATGTGAGGGAGGCGGCGCGTGTTCGACGTCACCGATGCGCACTCTGAGAATCTGATCCGACTCGACCCTTCAGAAGCGCCCCATTTTGGCGCTCCGGGCCGTGTTGGTTTCCACCTGATCGACACCACCATGATGT
>NZ_JAURWM010000224.1 GCF_030654915.1 Phenylobacterium sp. | reverse complement strand
GCGATGGTCCAGAACTGGAAGTCGCCGAACACCAGGTGTTCGTACATGTCGTCGGTCAAGATCCAGACGTGCGGATGGCGCAGCAGCACGTCGGCGATGCCGCGCAGCTCCGCCTTGGTGTAGGCCGCGCCCGAAGGGTTGGACGGCGAGTTCAAGAACACCCACTTGGTCTTCGGCGTGATGGCCGCTTCCAGGTCGGCGGGCTGCAGCTTGAAGCCGGTGCCGGCGGTGGTCGGCACGGCCTTGGGCGTGCCGCCGGCCAGCAGCACGATGTCCCAGTAGCTGACCCAGTACGGCGTCGGGATGATCACTTCGTCGCCGGGGTTCAGCGTCGAGATCATCGCGTTCCAGATGACCGGCTTGCCGCCGGGAGACACGTTCACCTGGCTGGTCTTGTAGGTCAGGCCGTTCTCGCGCTGGAACTTGGCGACGATGGCTTCCTTGAGCTCAACGATGCCGTCGACATTGGTGTACTTCGTCTTGCCGTCGCGGATCGCCTTGATGGCGGCTTCCTTGATGTTGTCCGGCGTGTCGAAGTCAGGTTCGCCCGCGGCCAGGGAAATCACGTCACGGCCTTGCGCTTTCAGCTCACGTGCTTTCGCATCCGCCGCCAGGGTGGCGGACGGCTTGACGCGGGACAGCGCAGCGGATTCGAGCGACATGGCGGGGAGACTCCCAGGCGAGGAATGAAAGGAAACGCGCGGGGTTTAGCCGATGGCAGGGCCGAGGCAAACCCGAGTTCGGACGGGGAACGGCGTTTCGCCGCGGCGGTTTGCGTTTGAGGGCTGAAAAGGGAGCCAAACGCCGGGTTGCTTTGGTTTCGGCGGCAAGGCCCTAAGCGGCTGTGCGGGTGCATCAGGCGGCTATTGGGGTGTCCACCTACTCGACGCCGACGAGAACAACATGGAAGCTGACGTCTGTGAACGTTGTTCTGGCGCCTTGGCGCGCGCCGCCATTGTCCTGACCAGAGGTGAAGCGATGTGGAGTTCGATTCTCGCGTACCTGCCTGCCGTAGTTGCGTCGGCAGCTCTCGTTCTCGCGCCCGCCATGGCCCAGGCTTGCACCCGAGTGGTCTATCTGGGCGCCGACGGCGATGTGATCACGGCTCGGTCGATGGACTGGAAGGTGGATGTCGGGACGAACCTCTGGGTCTTCCCGCGAGGCATGGCCCGTAGCGGCGAGGCGGGGCCGAACTCGATCAAGTGGACTTCAAAGTACGGCAGCGTCGTTGCGAGCGGCTACGACATCTCGACAACCGATGGAATGAACGAGGCGGGCCTATCGGCCAACCTGCTTTGGCTGGTGGAGTCCGGCTATCCTACGCTCGACAAGTCGAAACCGGGCCTGACCATCGCGGCCTGGGCGCAGTATGTGCTCGACAATTTCGCCACCGTGCAGGAGGCGGTGGACGCCCTGAGACGGGAGCCGTTCACCGTGGTGACGGACAATGTTCCGGGCGAGAACCGACTGGCGACGTTGCACCTGTCAATGTCGGACGCCAGCGGCGACAGCGCCATTGTCGAGTACATCGGCGGCAAGCAGGTCATTCACCACGACCGCAAGTATCAGGTGATGACGAACTCTCCGATTTTCGAAGAACAGCTCGCCCTGAACGAATACTGGAAGCACATCGGCGGCGTGGTTTTCCTGCCAGGGACCAATCGGTCGGCGGACCGCTTTGCGCGCGCCTCGTTCTACATCAACGCGATCCCCAAGAGCCAGGACCCGGTCCATGCCCTGGCCAGCGTGTTCAGTGTGATCCGCAATGCTTCAGTGCCTTTCGGCATTACGACGCCAGATGAGCCCAACATTTCCTCCACGCGTTGGAGAACCGTCGCCGACCACAGGCGCAAGCTCTACTTCTTTGAGTCCGCGCTCACCCCGAACACCTTCTGGGTCGATCTGAAGAAGCTGGACTTCTCGCCCCGCGCCGCGGTCCTCAAACTCGATCTCGGCGAGGATCAGCGCAACGTCTTCGCTGGCGAAGTCGCCAAAGACTTCAAGCCCTCTAAGCCGTTCCAGTTTCTTGGACTGCCTGCATCGGGCGACTGATGCGCTCGTGGTCATGGCGGGGACCCCGCCTTGACCCCAGCGGCCGAAAAGGCGACGGGAGGCTCATGGGCCGCATCTTCCGCTTCATCTACGAAATGGACGCCAAGGCTTGGCGCACGGTGTTCGTGTCGTTCGTGCTGTTTGGCGGTGTGGGCGTGGTCTTCCTGTTCGGGGCCCAGGTGCTGGGCTTCAACGGCGAGGCCACGGTCGAACGCTGGCTGGGCCTGGCCTCCAACGGACCGTGGGCGTTGCCGGTCGCGGTGACGGCCTTCGCGGCGCTGGCCTTTGTGGGCGTGCCGCAGTTCGTGCTGATCGCCGCGGCGGTCGTGGCGTTCGGGGCCTGGACGGGTTTCGCCTATAGCTGGATCGGGACCATGGTCTCCTCGCTGGTGGGCTTTTACCTGGGCCGGGTGGCCGGGGCGCGGGCGCTGAAGACGTTGTCGGGCGAGAGCATGCAGCGGTTCATGGACCTGGTCGGCCGCAACGGGTTCCTGGCCAGCCTGATCGTGCGGCTGGTGCCCTCGGCGCCGTTCATCGTCGTCAATATGGCGGCCGGGGTGACGCCGATGCGGATGCGCGACTTCGCGGCCGGGACCGCGATCGGGATCATTCCGAAGATCGTGCTGACCGCTTTCGCCGGGGCGTCGATCGTCCAGGTTCTGAAGGGGGAGGGGCAGCGCCACATCCTTGGCCTGGCGGTGATCGCCGCGATCTGGATCGCGATCGGCTGGTTCGCGCGCAACTGGTTGAAATCGCGCGAGGATGCGATCAGCGGTCCCCGGAAGGACTGACCCCAAGCCTGACGACACGGGCTGTTCCAGGGGATAGTTCTTGCTCTGCAGCGGCGATAGCGCCGGTTTTTGCGCAAGAGTCTTGCGGCGCGGGCCCTATTTGGGTAGATACCCCGTCATGCGCACGCAGCTGAACAGCCTGCTTCTTCTCGACCTGGGGCTTAGCCGCCCCTGGGCCCGTTAGGCTGCGCGACTTCGCGGCCGGGCGCTCAGGGGATATCACCCGTCGCCCGCCCCTATAGAATGACC
Source organism: Phenylobacterium sp. (assembly GCF_030654915.1). Lineage (GTDB taxonomy): Bacteria > Pseudomonadota > Alphaproteobacteria > Caulobacterales > Caulobacteraceae > Phenylobacterium. Next base: position 7,488 of record NZ_JAURWM010000224.1, on the reverse strand, counting down.
CGCGAAGAGAGTTCGCAAATGACCACCGCCCCCATCGACACCGCTCGCGATTCGCGTGATCGCGTCATCGTATTCGACACCACCATGCGCGACGGCGAGCAGTCGCCTGGCGCCTCCATGTCTCTGGACGAGAAGCTGGAGTTGGCCAAGATCCTCGAGGATATGCGGGTCGACGTCATCGAAGCCGGCTTCCCGATCGCCTCGAACGGCGACTTCGAAGCCGTCCGTGAAGTCTCCAAGATCGTCACCGAGAGCACGATCTGCGGCCTGGCCCGGGCAGGCATGGCGGACATTGAGCGCTGCGCCGAGGCGATCCGCCCGGCCAAGCGCGGCCGGATCCACACCTTCCTGTCGACCAGCCCGAGCCACCGGGACCACATCCTGAAGGCCAGCCAGGAAGACATCCTGGAGATGATCACCAAGTCGGTGACCCACGCGCGCAACCTGTGCGACGACATCGAATGGTCGGCCCAGGACGCCACGCGCACAGAGCAGGACTTCCTGCGCCGTTGCGTCGAGGCCGCGATCAAGGCCGGCGCCAAGACGGTGAACATCCCCGACACCGTCGGCTACTCCTATCCTAGCGAATACGCCGACATCTTCCGCGACATCATCGAGAACGTGCCGGGCGCCGACGAGATCATCCTGTCGACCCACTGCCATAACGATCTGGGCCTGGCGGTCGCCAACAGCCTGGCCGGGGTGCAAGGCGGGGCGCGGCAGATCGAAGTCGCCATCAACGGCATTGGCGAGCGGGCCGGCAACGCGGCGCTGGAAGAGGTCGTCATGGCCCTGAAGGTGCGCGGCGATGCTCTGCCCTACTATACGGGCGTCGAGACCCAGCACATCACGCGGGCCAGTCGTTATGTTTCGGCGATCACCGGTTTCCCGGTGCAGTTCAACAAGGCGATCGTCGGCAAGAACGCCTTCGCCCACGAGAGCGGCATCCACCAGGACGGGATGCTGAAGGATCGCGGCACCTACGAGATCATGAGCCCCGAGACCGTCGGGCAGGGCGCCTCGAACCTGGTCATGGGCAAGCATGCCGGCCGAGCCGGCTTCCGTGAGAAGCTGAAGGAACTGGGCTACGAACTGGGCCAGAACGCCCTGAACGAAGCCTTCCAGCGCTTCAAGGACCTGGCCGACAAGAAGAAGCACGTCTTCGACGACGACATCGTGGCCCTGGTCGACGACGCCCTGGCCTCGGGCGCCGACCGTATCCAAGTCAAGCATCTGCGGGTGATCGCCGGCACTGACGGCCCGCAGGAAGCCACCCTGACCGTGTCGGTCGACGGCGACGAGCGTTCGGCCACCGCCAATGGCGACGGCCCGGTCGATGCGGTGTTCAACGCCATCCACGAGGTGGTGCCGCACACCGCCATGCTGCGCCTGTTCCAGGTGCACGCCGTGACCGAGGGCACCGACGCCCAGGCCCAGGTCTCCGTGCGCCTTGAAGAAGACGGCCGGATCGCCACCGGCCAGGCCGCCGACACCGACACCCTGACCGCTTCGGCCAAGGCCTACGTCAACGCGCTCAACAATCTCTTCGCCCGCAAAGAGAAGACCGCCCCCGAGGCGATCGCCAGCGGCTTCTAGGCAAGGCGCTCATCCCGGCTGGCGCCATGCGCCAGGCCGGGATCCATAGACATCAATCTCTTCGGAGAGGCCTGTGCGAATGGGTCCCGGACAAGCGCCGCGCGCTTTCCGGGATGACGGCCGTGCGGGTTGTGGGACCTATTTCATGCTGTGGATCTTACTGACGGCGGCCGCCGCGCCGCTGCAGGTGGCGCGCAACGCGCTGCAGCGCGGCCTGGTGGGCGACGCCGGACCCTGGGGCGCGACGCTGGTGCGTTTCCTGTTCGGGTTGCCGTTCGCCCTGGCCATCTTCGCCGTTGTGGCGTTGCTGACCCCAGGCGCCGCGCCGCAGTCTTCGTGGCGGTTCTGGATCGCCATCTCGGTCGGGGCCTTCGGGCAGGTGGTGCAGACCGGGCTGCTGCTGCTCGCCATGCGCCGGTCGGGTTTTGCGGTCGCGACCTTCATGCAGCAGACCAACCTGCCGTTGGCGGGACTGTTGGGGTTGTTTGTGTTCGGCGACGTCATGGGGCTCGGCGGCTGGATGGGCCTGGCGGCGACCACCGTCGGCCTGGGCATCCTGTCTTGGCCTTCGCGCGGCATGACGAAGGGGGCGTGGGCCGGATCGGTCCTGGGCATCGCCTCGGGCGCGGCGATGGCGGTGGTGCTGAACGCCTATCGGCAGGCGGGCCTGGCGCTGGAGCCGGCCCATCCGATCTACGCCGCCACGGCCGCGGTCTGCGTCGCCCAGGCGCTGCAGTCGCTCGGCTTGACCGCGATCCTGGCGGCCACCCGACCCGCGGCCCTGCGGGCGGTGGCGGCGTCATGGCGCGAGTCGTTGGGCGCCGGCTTCTGCGGCGCGGCGGCGTCGGCCTTCTGGTTCAGCGCGCTCGCCTTGGCGCCCGCGGGACAGGTGAGGGCGGTCGGGGTTATCGAACTGCCGGTCGCCGCCGCGGTCGGCCGTCGGTTGTTCAAGGAGCGGCTGACCGTCCGGCAGGTCGTGGGCGGGGTCATCACCGCGCTGGGCGTGGTGGTCACCGCCCTGGGCTGACCTCTTCAGCCGGCCTTGGATATCGTCGCGGAGTCACGTTATGTAGGCGCGGTCAGCAGCGAGATCACCCTGTTGCTGGCCGACGGCAAGACCCTGACCGCCACCATCACTCGCGACAGCGCTCAGGCCATGGGGCTGGCGGTCGGCGAGCCGCGCAGATCAAGGCGCCTCACGTTATCCTGGCCGTCGAATAGGATTTGCCCATGCGAGCCCCTGTCTTCGTCACCACGGTTCTGGCGCGGAGTGTCACGTTGAACGCGGCCCAGCCCGCCGCCGCTCGACACCAAGGGACAGACCGATGAAACTGCTTGGTTGGATCGCCGCCGTCCTCGCCGCCTCGCTGATGGCGAGCGTGGCCCAGGCCGCCCCGGTGACGGTGTTCGCCGCCGCCTCGCTGAAGAACGCCCTGGACGAGGTGGGGGCGCAATACGCCAAGAGCGGCGGAGACGTCCGGTTTTCCTATGCCGCGTCCTCGGCCATCGCGCGGCAGATCGAGCAGGGGGCGCCGGCCGATATCTACGTCTCGGCCGACACCGACTGGATGAACTATCTGGCCGACCGCAAGCTGATCGTCGCCGCCAGCCGCCGTGACCTGCTGACCAACCGTCTGGCGCTGATCGCGCCGGCCGACTCCAGAGCAGCCTTGAAGATCGGGAAGGGAATGCCGCTGGCCAAGGCGCTGGGCGACGGGCGCCTGGCGGTGGCCGGTCCCGATGTGCCGGCCGGCAAGTACGCCAAGGCTTCGCTCAGCGCACTCGGCGTCTGGGGCGGTGTGTCCGGCAAGCTCGCCCAGGCCGAGAACGTCCGCATGGCGCTGCAATATGTGGCGCGCGGCGAGAGCCCGCTGGGGATCGTCTACGACACCGACGCCAAGGTGGAGCCGAAGGTGCGGATCGTTGGGCTGTTCCCAGAAGGGACCCACCCGAAGATCGTCTATCCGGTCGCCCGGGTCGCCGCCTCGAAGAACCCCGACGCCGCCAAGTTCATGGCCTATCTGAGCGGCCCGCAGGCCGCGGCGGTGTTCCGCAAGTATGGCTTCACGGTCCTAGCGCCCCGCTAGTTGCGGGTGGGCGACGAGGTCAGGCTTTGCGACGAAGCGGCCACTGGCTAGAACGTCGAAATGTCAGAGACCTCTTCGAATCCCGCCTACGACATCTCCCTTCGCGCGCTCGCCCCAGGGCGCTGGACGACCTTCGCGGCGCCGGAATGGCGCAACCCCGGCGGCGGCCTTTGGGGCGGCTACGCCCTTGGCCTGTGCGTCCGCGCGCTGGAGGCCGAACCCGAGGCGCGGGGGGAGGTGCTGTCCATGACCCTCACCTATGCGGCGGGCCTGCCGTCTGGAGAGCTGGATGTCCGCACGCGCCGCCTGCGGCAGGGCGGATCGATCGGGGTCTGGGAAGTCGAACTTAGGCCGCAGGGCGTCGAGGACGTCGGGGTGCACGGGATGGTCACCCTGGCGCGTCGACCGGCGACCCCGCCCTTCGCCTTCGCGAGCCTGCCGCATGCGCCGCCGCCGCAGGACCTGCCGACGCCAGATCATCCGGCTGGAACCGAGCATTTCGGGGCGTCGGCTTTTGAGCGGCGGACGTTGGACGGGTTCCCGCCCAAGCCCGGCGGAGATTCACGATCCCTGGCCTGGGTGCGGCCTCGGAACGGAAGCTGGGACAAGGCGCTGTTGGCGATGGTGACGGACAACTCAGCGCCGCGGGCCATGTACGCCCTGGACCGGGTGATGACGACGACCCTCTCGCTGACGGTCTATCTGCACGCCAGCGCCGAGGAGCTGGCCGCGCTGGGCGACGATTTCATCCTGATCGAATGCGAGGGCCGGGTCGGGGGCGGGGGCGCCTCGGACGAACGCTCCAGCTATTGGTCGAGTGACGGGCGGTTGCTGGCGACCAGCGAGCAACTGGCCTGGTACCGCCAGATCCCGCTCGCCTCGCCAGAGTAGGGCCTGCTCCGTTCACGCGATTGCGACCCGGCGCGCCTTCGTTTCGCGCCAATGCGGCCCATGTTGGAGGTGAAGCTGCGCCTCAGTCGGGCGGGGTCCTCCGCGAAGACGCATCGCGGGGCGCGTGAGTTGGTTTGGAGTAGAATATGCTGATCCGAGACATTCTGTCGGAACGCGACATCGTGCTTGATGTCTTGGCGCCGGATAAGGCCGCGGTCCTGGTTCGGGCCGCCACCTTGCTCGCGCGCGCGACCGGCGGCGATCAGCAGACGATCGGAGAGGCGCTTGCCGCCCGCGAGGCGACCGGATCCACCGGTTTCGGATCAGGCATCGCCATACCGCATGCCTTGGTCACCGGCATCTCGGCGCCGACCGCCTGTCTCCTGCTGCTCAACCAGCCCGTGGCCTATGAGGCGATCGATGACCGTCCGGTGGACATCGCCTTCGGGCTGTTGTGGCCCAAGCATGACACGCGCGGGTTCCTGCCGGGCCTGGCTCAGATCGCGCGGGTGCTGCGCAGCAGAGGTACGCGCAAGCTGCTGAGAACGGCGCCGACGCCGGCCGCGGCCTTGGCCTATCTCGACCAAAACGCCGAGGTGGAGGTCGAGGTCGAACCGGCGGCGGACGTGCGTTCGCCCGGCCGAGACCTCTACCTTCAGGACGCCTAGCGGGCCTTGCGCTTGGCCAGTGCGAGCGGCGTCAGCGCCGCGAGCACGCCGGCGACATTGGCGATCAGGTCCTTCATCTGGAAGGTCCCCGAGACGATGCCGAAGATCTGGGTGATCTCCAGACCGGCGCCGAGCGCCAGATAGAAGCCGCCGATCAGCCAGGGCTTGGTGCGCGGAAGCGAGGCGATGGTCAGCACGGTCAGCAGGTAGCCGTAGATGACATGCATGGTCGCGTCGGCCGGCGGCGCCCACTTGCGGGCGTTGTAGTTCGGGTCCAGCGCGCCGACGAGGCACACCGCGAAGACGACGAGCAAGGCGGCCCGGCCACCCCAAGTGATCACTTTCTGCATGCGCCTTGGTTAGCGCGCTTCGCCGCGCGCGCCTATTGGGCCGCGAAGAACTCGTCGGGACTATCCACCTCGATCAGCCGGCCCTTGCGGATCTCCAGGAACCGGGTGGCGGCGGAACGGGTGAAGTAGCGGTCGTGGGAGACGAACAGGCAGGCCACGTCCGAGCTTTCGAGCTGGGCCTCGAGCTCCTCCTGGCCTTCGATGTCCAGGTGGTTGGTCGGCTCGTCGAGCAGGTAGAGGTTCGGCTTGGAAAGCTGCATGCGCAGGAAGGTCAGCCGCGCGCGCTCGCCGTGGCTGAGATCGCCGATCGGACCCTTGATCCGCACATAGGGGAACCCGGCCTTGGCCAGCAGGGCGTTGGCGTCGCGGGTGGTCGCGCCGTCGATTTCGGTCAGGTAGTCGACGAGGCTGGTCTTCAGCGGCAGGGCGGCCATGCGCTGGTCGAAATAGACCAGCCGGCTCTGCGGGTTGAAGCGGATCGGGGCCTGGCCGTCATAGTGCTCAAGCTCGGGGTTGAAGGCGCGGGCCAGGGCGCCCAGCAGCATCGACTTGCCGGTCCCGTTGACGCCCAGCAGGGCGATCCGGTCGCCGCTCGCCACCGCCAGCCGGTCGATGTGGAACAGCTTGCGCGCGCCGTCCGGCGTGGTGACGCCATAGTTCTGGACGCGCAGGGCGACCTTGGCGTCCATCTCGCCGTCGTGCAGCTCCAGCCGCCGCTCGCGGGCCGAATAGGCGCCGGTGCGCTCGGCCTCGATCCGGTCGATCCGCTTCTCGGTGGCCTTGGCGCGCTTGTGGAACTTGTCGTTCTTGACGCCCCAGACGCGGTAGCGGGCCGCGACTTTCTGCAGCCGCTCGATCTCCTTGGACTCGACCTGTCGCCGCACGGCGTCGGCGGCGTCGCGTTGCAGCAGGGCTTCGCGCGCCTCGATGAAGGGGGTCTTGAAGCTGTGGGCGCCGTCGGCGCGCAGGAACAGCGTGCGGGTGGTGGTGCGCTCCAGGAACTCGCGGTCGTGGCTGACGATCAGCATGGGCAGGCGGTCGTCGTCGGCCAGCCAGCTCTCCAGGGTGTTGATGTTGGAGAGGTCCAGGTGGTTGGTGGGTTCGTCGAGGATCAGCAGATCGGGCTCTGACAGCCGGGCGGCCGCGGCGATCAGCATCAGCCGCTGCCAGCCGCCGCTGAGCGATCCGAAGGGCTGCTGCGCGGTCTCGTAGGACACGCCGATCTCGCCCAGCAGGACGTCGACCTTCCAGTCGTCCGAGCCGTCGGTGACGGGCAGGGCGCTTTCCAGCACCTCGCGGACGGTGCGCTCGGCCAATCCTTTGGGGACATCCTGCGGCACGTAGCCGATCTTCAAGCCGCGCGAGCGGACGATCTGGCCGTCGATCAATTCCAGTTCGCCCAGCAGGCATTTGAGCAGGGTCGACTTTCCCGCGCCGTTTTCGCCGACCAGGGCGGTGCGCGCGTCATCGAGCTGAAAGCTCACGCCCTCGAAGACGCGGCTGGAGCCGTAGAAGAAGCTGGCGTTCTCGACGCCCAGGACGGCCTGACGGGGTGACATGTGATGCGCTGTTTAGTCGTAACGGTGATAGGCGGGGCGGGAGTAGTCGTCGCCACAGGCGGGCGCGGCTGTAACTCCAGGGCGACAGTCGGGTGACTATCACCCCCGGAGTCGCCAAGTCGACCGACTCGGCGGAACAATCGCTCGCTTTCCGGATTGAGGCCCCAATGTTCATCGTTCGAAGCCATCGGCGATATCAGGGTGCGGCTGGTGCGTGACGCGGCGCTAGCTGGGGAGGCGCCTGCGCCGTCCCGCGATCAGGCGCTGCAGCGTCTATTCAGTTCTTGGGCGGGGCTTTTGGAGCGCCTGCCGGTCGGGGTCTATGTCTGCGACGTCA